>CAKZYJ010000022.1 GCA_937884755.1 uncultured Flammeovirgaceae bacterium
CATTAAGACCTATTGTAATATTCTCGTTCAACTCTTTCTGATAACTTACTAGTAGATCGGAGTTCCACTCTAGATCAGAATCAAAACTTTTTGCGTACGAGCCAAAGTCGGCAACAATATAGGTATCTACGAAACGTAGGAATTCGCCGTAATTGTTCCGACGGTCTACCCCAGAACGAGCTAGTATGGATAAATCATCGGTAATCTGGTATTTCAACGATAGCATACCTAATATCCGTTCGTTTACACGAGGCTGCTTTACATTGTTTGCCGTCCAATAAGGATTACCGGCCTCGTTAGATCGAGGCACGTAGAAATGCTGTCGTAATTGTCCAGCGTCATTCGTAAACTGAAAGTATTCTAGATCCTGTGTACGTAAATTTCTCGGTAAGATGTAGGCATATCTCGCGGGGTTATCGAAACTCTCGCCACTGACCAATACATCGGAGAAATTACTACGAATGTAATTAACCTTGGCATCTACTGTCAGTTTATCAAATAAAGTGGTTGTGTTCCTTACGTTAAGATAATGACGGTTCATCTCATTCTGCGGTACAATTCCGGCTCCGTCAGTATTAGTGTAGTTAATACTAGTATTAGAATTCTCGTTATTGATGTTCACCCCAGCACTAATTGCCATCGTATGTCCATTTTGGAAGAAATCACGGACGTTATCTGGTTGAGGGGTAAATGCATACGTACCGCCGATTGATGCCAGATACTCAGGGTCGTTTGACCAATGGTCAACAATCTGCCCGGTCATACGTGGTCCCCAAGAAGTAAAAGCTGCCGGCGAATATACTCCGGCTGATCCTTGTCCAAACTCGTTTTGGTATTTAGTCAGTAAGATAGGAGAATTAACCTGATAGTTAAATCCAAGATTGGCGGTTACACCTTCGGGAGCACCCTCTCCTGATTTAGTGGTTACAATGATTGCCCCATTGTTAGCTCGGCTTCCGTAGAGAGCAGCAGCATTACCACCTTTCAGTACCGATATACTGGCAATATCCTCCGGTGCAAGATCAGAAATGTCTCCTCCTACCGGAATACCATCAATGACATATAAGGGTTGGCTTCCGTTGCTCTGTAACGAACGGTTACCACGGAGAACTACTTTAGTAGGAGCGCCTACTCCGGCCCCAGTAGTAGTGATGGCAATACCGGCTACTTTACCACTTAAGGCTTCAGTAATATTAACCGGACGGGCCTCTTCAATACCCTGGCTAGATACCTCCTGGGTACTGTAAGTAAGCGTTCGTTTTTCTTTGGTGATACCTAAAGCAGTCACTACTACTTCACTGAGTTCAGTTAAATCGGGAGTAAGGCTAATGTCAACAGTAGACCGAGAGCCTACAGTGACTGTTTCGGACTCGTAACCGACTGAAGTAAACACTAAAACGGGATTTTCACCTTCTACGGCAATAGTGTAATCACCGTTCACATCAGTAACGGTACCAATAGCAGTACCTTGCTGAAGTACGTTGACACCGGGCAATCCGGAGCCATCTTCGGTCACAGTACCTGAAATGGTCCGCGACTGGGCGTACGCGTTCTGCATTCCGAGCAGAATTAGCGACACCAGGAGAATTCGAGAAAAAATCGTAAAGGGTATTCTCATAGTGGTTAGGGGTTGGTAGAAAACAATTAAACAGGGCTAAAGACAGGTGAGGAGCAGAATACCATTTGGTAGGCGAATTAGAGTCTGTGTACAGTAGTACTTTCTGCCGAAAACACACCTTTATCGTATAGCATAAGGAGGCAAATCTACGTATTATTTTGTTTTTTACAAATCAGCGGAATGATAACCACCAGACATATTTACCAAGTTATACGTATGGGTAGAGATATATTGAGGCAGGACTTGGAGGTACGTTGACTGAAGCGAATATCTAGCTGTTGACAATGTAATAGGTTTTCTGTTATCTTCAGCGCAATCTACTTCAAATCACAGTCATGGAACATCAGGGACGTACAGCGATTATTACCGGTGGGAGTAAAGGAATTGGTCGGGCTACAGCCGAAGTATTTCTGCGAGAGGGTGCAAATGTGGTGATCTTGGATATTGACCCGATACAAGGAGGCGTGCTGACCGAGGCTCCGGAAGACCACCTTCGTTTTCTACACTGTGATGTATCTAAGGAGAAAGAGGTAATGGAAGCAATTGCTACTGCGGAAGCTACTTTTGGACAGGTGAATTATCTGGTGAACAATGCCGGTATCCAACGCTACTCTACGGTAACCGAAACCAGCGAGGAAGAGTGGGATATGGTGATGAACGTCAACTTAAAAAGCGCTTTTCTTTGCGCAAAGCACACCATTCCCTACATGCAGAAAATTGGCCGAGGAGTAGTGGTTAATGTTTCTAGTGTGCAGGCTATGCTCACGCAAAACAATGTGGCACCCTACACTACTTCTAAAACAGCAATGCTGGGGCTTACCCGAAGCATAGCGGTAGATTATGCTCCTAACGTTCGCTGCGTGGCGGTTTGTCCCGGTTCAGTAGATACTCCTATGCTACGCTGGGGTATCTCTCAATCGCCCAATCCGGAGCAGGTATATCAGGAATGTATTGATATGCATTTGACCGAACGTATTGCTCAACCCCAAGAGATTGGTGAGTTCATTGCCTACCTTTGTAGTGACAAAGCTGCCTTTATGACTGGTCAGGCCTACCGGATCGATGGTGGTTTGGGGGTGATGATTCCGGGAAGTAAGCGGGACTAAATTCCCCATATGGGAAAAAAACTCACACTCTGGCTCGCATGATATTCTTCATCTATCAAGGCAAAAAAAAGCTCTAAATCGGCCTAAATTCCCTTTTTTGCGATTTGCAGGGATATTTTCTTGAGTTTTGTGGTAGCCTGTGAACTCACTTGGTATACTATTGGTTTTACTCTGCCCAAGTAAGTAACTACTAAAATTACAGAATAATGGATACAAGCAAAAGAATAGAGTTGGCAATTAAAATAACTAGCATATTAGCCGGATGGGCTATTTTCTGTGTAATATAGAGAACCTATTTTGATCACCAGGGTTTGATAACTGAGGAAGCGCCGATAAGGCGCTTTTTTCATTTTAGGGGATTCTCATACCAAATTACTCCCAAGCCACCCTGCGTAGCACTATTGTTATTCTCTTCGCTGGTAAGCACGTCCAAATCTCCGTCCTGATCCAGATCTATTAATTTGGCAAAGTCAAACTTTCTCCCCAGTGTATCGCTAATCGCGTAATGCTGCCAACCCGAAGCAGTCTGAGTACTTAGCATCACTCCGTGTAGGTGCTCGGCTCCTTCGTAGGTAGTGACCAAATCTAAAGTGCCGTCCAGATTCAAATCTCCCGTTTCTACCGACTTCCCTCTCGTTCCTGCTCCGGTAGGGTATTTTATCAGACCTTTCGCCCAAACCCCATTCGTTTGGTGGAAATGATTAAGTTGTCCGTAGAGATCTGGTACAAAGATATTGGGCTTAGCATCGCTATTCCTGTCAGTAATAGTTAGAAACATGGGTTCGCCACGCGTGAGTCCTATAACGTGATTTGGCCAGGGTTTATCCAGTTGGTCTTGCTCAGCTGGATGCTGTAGCCAGCGAACTCCCCGCGAAGCTCCCTTACGGTCCGAAATAAGAATATCCGAATACCCGTCTTGGTTTAGATCTATCAGCTCAATAGACATAATCCATCCGGCGGGTGATATTTCGTGGAATTGCCACTGATCTATCTCTCGAGGATTTGCCGGAGCCTCCAACCAACCTAGTGTACCATCTTCTCCTTTAGAACCTACAATCAGATCAACTCCGTGATTTCCATCTACCTGATGAGCTACTCCGAACATCCACTGCGTATGATCCACCGAACAAGGAATGTCCACGGATTGCCAGGCAGAAGATTGATCGTAGCGGCTCCAGTCAGACGGAGCCCAATGTATCGTGATTCGCCGGTGTTTTCCTTCCGATAGGGTAACAATGTCAGGAAAACCATTCTCATCTAGATCAACTACTAGTGCATCTTCTACCGCAGGAGAAAGAACCTCCACGTAATCCCACTCCTGGGTAGGGTCTCCTGGGTGAAAGTAGAGTCGGGTTACGTTACCCTGTTCCCAGCCTGCCACAATGTCTGGCAAAGAGTCTTGATTGGCAAAACAGACCTTGGTACCGTCGGCTCCGAACGAGGTATCGTCAATAGTGTGGCGTACCC
>CAKZYJ010000023.1 GCA_937884755.1 uncultured Flammeovirgaceae bacterium
ATCCTTACCTACAGTATACTACCTATCGATCTGACTTTTGAACCTGCTCGGGTTATTTCCAAAATACTTCTTGAACGCATAACTAAAGTGTTGGGGGTATTTGTACCCAACGAGTTCGGATACTTCACGGACGGTAAATCGCTGATCTACCAACATTTTTTTCGCATGCTCCATTCTGACGGTCTCTACTAGACCAAATACTGTAGTACCAAATAACTCTTTGAATCCTTTCTTCAGTGTAAACTCATTGGTACAAACCATTTTGGTCAAATCACTAAGCGATACGGGGTTCATAGCATTTTCTAATATAATGTCTTTAGCTGCGTGTATTTTTTCGATGTCCGATTTTTTTAAAGAGCAAAAAACCTCACCTTCATAGGCACTCATTTGCTCTAGTTGGAGCATTAATAATTCAGTAACCTTTGCCTCGATAAACATGCGTTTGTAGATACCCACTCGCTTGCAAGAAAGAATTTCACCGATGATAAGATGCATCTGCGATGTAACTCGAAGGTTGTTTCCTGTTAAAACCCCAGACTGCTTCTTGTCCAGGTTTCTCGCAAAAGATTGAAATACTTTAGGTTCTTCCGGCAAGTACTTACTAAAGAACGAGGGTAAAAGGCTTACCGCAAATACCGACATGTTCTGTTTTGCTGCCAATTCTGATCTTCCTTTCAACCGGTTGTCATAGATGATATTATGCTGATTATAGCCCAGCCTGAAATTTTTAAGAGGGCCTGCGTGCGTTACTATATTCCCACAAAGAGTAAAGTGCATTTGCACCATTTCATCGCTGTTCTCAAAGTGCAAAATAGTGTCATTTTTTAGGGCTGTATTTCCGTAACTGATACATACCCCGTCAAAGAAAATCTCTCTGAACTCGCCCTTACCAATGAGTAATTCTACATTGTATGAGTTCTCATTTATTTTATCGTCAGGATCATGGAAGGAGCCAGGATAATTGCCTTCCAGTAATGTATCTACCAATTCCCTAGCGTAAAGTGTGGTTTTCATGGTTCCGTTTTACGTATTTTTTATTCCGTTTTTCGTAGTATGACTCTTTCTATGCTAGTGTAGGTTTGCCCCTAAGATAAGCTATTAAGAATGAATATAAATAGCTAACCAGATCCTTTTTTACCAACAAACGATGAGTCTAAAAATTCTAACTACCGGGATTTTGATAATCGCTGGGTTATATGCTATGGCCCAAAGTACAGTAGCCATCACTGGAGAAATAACAGCACAAGATGGAGAACCTTTAGTTGGGGCAACGATTCAATTGTTAAATACGCCAATAGCGACTATCTCCGACGCTAACGGGCAGTATACCTTATCATCGATTGAACCTAGAGTATACTTCGTTAGTGTTACTTACCTGGGTTATGAAAACAAACAGCAGCAAATAAATGTAGCGTCTGAGGACATAAACCTGAACTTTACGCTCACGCAGGTTCCGACACAATTAAATGAAATTGTAGTCACTGCCAACCGTAGACTGGAAGATATTCAGAAAACTGCTTCTGCCGTATCGGCAATAGGATCAAAGCAGATTGAGCAGCTTCAGGTTGAGCAGTTTACGGAGCTAAATAGCATTGCCCCCAACTTTAGAATACTCGATGATGGAGGTACGGGTGATGCCACAGTTATTTCAAGTAGAGGAATTGCAACTTTTGATATAGTCCCCTCAATAGGGCTTTATGTAGACGATGTGCCCTATTTCACCACTTTTGCTTTCCCTTTATCATTAAGTGATTTGGCGCAGATTGAAATACTTAGGGGCCCACAGGGAACCTTGTACGGTAGAAATGCTATGGCCGGCGTGATAAAAATCACTACTAAAGCCCCTACCAATAAGCTCAGTGGTTACGCCTCCACAGGCTTAGGCAATTTGAATAGGCAGGTATTTAGTGCGGGAATCAATTTGCCATTGGTAAAAGATAAATTGTTTTTCCGAGGGAATATCAATTACACTAATCGCGATGGTTTCGTTGAGAATACGGTAACGGGAGAAAAATTACAAAATAGACAAACGTTAGATTCGAACCTTCGGCTCAGGTACAACGCCAGCGATAGGACTTCTATTAACTTGCTATACGCGCTGCAAGACCGAAATTCTGACGCTTACGCCTACGCTTTTGCTACTCCCGATAACGACTTTCAAGATATTATAAGAAATACACCTTATCAAGTAGCTTACGATATCAAACCTTCTCGTGAAGCGACCACCCACAATATTGCCTTAAATATTACCCACTATTACAAAAAGTTAACCCTTCATTCTACTACGGCTTTTCAAGCAACTGATCGATTCCGATTTGATGAGCTCGATTATACCCCACTTGATATTCAGTCGATTGAAACGTCTTCTGATTACAACAACTTCTCCCAGGAAGTCAGGCTTAACTCTAGTGGTTCAGGGCCGTGGCAATGGACCTCAGGGCTCTTTTTATACCGAACGGACAACCGAGATATAAATAGTCTACGCAATGGGGTAGATAATCCAAGCGGTACATTGATTCAAACCGACAGGATCAATCAGATAAGAGATGGTGTGGCTGTTTTCGGACACGCTTCGTACAAGTTTGATCAACGATGGAAAATTGAGGGGGGATTACGCTATGATTACGAAAGGGTATTCGCCGAGATTGATCGTATTTTTTTGCCCGAAGTAATGCCAGGCAGAAGTTTTGAGGAAGAAGCAGGCTTTACCGCTTTGTCTCCTAAGATTGCCCTTAGCTATCGAGCCAATACTAGTTCTTTCGTCTTTGCTAACCTGGCAAGAGGATACCGTCCCGGAGGCATCAATGGTTTTGTGGCTGATCTTCAGGATGCAACTTTTAATCCTGAGACAACGCTTAACTACGAATTAGGCATAAAAAACAATCTGCTCAATAATCGGCTAAAGCTCAATTTTACCGGGTTTTACACCGATTACATTGACCAGCAGGTATTCACTTTATTGGATATAAATACGATTAGTTTTGGAACCGATAATATTGGTAGAACCAGAATCTTCGGGGTGGAGCTAGAAAGCCAATGGGTAATTACGAAAGGCCTTTCGCTCAATGTGAACGCAGGTTACACGAATACCGAAATTCAAGAATATCAATTTAGTGGAGTAGATTTTTCCACTGGTGAAGAAGTACAGATAGATGAATCTGGGAAAAGTCTGCCGTTGGCTCCTGAGTTTACCGGAAATACTAATCTCAACTATATCCTTCCCCTCACATCTACTATCAATTTGGAGGCTTCTGCTGACTACGTTTACCAGAGTGAAATGTATTTAGACGTATCCAACTTTTTCACGCAAGATGCCTACGGACTGCTTAGCAGTAGGCTGGGGATTACTTCTAAGCATTTGGATTTATTTGTGTGGGCTAAGAATCTGACCGATGAAACTTACTTTAGCTTTGCCTTTGGGCAATCTGGTTTTAATGCCGGGGCATTCGGTCTGCCACGGACTTACGGCGCTACAATAACCGGCAAATTTTAACACGAAAGAACTTACACTACCTATAATCTAACAGTATGAACTTATCAATAAATAATCTTTCCAAGACTTATCCGAACGGAGTGCAAGCACTCAAAGAAGTGAGTCTAACGATTGGTAAAGGTATGTATGGGTTGTTAGGCCAAAATGGAGCCGGAAAGTCTACCCTGATGCGAACCATAGCTACCCTTCAAGATGCTGATCAGGGAACCATATCTTTTAATGGGATTGATGTATTAAAGCAACCCGAGGAGCTCCGAAAAGTGTTAGGATACCTGCCCCAAGATTTCGGAGTATACCCTAATGTGTCGGCCGAAGAGTTGTTGCTTCATATCGGAGAAATGAAAGGAATTACTCAACAGAATGAATGCCAGGATCAGGTCAAATTCATTTTAAATAAGGTCAATCTATATGATGTTCGTAAAAAAAGGTTGGATAGCTACTCAGGGGGGATGAAACAACGGTTCGGCATTGCCCAGGCACTTTTAGGCGATCCGCAATTGATCATTGTCGACGAACCTACCGCCGGATTAGATCCTATGGAACGCAACCGCTTCTACAATCTGCTATCTGAATTAGGGGAAAATATCGTAGTGATTCTTTCTACCCACATTGTAGAAGATGTTAGTACTCTTTGTAACGATATGGCAATCATTGGACAGGGGAAAGTCCTCCTTACGGGTAGTCCTGATGAAGTGCAAGCATCCCTTATGGGCAAGGTTTGGGAAAAACAGATAGGAAAGTCGGAGTTAAATGAGCATTACGAAAAATACGACGTAATATCCAATCACTTCCATATGGGAAAAATGATGGTGACAATAGTAGCCGAGGAAATGCCCAATGGGGCATTTGTAAAAAAGACCCCTACCCTCGAGGATGCCTACTTTAATTTAATTCACAATCAACAAAAAACCGTTCTGCTATGATATTCAGGGTTTTCCGCTATGAATTAAAACAGAGGGTATTGCACTGGAGTACGCTCCTTTACTACGCATTACTGATTTTTCAAAGCCTGTGGTATACCAAAGGGTTCTTTAATTTCTATTCAGGGGAGGATTTGCTGATGAATGCTCCCATTGTGAACTATATCAATCTTGCTGGTGGTGGGATATTTATGATAGTTATTATTGCTATTTCCACCGGAACTGCTTTTTACAAGGATATCCAATATAAAACCATCGAGTGGGTCTACACGCAGCCCATCAATGAAAAGCAATTTTTTTGGGGACGTTTCTTATCCACTTATTTCTATAATCTACTCATTACCTTTGGACTAATAATAGGTATGCTATTAGTTCCTTATGTAGGTATTGCAGAAGCTTATCGTTTTGGCCCCGATCCTGTAGGACAATTACTGCATGGCTTCGCCTTCCTGATCATGCCCAATGTTTTTCTACTGACCTCAATGATTATTACCGCAGTAGTATTTACCCGGAAAATGGCCGCTGGTTATCTGGCAGCCTTATTGCTTTTAGTCCTTTTTTTAATCATGCAGATCACCTCGGGTGAATCAGGGATTAGCCTTCCACTCATTATGATGGACCCCTTCGGTTTTGTGGCCGTGGAAGAGATAAACGATGGCTTGTCTGGATTGGAAAAAAACACTGTTTATTTGCCCCACACTGGAAACTTCATGGCTAACCGGTTGCTGTGGTTGGGTATTTCGGTAACCCTACTCATAGTTTCCTGGTCTAAGTTCAGCTACAAAGGGTTATTTGGTGGCACCAAAAAGAAGGGAAAAGCTACTATCGCTGCGCAGATTACGGATAAAATTGAAATAAATCTCAATGCTGTAAAACCCAATCTCTCATACAAGACAAACGATTTTTTAAATAAGCTATGGTCAATTTCCATATTGGAATTCAAAAATGTGGTTCGTCCGGTTTCGTTCAAAATTATCTCGGGGTTGATTTTATTTATGGTAATCTTGCAAAATCTGCTGTGGAATGCTTCCTATTACATTGGCCCAACCTTTCCATTGACCTCTACGATGACTAGCTTTCGATTAACTTTCGGAGTATTCACCATCATCTTGGTTATGATCTGGTCGGGAGAACTCTTTTTCAAAGACAAAACCGTAAAGATAGATCAGATCACCGATGCCCTTCCTGTACCCGTGTGGGTTACTCAGCTATCCCGGTTCATTGCCATGTCCGGGGTAGCCTTAGTA
>CAKZYJ010000024.1 GCA_937884755.1 uncultured Flammeovirgaceae bacterium
AACAGGAGTTCGTAAATATTATTAATGGCGCTGGTTCTTTTGAGGAGAAAGAAGTTCGTTTGCAACTATTGCCTACGTATCGCATGGTATTTGCCGATGTTTATCCTGGTTAGCGTTCTGCCCAAACCGAGATTCTTACTGTTTTAGAAAAGAAAACAGATTAACAAATTTCTAGCTTTGCTCGGGAGATTGCCAGTGGTAGCTACAACGCTGATTCTCTATCTCAGGAAGAATTGTTGTACGCGGGTACATTAACTCCTAGCTTGGATGAAAAGCAGGACATTTACGAAGCCTCCGTTGAAAATTACGATAGCTGGCAAGCTCGCAACAACTTAGCTGCGGTTCAGATTGCCAAAGCAATGGATGCGAGCGAATCAGAAATGAGTAGTATGCTGGATGATGCTTTGTCAAACCTAGAACAGTCAGCTCGCATGATGGACAACGCTGAAGCTCACGCGAACATGGCTATTATTTACGCTGTACGCGGAGATTCTGATCGGGCTAAGCAGGAGATTGAAAAAGCCACCGGCATGCAGCCTTCAGATCCTAGCTCAACTGCTGGTATGAGTGGTATCCAGGGTGCTATCCAAATTATGAATGGTGAATATCAGGAAGCAGTCTCATCCCTTTCTAATGCCGATGAAAGTGCTCAGAATCTGTTTAATCTCGGGTTGGCTCAAGTGCTGACTGACAACTACGAGAATGCTATCACTAGCTTTGAAGAGGCTTTAGGTATGGAAAGTGGAATGGCCAAGGCGCACTATGGGGTTGCTATTGCTAATGCATACCTACAAAACGAAAGTGCTATGACCGAAGCCCTTACTGCTGCCGTACAAGCTGATCCTAGCATCCGCGAGCAAGCACTTGGTGACTTGGTATTTGATAACTACAAGGAGTCTGAGGCATTCAGAAGCGCTCAGCAGTAGTCTTGATTAATATATAGATATAAGCCTTCCTCCCCGAGGAGGGCTTTTTTTTACTCGAATTAAAAATTAGATAACTTTTTAGCTATGAGAGAAATTCAGTTTCGTGAAGCGTTAAACGAGGCAATGAGCGAAGAGATGCGTCGAGATGAAAACGTGTTTTTAATTGGTGAAGAGGTAGCTGAATACAACGGTGCTTACAAAGTAAGTCAGGGGATGTTGGAGGAATTTGGGGCTAATCGGGTTATCGATACCCCTATTTCAGAGTTAGCCTTTACTGGAATTGGAATTGGTGCCGCGATGAATGGTCTACGACCAATTGTCGAATTTATGACCTTCAACTTTTCCTTAGTTGCTATCGATCAGATTATTAATGGTGCTGCCAAAGTTCTATCTATGTCGGGTGGTCAATACCACGCTCCAATTGTTTTCCGGGGTCCTACCGGAAATGCCGGACAGTTGGGGCAGCAACATTCGCAGAATTTCGATAGTTGGTATGCGAATACACCTGGCCTGAAAGTAGTAGTTCCCAGCAATCCGAAAGACGCTAAAGGTTTACTTAAATCTTCGGTTCGGGATGAAGATCCTGTAATTTTTATGGAGTCTGAACTAATGTACAGTGATAAAGGTGAAGTACCTGAAGAAGACGAATTACTAATTCCTATCGGTAAAGCTGATTTAGTACGGGAAGGAAGCGACGTTACAATTGTTTCCTTTGGGAAAATGATGAAGATTGCGTTGGAAACAGCAGATGAACTTCAGAAAGATAATTACTCGGCTGAGGTAATTGATCTGCGTACCATTCGCCCTATTGATTATGAAGCAGTAGTTAACTCAGTGAAGAAAACTAACCGCTTGGTAATTGTGGAGGAGGCCTGGCCATTAGGTAATATATCTACCGAACTTACTTATCACATTCAGCGACACGCATTTGATTACCTCGATGCTCCTATCCGTAGAATTAACAACTGGGATACTTCCTTGCACTATGCTCCTACGCTAATAGAAGCGATCCTTCCTAATACCCAGAAAACCCTGCAAGCCTGCAAAGATGTACTTTATGTAGAGTGATAGGATGAGAGAATGATTGAATAGGTTCCTGATTTTCTATTCAATCATTCTCCCAATCACGTATTCTATCATTTGTATTTATCCAAACGGATTAATATTCGCCATTCCCCGCTTACCAGTCATTTTATTCATCTTTTTCATCATTTTCCGCATTTCGGCAAACTGTTTCAGTAGATTATTCACTTCCTGTACGTCGGTACCACTTCCCTTGGCAATTCTCCGCTTGCGGCTTCCGTTTATGACCTCAGGGGTTTCCCGTTCCTTGGGAGTCATAGAGCGAATGATGGCTTCAATCGGCTTGAACGAGTCATCGTCTACGTCCAAATCTTTAATGGCTTTCCCCATTCCTGGTAGCATACCCAGCAAGTCTTTGATATTTCCCATCTTTTTAATTTGCTGGAGTTGAGATAAAAAGTCATTGAAGTCAAACTGATTCTTTCGAATCTTTTTACTAAGGCGAGCAGCCTCTTCTTCATCAAATGCTTGTTGGGCTTTCTCTACCAACGTAGTAACGTCACCCATATCCAAAATCCGACGAGCCATGCGGTCAGGATAGAATACATCCAGCGCATCCATTTTCTCGCCGTTACTTACAAATTTGATGGGCTTTTCTACGACGGTTTTAACAGAAAGGGCGGCCCCTCCGCGGGTATCACCGTCAAGTTTGGTAAGTACTACTCCGTCAAAGTTCAGCCGTTCGTTAAAGGCTTTAGCAGTATTTACGGCATCTTGCCCGGTCATTGCGTCCACGACAAACAATGTTTCGCTAGGATTGAGTGCTTCTTTAAGAGAAGATATCTCATTCATCATAGCTTCATCAATGGCTAAACGGCCCGCCGTGTCTACAATTACGATTTTATGATTCTGCTGCTGGGCGTATTTAATAGCATTATTGGCAATTTCAAGGGGCTTCTTGTTTTCAGGTTCTGCGTAAACATCCACACCTACCTGCTCACCTAGCACTTTTAACTGATCAATAGCTGCCGGGCGGTATACGTCGCAGGCGGTCAATAGAACGTTCCGGCCTTGCTTTTTTAGGTAATTGGCAAACTTTCCTGAGAAAGTAGTCTTACCCGAACCCTGTAAACCAGCAATAAGAACCACTGCCGGATCGCCAGAAATATTGACTCCAACTCGGGTTCCACCCATAAGCTCAGCTAACTCCTCTTCTACAATCTTGGTGAGTAATTGACCGGGAGAAACAGCAATCAACACGTCACGGCCCAAGGCTTCTTCTTTAATTTTATCGGTAACCTGCTTGGCTACTTTATAATTAACATCGGCATCAATCAGGGCGCGACGGATTTCCTTTACGGTTGTGGCAACGTTAATTTCGGTAATCTGTCCTTGACCTTTCAGAGTTTTAAAGGCCTGATCCAGACGCGTACTTAAATTGTCAAACATAAATCTGAAGTATTAAGAAAAATTCTTAGTGACTAGTAATAAGCTACCAAAGGTAATTAATCTATTGTAGAAGTAATACTGCAAAATAATGGATTGTTTGGTATGAAAAATACACAAAGTGATAAGTACAAAACGAACTGAAACCGATATTAGAATAATACACTATCAGTTCTTGCCTGTTTAACTGAACCTAACTTAGGAAAATTTCATTAATCGGGTATTGTGCCTGGTGTAAGCAAATCCGTGTATTCCTTTCGCTATGATGGTGCTTTTGGTGGAAAAATTCTTTTTCCGTTCCTATCGCATGATCATAACCTGTTGATAATCAGTTTATAAGTAGCTTTCAGTCATCTTTTTAGGATTATTCATATTTTGTTTTTGAACCAACATGTCGTAGCAATCATCCGCTGAATGATTGTTTATTTTTCTATTTCCCCCTAAAACCTTACGTGTACGAGCGCTCCTGACTACCCTTGATCGCTCATATATATTATGAAGATGCTAATTCTTTTACTAAGTTTATTCTTAGAAAAATATAATTGTTAATTAATTTATTTTCATGGAGCTGTTAGATCTATTTACCGGACGGAAAAAGAAATTAGCCAAAGGTCATATGAGAAACCTGATAGAAGTGGCTTATTCTGATGGAGAATTCGATACCTTAGAAGTAGATTATCTGTTATCGCTGGCAGGAAGGTTCAAAATCTCTGAGGCTGAATTGAAATCGATCAAAGATAATCCAGAATCTATCGACTATGAGGCTCCTCATCGAGATCTGCAGCGCTTTGAACATCTGTATCAACTCGTGAATATGATGATGATGGACGGGGTAATTCACGACAAAGAGCTGGAAATCTGTAAAAAATACGCTCAGCGACTTAATCTTCGTCCTGAATTTGTTGATGATATGGTTTTAGCCATTCCGGAATCTAGAGAGAAAGAGCTGCCGAGTGATGTTGTAATCGCTCGTCTGCTAAAAATGACTCAAGAACGAGAATAGATATCAAATTAGCGCAGAATTTTATATTCCCAAACCTTTGGTTGGTTGTTAATTAAACAATCGACCATTTTTTTTTGTATTTATGCAAGAATAATTCCAGCTACCTAACAATAGCCACATTGACATTTAAAGAGTTTAATCTTCACCATGATCTGCTTTCCGGGCTGAGCTCCATGGGATTTGAAGAACCTACCCCAGTTCAACAACAGACTATCCCCCCCATTTTATCAGGCAACGATATCATCGGATGCGCCCAAACCGGTACCGGAAAAACTGCTGCTTATCTATTGCCAACCATTCATCACATTCTGCAACAGAAGCCTGAAGGAATACAGGCACTTATTATTGCTCCTACTCGTGAACTGGCCGGGCAGATTGATCAGCAATTGGAAGGATTCTCCTATTTTACTCCCATCAGCTCTACTACGGTCTACGGTGGGCAGGATGCATCTTCCTTTGATAAGCAAAAGGCTGCATTAAAGCAGGGAACTGAAATCGTAATTGCAACCCCTGGTAAGCTACTGACCCATCTTAATTTGGGATACGTAAACCTGGAACATCTCAAGTTTTTTATTTTGGATGAGGCTGATCGAATGCTAGACATGGGTTTTTACGATGATATTATGCGAATTGCCCATTATGTACCTAAGAGGCGGCAAACCCTAATGTTTTCGGCTACTATGCCTCCCAAAATTAGGGATTTGGCGAAAGACCTAATGAATGATCCGGCGGAGGTAAACATCGCGTTATCAAAACCAGCAGAAAGGATTATTCAGGCGGCATTTAGTTTGCACGCTCGGCAGAAGCTCGGTCTGTTAGAACACTTACTGAAAGCTAAACAGGTAAATAGCTTAATCGTATTTTGTGCCCGAAAGACGACCGTCAAAGAAGTTAGTAAAATTATCCAAAAGCTTGATTACGAAGTAGCCGCTATTCATTCTGATCTTGAACAACCTGAGCGGGAAGACATTCTACGAAGATTTAAAAACAAGCAACTTAATATTCTAGTAGCTACAGATATTCTATCTCGAGGCATTGATGTGGAAGGCATTGAACTGGTTATTAACTACGACGTACCCCATGATGCGGAAGACTATGTACACCGGATCGGCCGCACGGCTAGAGCCGAAGCCAAAGGAGCTGCATTTACCTTTATTTCTCCTGATGAGCAAAGTGCCTTTTCGCGAATTGAAAAACTTATTGATTCAACCATTACTAAGGCAAAAGTTCCGGAGTATCTAGGTGAAGCACCGGCTTATGAACCAGATAAACACCGATCTTACCGGAATGGAGCTAATCGTAAACGCAACTATAAGCGAAAAAAGAAGGGCTAAACGAGTTCTTTGATTGAGGTAGTTACTTTTGCTGATGCGTGAAGTGTTTTGTGAACCGGACATTTATCTGCGATTTCAAGTAATCGTTGTCTCTGCTCACTAGTTAAATCTCCCTTGATTTCTACCACGCGTTCCAAATGATCGATTTTTTTCGCCGAATCATCACAGTTCTGACAGTCTTCATCGTAAATTTTCTGATGTTTAACGTGGACTAAAATTTCCTCTAAAGGCCATTCTTTTCGATTGGCGTACATCCTGAGTGTCATACCGGTACAAGCCCCCAGACTGGCGGCAAGAAGGTCATAGGGCGTAGGGCCTAAATCTAATCCACCTACCGATTCTGGTTCATCAGCAGTGAGGGAGTGCTGACCGGCCATAACTTCGGTGGTGTAGCCTTTCTGCGTACGGGTTACTACTTGTAGATCGGTTGACAGTGGAGTAGGGGTACGGGGAAGGATATATCGCTCTACCCACGTAGAGATTACACTACCCACATAGAGCGAATCTTCCTTGCGACTTAATAAATGATCCGCTTTATCCAGAGAAATAAAAGATTTGGGATGATGAGCCAGTTGATAAATTTTAGCAGCATTCTCAATGCCTACCGTTTGGTCAGTGGGTGAATGGAGAATAAGTAGAGGTTTACGAATTTTTTCTATCTGATGGTCGTGATTGGCATCTCTAATATCATCTAAAAATTGCTTTTTAATAGTGAAGCCCCGCCCACCTAAGGAAACTCTAGCTTCTCCTTCAGTATTAATAGTCTCAACCTCAGATTCAATCAATCCCTGAACGTGTTCCGGATCGGCTGGGGCTCCAATCGTTACTACTGCTTCTACTGATTCAATACGAGTGCTGGCAATGAGAACTGCTGCCCCACCCAGTGAATGGCCAATCAGCAATTTTGGCGCCGAGTAATTATTAGCTAAAAAAGATGCTGCTGCCTCCAGATCCTGAATATTAGTAGAGAAGTTAGTATTTGAAAAATCCCCTTCACTCTCTCCCAATCCAGTAAAGTCGAATCGAAGAACAGCCATACCGGTTTGAGTAAGTGCCCGGCTGATATGGGTTACGGCATTAAGATTCTTACTACAGGTAAAACAGTGCGCAAAGATAGCAAAAGCGTGAGGATCATTATCAGCCGGCATTTCTAATTTGGCCGCCAATAGGTGCCCATCGGCATTAGGAAAAGTAATTATACTCGACATGGTTAGCGTGAAGTCTAGACTTTATTTTATAGTCATAGTATCTTACGGGAAAGTACAGATTAAGGATAACGGGAGAAAGTCTTCCGCTTGACTAACCAGCTTTAATTAGAGGGGAATTGAGAAATAGCATAAGAAATGGTAATTTCTCAGAACAAAAAAACCGCTCTCCGTCTAACGGAAAGCGGTTCTAGTAGCGAGGACGGGAGTTGAACCCGTGACCTCAGGGTTATGAATCCTGCGCTCTAACCATCTGAGCTACCTCGCCAGAATTCTACTTCGGAACTTACAAAAGACTTCTTTTGCCAACCGTACTGCCCTCAAGGAAAGCGGGGTATCCGAAACGGACTGCAAAATTACAAAGATGACTGGTAAGTACAAGTAATAATTCCACTAAAATTTCGAGTTCCGTTGGCGATATGACCAAAAAAAACTACATTGCGATTGCTCACAAACATTTGTAAAAGACAAATGGCAATACTTTCTGGTATGGATAATCAGCAATACACGGCCGAGTTTGAGTTTAAAGCCTCTCGTAAGATGCTTTTTCCCTACCTAACTACCGCCAGCGGCCTTGCTCAATGGTTTGCCGATGACGTAACGATCAACGAAGACAAAGTTTTTTCTTTTCTTTGGGACGGTGAAGAACATCGCGCCAAAGTGGCCTCCCAACGGATCAATCGATTTATTCGCTTTGAGTTCCTTAACGGATCTGATGAGCAAAACGGAGATACCGATTTTCTGGAGATGCGCTTGGATACCAATGATCTGACTGGCACTGTTTTTCTCAGTATCACTGATTCCACCACGGCCGAAGATGAAGAAGAGTTTTACGAAATCTGGTCACAGCTCACCGATAGCCTCAAAGAAATAGTAGGGGGCTAAAAAAATAATACTTTTCAAAATATTTTTCCGGTATTTGGTGTTATAGCACCGTATGAAGAAGATTGATAAGCTGGTTATCAAGTCGTTTATTGGGCCATTCGTCCTGACCTTTGTGGTGGTGGTTTTTATTCTGCTGACGCAGTATATGCTAAAGTATTTCGACGATTTTGTCGGGAAGGGGCTAGGAGCTGAAGTGTTCGCTGAACTCATTTTCTACTTTAGTATCAATATGACCCCGGTGGCCTTGCCACTAGCGGTGCTGCTCTCTTCTTTGATGACGTTTGGTAATTTGGGAGAACACTTTGAACTTACTGCAATCAAAGGAGCTGGTATCTCCCTTACCCGAACTCTAGTTCCGCTTTTCTTTTTTGTTTTGTTAATTTCACTCTTCGCATTTCTATCCAATAATTATGTAGTGCCCCGGGCCAACCTGAAAGCATATAGCTTATTATACGATATTAAGCAGAAGAAACCGGCGTTGGATATTCAGGAAGGGGTTTTTTATGGCGGTATTCCTAACTTTAAAATCAAAATTAACCAGAAATTCCCTGACGGTGAGACTATTAAGGACGTCATTATCTACGATCATACCACCGGATTAGGCAATCGCGATGTGATTTTGGCTGATTCCGGTAAAATGTATACGATTAGTAATGATCGGTATCTGATGCTGGAGCTATTTAAGGGAAATCGCTATTCTGAAACTACTACGCTATTAACCAGTTCCAGTCAGGCTCGTGGAAGCGAGCAGTTTGTGCGAAATAATTTCGATACGACGAAAATGATCTTTGATCTGGCGAGTTTTGACTTACAGCGTACTAAGGAAGAATACTTTGCCACGCACCGGCGTATGCAGACCATGAAGCAACTGGACAATTCTATTGACTCCATGCAGTACGAACAGATTGCCGTGGTGTATGATGCTTTCGCCGGATCAACGAATTTTTATAATTACCATCTGCGCTACGATTCGCTAATGCCCGAAGGCCTGGAGGAAAGGATAAAAGTGCCGGAGGTTGTTACCGATTCACTGGATAGCTTGGGTGAGGACAATATTGACCGGGGAGCGATGGGGCTGGGTTTAGAATCAAGCTCGGTTAAGGCGGCAACCACTAAACTGCAACGACAACGAGTGCAGGAGTCACTGACCGAAGTGCAACTGGAGAGCAGAAGCAAGCATATTGTAACTGAAGCGGATACCGCGCTCATTGGCCAAATTGACCGGGGAATTAGCGAAACCGAGCAAGCTAGTATTGTTTCTAAAGCACTAAACCAGAGCCGTACTATCAAGAATACACTACAGATCAATGCCCAGAAACTACGCCGCTTAGAAAGCGAGATTAATAAAAACACCTATGAAAGTCAGAAGAAGATAACACAGGCATTGTCTTGTCTAATTATGTTTCTGATTGGTGCACCGTTGGGAGCTATTATTAAGAGGGGAGGTTTAGGAGTGCCTGTACTAATTTCAGTGTGTTTTTTCATTGCTTTCTACGTAGTAACCGAAATTAGTCGAAAGTGGGCGGAAGATTTGGTAATGAACTCCTATCTAGCGGTATGGCTTCCTAATATAGTACTTTTACCGTTTGGTATCGTGTTTTTGATCCAGGCTCGCCTGGATACGCGGTTACTCGAGTCGGATTTTTATCGGGTCCTTATTGATAGGATGCTTCTTCAGTGGAAAAAAACGATTCAGCGGGCACCAGTTTGAACAAAAAAGTCTGAGAAACGGTTAACCGATGAAGATGATATTGTATATCAGTATTATTCTTAATAACTTTGTGCCCTATTTCCAAAACCATAGTGTAAATACATACGCATGTACTTAAGTTCTGAAAAAAAGCAAGAGCTATTTGAGAACCATAGCCGATCAAAAGCCAAAACTGATACCGGTTCAGCTGAGTCGCAAATAGCCCTTTATACGTACCGTATTAGCCATCTGACCGAGCATCTGAAGCAAAACAAAAAAGATCACTCTTCGCGTCGGGGGCTACTAAAGCTGGTAGGTAAGCGTAAGCGGTTGCTAGAGTATCTTCATGATCGTGATATTGAACGTTACCGAGCAGTTTTAGCTGACCTGAATCTACGTAAGTAAAAATCAATACCCTGGGGGAATCTGATAAATGGGTCCCCCTTTTGCATTTTTTTTGTCTCTTCTGACTATTTTGCCGATCTATATTTTCTTATTATTCGCCTCAGCGTCTGGTTACTTTTCCTCTCCCGCAACAGGATCCGCCAGACAATGATCTATTATAACATTCCATTATGCAACCACAAGCAGTAACAAAAGAGATTACATTAAACGACGGACGTACTATCACCATTGAAACGGGCAAGTTGGCTCGTCAGGCTGATGGTGCAGTAGTGGTGCGAATGGGGGATACCATGCTGCTCGCTACGGTTGTATCAGCCGCTGAAGCTAGAGAAGATGCTAGTTTCTTTCCCCTTTCGGTAGACTATCAGGAAAAATTTGCTGCCGCCGGAAAGATACCCGGAGGCTTCTTAAAGCGGGAAGGTCGCCTTTCTGAGCACGAAATTCTTACCAGCCGATTAGTGGATCGGGCCATTCGTCCTATGTTTCCCGATGAATATATGGCTGAAACGCAGGTCAATATCATGTTGATCTCAGCCGATGCACAGGTGATGCCCGATGCTCTGGCTGCTTTTGCTGCATCCTCCGCTATTGCCGTATCAGATATTCCGTTTCCTGAGCATATTTCTGAGGTGCGGGTAGTCCGGGTTAACGGAGAGTACATTGTCAACCCTAATGAAGAACAAACCCAAGCCGCTGATTTGGACTTAATTGTTGCTGGTTCCTTGGAAAACATCATTATGGTGGAAGGCGAAGCTAAAGAGATTAGCGAAGCTGATATGTTGGAAGCTATTCGTGCCGCACATGACGTAATAAAATTACAGTGTAAGGCGCAGCAGGAACTTGCCGCTGAGCTGAGAATAACTAAACGAGAATTTGTAGCTCCAGAACGAGACGAAGAGCTTTATCAGCAGATCTACGATAAGTACTACGATCAAATGTATCAGGTAGCGCTGAAAGGAATTGATAATAAGGAGGAAAGAAAGAATCAGTTCAAGGCATTTAAAGATGATTTCATAGATAGTCTTCCTGAGGATCATGAACTTGACCTGGCCAGTGTTCATAAATATTTTTCTCAGATTCAGAAGAAGGCTTCACGGAATCTGGTGTTGAATGAGCGCAAACGTTTGGATGGGCGTCAGCTAAACGAAGTGCGGCCAATCTTTACAGAAGTTAACTATTTGCCTACCGCACATGGGTCTTCAATCTTCACTCGAGGCGAAACCCAATCACTATCGACGGTTACTTTAGGTACCAAGCTAGATGAGCAGATGATTGACGGAGCAATGGTGAAGGGAAGCAACAAATTTATGCTTCATTATAATTTTCCGGCTTTCTCTACAGGTGAAATCAGACCGAATCGAGGGCCGGGTCGTCGCGAGATCGGACACGGTAATTTAGCTTACCGGGCGTTGAAAGAGTGCATTCCAGCGGATGAGGATAATCCGTATACTATCCGCGTGGTATCTGATGTCTTGGAATCCAACGGTTCTTCTTCTATGGCCACCGTCTGTGCCGGTTCAATGGCGCTCATGGATGCCGGTATTCCGGTAAAGCGGCCGGTTTCGGGTATTGCTATGGGCTTAATTACTGATCCTGAGACCAAGAAGTACGCTATTTTATCCGATATATTGGGTGACGAAGATCATCTGGGCGATATGGATTTTAAAGTGGCTGGAACTGAAAAAGGAATTACGGCTTGCCAAATGGATATTAAGGTCGATGGATTGCCCTATGAAGTGCTTACTGAGGCATTGGAGCAGGCTCACGAAGGTCGTATGCATATTCTGAATGAAATGGCTAAAACCATCTCTGAGTCTAACAGTGACCTGAAGCCGAATGCTCCCCGTTCTCAGACGGTCAGAATTGCATCCGATATGATTGGTGCACTCATTGGCCCGGGAGGAAAAGTGGTTCAGGAGATTCAAAAAGAGACCGAAACTACTATTGTTATCGAGGAAGTAGATAACCAAGGTGTAGTTAACGTGTTCGCTACCGACCAGCAGGCGATGGACAAGGCGTTGCAACGGATTAAGGCTATTGTAGCTATGCCTACGGTAGGCGAGGTTTACGATGGTATAGTGAAGTCCATTATGCCATTTGGCGCGTTCATTGAGTTTATGCCCGGAAAAGATGGTTTGTTACACATATCCGAAATAAAATGGGAGCGAGTAGAAAGTATGGACGGTGTGATGGAAGTTGGCGAAGAAGTGAAGATCAAACTTATTGATATTGATAAAAAGACTGGTAAATATCGACTTTCTCGCAAAGCCTTACTACCTAAGCCCGACAAAGCATCCCGCAATTAGCACTATAATTGATAGTAGTTTCCTGGTTTAACTAAAACAATTTGGAGGTCAAATTGAAATTAAGCCTCATGGAATCGGAACTATCCTAAAATAGATATTTGTTGCATCTTTAAACACATCCACTGCAAAAGAATCCACCTGCATGAGACAACTCAAGATCAGTAAGCAAATCACCAATCGAGAAAGTCAATCGCTTGATAAGTATCTTCAAGAGATTGGAAAGGTAGATTTGCTAACCCCGGACGAGGAAGTAGATTTAGCGAAGCGTATCCGTTCCGGCGATCAGTTAGCCTTAGAAAAGCTAACCAAAGCAAATCTCAGGTTTGTAGTATCAGTTGCAAAACAGTATCAGAATCAAGGACTTACACTTGGTGATTTGATTAACGAAGGTAACTTGGGTTTGATAAAAGCTGCTCAACGCTTTGATGAAACTCGAGGATTTAAGTTTATCTCTTACGCCGTTTGGTGGATTCGACAATCTATCTTGCAAGCTTTGGCTGAGCAGTCACGAATTGTACGCTTGCCGCTTAACCGGGTTGGGTCACTGAACAAAATATCTAAAACTTTCTCCGAACTAGAGCAAAAGTACGAACGCGAGCCGTCTCCTGATGAATTAGCTGATGTGCTTGAGGTGAGTACCAATGAGGTGGTAGATACCATGAAGATTTCAGGTCGTCACGTTTCTATGGATGCTCCGTTCGTGCAGGGTGAAGAAAACAGCTTACTAGATGTTTTAGAGAACGAGTCAGAAAATACCCCTGATTCATCACTGATGAATGATTCACTTCGGAAGGAAGTACAGCGGGCTCTTTCTACACTCACCCAACGAGAGGCCGACGTAATCTCATTATACTTCGGCCTGA
Source organism: uncultured Flammeovirgaceae bacterium (assembly GCA_937884755.1). Taxonomy (GTDB): domain Bacteria; phylum Bacteroidota; class Bacteroidia; order Cytophagales; family Cyclobacteriaceae; genus Tunicatimonas. The sequence goes on from CAKZYJ010000024.1 coordinate 13,087, forward strand.
ATGGTGAGCACGCTATGACGCTGGAAGAAATTGGTGAGAAGTTCAATCTTACCCGTGAACGAGTTCGCCAAATTAAAGAAAAAGCGATCCGCCGCTTGCGTCATACCTCTCGCAGCAAGGCATTAAAGCCTTATTTAGGATAAGAAACTTGTTTCAAAGACAGGCAAAAAATATTGGGCTTTCCGTAAGGAAGGCCCTTTTTTGTATCTACAACTTTGGGGTAACGATTACGTAAAGTATTTTAGTAAATTAAGAACCATACAAGCCATGACAACTGAAAAAGTAGAAGTATTAATAATTGGTTCCGGCCCAGCCGGATATACGGCCGCAGTCTACGCGGCCCGGGCTAATCTAAAACCAGTGCTTTACCAGGGAATTCAGCCTGGTGGGCAACTAACTACCACCACTGATGTGGAGAACTATCCGGGGTATCCGGAAGGGGTGACTGGCCCGGAGATGATGATGGACTTTCAAAAGCAAGCCGAGCGGTTCGGTACTGATGTACGGTTTGGTATGATCACCAAGGTTGACTTTTCATCTTATCCGTTGAAAGCTATTGTTGATGATGAACACGAAATTGAAGCACTTTCGGTGATCATTTCTACTGGTGCATCCGCCAAGTGGCTCGGTTTACCTTCGGAAGAGCGATTGAACGGAAAAGGCGTATCCGCCTGTGCAGTTTGCGATGGGTTTTTCTTTCGAGGAAAAGATTTGGTTGTAGTAGGTGGTGGCGATACCGCTGCTGAAGAAGCCAGCTATCTTTCCAAACTAGCCAACAAGGTATATATGCTGGTTCGGCGCGATGAAATGCGTGCCTCAGCAATTATGCAACAACGGGTAGAGCGAGCCCAGAATATTGAAATCTTGTGGAATACTGAAGTTGAAGAAATTTTGGGTGAAAATGAAGTAGAAGGCGTAAGAGCGGTTAATAACCAAACCGGCGAAAAGCAGGATATTCCCGTTCAGGGTTTTTTCGTAGCTATTGGCCACAAGCCCAATACTGATATCTTTAGAGACTATCTGAACATGGATGAGAACGGTTATATCATTACCGAACCAGATTCTACGCAGACGAACGTAGAAGGAGTTTTTGCTTCAGGCGATGCTCAAGACCATGTGTACCGTCAAGCCATTACCGCGGCTGGTACCGGTTGTATGGCGGCACTGGAAGCAGAACGCTTTTTAGCGGCTAAAGAAGTAGATCTGGTAGAAGATACCCATACCATTGCCGTGAAATAATTTAATAACAGTTTATCAAATCGAAGCCGCTCACTGTCATTCAGACGAGCGGCTTTTTACTTTTTATCGGGTATGTCGAAGGCCTTCGCTTCGTGATCAATATGACCTTTATGAGATCCATCACAGTAAGGCTTATTTTCGGAAAGTCCACAGCGACAGATGCTGACTAGTGTTCTGCCCCCCAAGCCGTACACGTTTCCCTCTCGGTCCACAATTTCAAAGTCACCTTCTACTTTAAGCGAACCGTTGTTATTTACCTTAATTTTTGTGGTTGCCATAGTTTGTTTGGTTAGAAAAATAAAAGCAATTAGTGATAGTTTTATTTAGGAATAAATCATCATAAAGTGCTTGATCTGGCACTCCTCAAACTCATATCCCACTTTACTAAAGCCGTATTTTTCGTAAAAGGGCAGGGCGGTGGTTTGAGCGTGCAGATAAATTGGGCCAGAACTAACTTTTGCTGAACTATCAACATCCTCTAGGATAGCGAGTAACAACGCAGCACCAACCCCCTGACCACGATGAGAGTCCAGAACAGCAAACCGCTCCAGCTTAATACCTTTATCCGTTACTCGCCATCGAGCAGTACCGCAAGCTTCTTTTTGTTCATCGTAAGCAACAAAGTGAGTAGCGGTTTCATCAAATTCATCGTATTCTTCTTCGGGTGCCACCTCCTGCTCTTTCACAAACACCTCTTCTCGAATGTGAAACGCTTGCTGCCGCTCTGTTTCAGTACTGACTTTACGAACGTTCATTACGTTTTTCCGATTGACGGTCGTAGGCGTTAATAATGTCCTTAACAATTCGGTGGCGTACCACATCTTCGCTATCCAGCGTAACGAAGCCAATGCCCTTGATGTCGTTTAATACGCTAACCGCATCTACTAACCCGGAACGCTGGTTGCGGGGTAGGTCAATTTGTGAGCGGTCACCGGTAATGATTACCTTGGAATTTGGTCCCATACGAGTTAAGAACATTTTAAGCTGCATGGGCGTAGTATTTTGAGCTTCATCCAGCAGAATAAAGGCATTTTGCAGGGTTCTTCCGCGCATGTAAGCTAAGGGAGCGATTTCAATAATCTTATTCTCTTCGTAAAACTTCAGCTTCTCGCTGGGCACCATATCACCCAAAGCATCATAAATAGGTCGCAGATAGGGATCAATTTTTTCTTTTAGGTCACCAGGCAAAAAGCCAAGATTCTCACCGGCTTCAACGGCTGGACGAGTAATGATAATTTTTTTTACACGCTTATTTTTCAGTGCCCGAACGGCCAGAGCTACCGAAATATAGGTCTTTCCGGTTCCAGCGGGCCCAATTGCAAATACCAGATCGTTCTGAGATGCCGATTGTACTAAACTGTACTGGTTAGGAGTTCGGGGCTTGATAACCGCCCCGCGGGTACCATACAGCAGAATATCATCTACGCTCTCATCAACAATCGGTTGCTTTTCGTTACTGATGTAGGTTTTTACCTCATCCTCATCCACCTTTCCGTAGCGGGAATAATGGTTAAGCAGCGCGTTAATTATATCATTAATCTTAATTATCTCAGGGGTACTACCCTGAATGCGAATTTCGTTACCTCTCGAGATAACTTTACTTTGGGGGAAAGCTCTCGAGATCAAGCGAATATTTTTGTTCTCAACCCCCAGAAAATCGGGTAGTGAGACGTCGTCTAGCGTTATTATTTTTTCTACCAAATGCTGTGTGCTTCGTGAACTAAGAATTTACCACTATAACAAATAAACAATTCTTTAATGTTTACTTTTGCCTAAATAAAAGTACGCATATTTCCCCTCGAATCCATGTCCATTATCACTTTTACCTCTGACTTCGGAACGGCTGATCATTACGTGGCGGCGGTAAAAGCCCAGCTTCTTAGTCTGGATGCGAACGTACGCCTGGTTGATATTAGCCACAGTATTGAAGCGTTCAATATTGCCCAGGGTTCCTTCGTGCTAAAGTCGGTGTATGCGGAGTTTCCTAAGGGTACTGTGCATTTGGTGGCAGTAGATGGCCAGGCAGTCCACCACCGGTATATTGCTGTAAAATTGGATGGACATTATTTTTTGGGTGCCGATAATGGTTTAATCAGTCTGCTTAGCGATAGGCCAACTGATGAGATTGTGCAGCTGAAAACAACGGAACCTACTACCTTTTCTACCAAAGAAATATTGGCTCCGGCGGCAGTCTCTCTTAGTCAGGGTACCAAACTATCCAAATTGGGCTGTCCGCTCAGCAGTATTGAGCAGAGGCTACCCCGTCAACTGAAAGCCACTCGCCAGCAGATTGTAGGGCACGTAGTGCACGTTGATCACTACGGAAATTTGATTACCAATATCGATCAGACCACTTTTCAGCATTTACAGCAAGACACGAATTTCCAACTGCGGTTTGGGCGTGAAACTACCAATCAACTTCATCAATACTACCACGATGTAGACTACGGAGAGGTATTTTTGCTGTTCAATAGCGCTGGTTGGCTGGAGATTGGAATTAACCAGGGTAATGCTCACGAGTTGTTAGGACTAGGTTACGACAGTCCGGTGATGATTCAGTTTAGCCAAGAATAGCCGAGGGGGCTCTTGATAAATTCTGGAAAGTTAGCTACGTTTGCAATCCGTTTTTGCCCAGGTGGCGGAATTGGTAGACGCGTTGGTCTCAAACACCAAT
>CAKZYJ010000025.1 GCA_937884755.1 uncultured Flammeovirgaceae bacterium
CCTACTTTCCTACTTTCCTACTTTCCTACTTTCCTACTTTCCTACTTTCCTACTTCTTAAAGCAATTAGCTATTGTGTTAAGATAATATTACAAAGATTAATTTTTTGTTAACACTGGTATTAAATTTAGTCTGACTGAACTCCTCGCTTATTTTTGTACAAAACCTATTTTTACCCATAATCTAACACAAACTAACCATGAAAAACACTTGGATACTGCTCTGTATCTTAGCGCTGACATTCTCATCTTGTAGGCAGCTTATCGACGAAATACTAGATGACATCGGACACGATGACGACAATAATGCTAAAGAAGTCAACTTCGAGAAGATAGGAAATATTTTCCTCGAACCGGGAGTTGAGGAACCAGAAGGGGCCGCTGAAATCTCTGCCTACGACCCTAAAACCATGCAACTTTTCGTAGTGAACAACTTCGAAGAATCTACCATCGACGTGGTAGATCTCTCCGAACCCTCTAGTCCAGCTTTGATAGGAAGTATTGATATTGCCCCTTACGGAGGTGGAGTGAATAGCGTCGCAGTGAGTAAAGGACTACTAGCGGCCGCAGTGGAAGCTGAAAATGCTACCCACCCTGGTTCAGTGGTATTCTTCGATACTGAAGACTTATCTGAGGTTAACGTAGCTACCGTAGGTGCTCTACCCGATATGGTTACCTTCAGTCCGGATGGCCAATTTGCTCTAGTAGCTAACGAAGGCGAGCCCAATGACGATTATACCGACGATCCCGAAGGCTCGGTATCAATTATTCAGATTCACCCTTCGTTTCAGGTGACTACGTTAGGCTTCACTACATTCAACAGTGCTGAAGAAGCTTTGGAACACGACGGCTATCGGGTATTTGGCCCCCACGCCAGCTTAGCTGAAGACACCGAACCAGAATATATTGCCGTATCGGATAACTCCTTGGTAGCCTGGGTATCACTTCAGGAAAATAACGGGCTAGCCCGTATTGATCTCGTTAGCAAAACCATTACCGGAATTTTCCCGCTAGGATTCAAAGATTACAGCCTGACAGAAAACGCTATTGACGCTAGCGACGAAGACGATACCATTCAACAAGCGCCTCGCCCGGCGTTGGGCATGTACCAACCCGATGCTATTGCCGCATATAAAGCGATGGGAACAAATTACGTGATCACGGCCAACGAAGGTGATGCTCGCGACTACGACGGCTTTTCAGAAGAAGAAAGAGTAGAAGATCTGATGCTGGATGAGACCGCCTTCCCTAACGCAGCTTCTTTGCAAATGGAAGAAAACCTGGGGAGATTAGAGATTACTACTACGCTTGGTGACGCTGATGGCGATGATAAGTACGAAGAATTGTATTCATACGGTGCCCGTTCCTTCAGCATCTGGGATGGTGGTACCGGCATGCAAGTGTACGATAGTGGAAATGAAGTGGAGGACATTATCATTGCGGAAGGCTTATACGACGACGGACGCAGTGATGCCAAGGGTGTGGAACCGGAAGGCGTAGTTATCGGCAAGATAGCTGGCCATCAGATTGGCTTCATCGGGCTGGAACGGGTTGATGCAGTGGTAATATACGATGTAAGCGATCCTTACTATCCAATGTTTTTGCAAGCGCTGGAAACCGGAGATGCTCCCGAAGGACTACTCTTCGTTCCCGCAAAAGATAGTCCCAACGGAAAAGATTTATTTATTGTAAGCTCCGAAGACGACGGACAGGTGATCATTTACGAGAATTAGAAAGTTGTAAGGTTAAAAGGTTCCAGGTTTCAAATTCAAAAAACCTTAAACCTGGAACCTTTTAGCCTTCAACCAATAGATCAAGGTACTTTTGCTCCACAGTTCTTTAAAGCCTCTTCCAAAGCCCATCCGGTAAAGGAAGCATAGTTGAAGTCTGCGTACTTGCGCTGCTCACCCGGCGGGTTCATCATACTTTTGATTTTCTGCTGCATCTGCGGTGCCAACGGGCAGGACTTATTGCCAATGAGCTGTAGACTTCTTGCGGCCTGTAGTGCCAGCCAGTTTCGTTCATCGCCCAGCCATTTCTCGTATACTGGATAGGTAGGTTCGCAATCTCCTAACAGACAAAGCGTTTCAGCAGCCATCAACTGTACAGGGGCTGATTCATCTTCCAATGCAGCTTTTATCTGCGATTGATATTGACTAGCTTCTTCTTCCAAATCTCGCAAACCAACCATCGCCCAAAAGCGAGCTCCCGCATCAGTGCTTTCCAAAGCAGTAACCAATTCTTGAGGTTCAGCCATACCGACCATCTCGGCCGCTTCTAATATTTTCTCAACATCAAACGCTTCTGGATTGCGAGCTACTTCGTAGGGGGATGAACCTTCCGCCCGTAGTAGCATTTCGGTTTCGTAGAGCAAGCCAATATCTTTTTCGTCTACCATCCATTCGTTAAGCTGATTGTGTAGATCTTGCTTGATGCTTTGGTAATCGGTCACATCTGCCAGATTGGTTAGCTCCTGTGGGTCTTGCTGCAAATCGTATAGCTCCTCAGCCGGTTTAGCTCGCCACATCTCCATTGATTCTTCGGACAGAGTTCCAGCCTCTTTGTACTGCCGTAGTAGACGATAACTTTCCTTCTGATCACCGGAAATACGCCCCGGCTGAATATAGGGTAAATACGGCATGTAGTGGCGAATGTAGATATAGCGATCATTAAGAACCGCCCGTGACACCTCATACATATCATCAGCCCGGCTGCGAGCTCCGTACACGTAATCCCGCGGCTCAGCTACTTCCTCTCCCAAAAGAGCCTGCCCCTGCATGTGTTCGGGAATAGGTACTCCCGCCAAATTAAGCGTTGTAGGAGCAAAATCCACGAAGCTTACCAATTGTTCGGTTTCCGTTCCCATGGCCTGTGGGGCTAGGTGCCGGTACTTTTCGGGAATACGCACCAGCAGCGGTACGTGTAAGCCGGTTTTGTATAGCCAGCGTTTGTAGCGAGGCAAACCGTAACCATGATCGGCAAAGACAAAAACAATGGTATTTTCGGTTAGGCCATGGGCATCGAGACTATCTAGAATCTCACCCACCTGCCGGTCAAATTCCGTAATCAGATCGTAGTAGCGAGCCCAAAGCTCGCGGGTTTCCTGCGTATCGGGGTAATAGGGTGGTACCGGAGCGTTGGCCGGAGCGTGCAGCATACTTTCGGGTAACTTAGCTACCGCTTCTTCGTAGCGTTCAATCATATTTCCTCTTCCTTCGTGGGTTTCCCCGATGGTAAACATGCTGAAAAAGGGTTGGCCTTCCAGGCGGTCGCGCCAGGGGGTTATCCCTTTCTTCCAGTAATCCCACACTCCTTCCGGGCTAAAGTTAAAGTCAGTTTTTCCGTTGTTGGTGGTGTAGTAATTGGCACTGTCGCGCAGGTATTCAGGAAAGGTGGCAATAAAATCGGGCTTGGTGGTTTCCATCCGCAGATGCTGGGTACCAAGCGAGGTAGCGTATACACCCGAGATTAAGCAGGAGCGCGAGGGAGCACAAATTGGTGCTGTAGCGTAGGCATGACGATACAGGATGCTACTCTCAGCCATCTTATCGATATTGGGGGTGGTTGCGTATTCATCGCCGTAGCAGCCAAATGCCGGACCAATATCTTCAGCGTTAATCCAGATGATGTTAGGGGGCGGTAAGGTTTCTTCCGAAGAAGAAGCACAGCTAAAAATAATTGGTAGAATTGCAAGGAAGAGCAGTCGGTGCATGATAATAGGTTGGTTCTTGTAAATTTGCCATCAGCAAAATAATAAATTGAAAAATACTTCATATCTAAATTCCTAAATGCTCACTATAAATCGCTTGTTCTGGATTTTTTTATCACTCTTCACCTTCCTTTGGTTAAATTCTCCCCTTGTCCATGCCCAATCCTTAGCAGTAGAAAGTCTGCGCTGTGAGTACCTGGAAAACCCATTAGGAATTGATACTGAAGAACCCCGATTAGCCTGGAAACTACAATCAAGCGCTTCGGTTACTGAACAAACTGCTTATCATATTCTAGTAGCTTCCTCACCCGAAACTTTAGCGAATAACGAAGGTGATTTGTGGGATAGTGGCCGCGTACCATCGGAAGAGTCACGACACATAACCTACGAAGGGGCACCACTGAACTCCCGCCAACGATGCTACTGGAAAGTGAAGGTGTGGGATAACCACGATAACGAATCAGCCTGGAGTGCTCCAGCGCGCTGGGAAATGGCATTGCTGGACTCCTCCGAATGGCAAGCAAGGTGGATTCGTCACCCCGATTTTACCGATACATTACAAGAAAGTAAACCAGCCCCCTACTTCCGTAAAACATTTACAATTGAACAGCTTCCCGCTCAGGCCCGGGCTTACGTTACCGGTTTGGGCTACTTCGAGCTATACATCAACGGGCAAAAAATGGGCGACCATGCACTTGATCCAGTCAAGACCCGCTACGATAAATCGGTACGCTACCTCACCCATGACATTACCGACTTGCTGCAATCGGGAGACAACACCGTAGGTCTGGTGTTAGGCACCGGCTGGTACAACCACTTTGCCAATGCGGTGTGGGGCTTTAATCAGGCTCCCTGGCGCAGCTACCCCGAAGCAATTTGTCAGTTGGAATTCACTAATGACTTAGGAAGTATTCAGCGAGTGATTTCGGACGAAAGCTGGAAAGCCACCAACGAGGGACCAATTCGCTTCGACGGTATCCGCAACGGGGAAACTTACGATGCCCGTTTGGAAATGCCCGACTGGAGTGAACCCTGGTTCGACGATAGCTCCTGGCAAAATGTAGTAATCAGCTCGGGGCCGAAGGGGCAGCTACGAGCGCAGATGATCCCGCCGATCAAAGCACAGCAGCAGATACGTCCGGTTTCATTCAAGGAAGTGCAGCCAGGAGTATGGGTGTTTGACCTGGGACAAAACATTGCCGGATATTCTCGCCTGAAAGTAGCCGGACCAAGAGGAACCGAAGTAAGCATGAAAATGGGTGAGAAACGATTTCCCGACGGTACAGTAGAACAGAAACAGATACTACGCTTTCTGAAAAGCGGTGATGCCCAAACCGACCGTTACGTGCTGAAGGGTAAAGGAGTAGAAATGTGGGAGCCTCGCTTTGTTTACCACGGCTTTCAGTACGTAGAGGTGCGCGGACTACCCGCCCCGCCTACGAACGAAACCATTACCGGAGTAGTACTACATACTGATTTTCAGCAAACCGGTAGCTTTGCCTGCTCTGACCCAGCCCTGAATCAGCTTCAACAGAATATGCAGTGGTCGTTTATTGGCAACTACCACGGCCTTCCTACCGATTGTCCCCACCGGGAGAAGATTGGCTGGACGGGCGACGCCCACCTAGTATCCGAAACCGGACTATTTACCTACGACATGGTACGATCCTACCTAAAGTGGCTGGATGATTTTGTGGATGAACAACAAGAAAATGGCGATCTGCCCGGTGTTATCCCTAGTAGCGGTTGGGGCTACGAGCACGGAAGAGATCCCGAGTTACGTCCGCTGGGCTACGGTCACCAATGGGAAGGTGCTTTGATGCTTATCACCTGGGATTTATACCGTTATACCGCCGATCCGGCTATTTTGGAACGCTACTACCCAACCATAAAAAAATATCTCGACCATCTGATTCGAAACGCCGATAACTACACGCTACATTTTGGTATTGATGATCATAAACCCGTAGAAACTAAAACCGAAGGCAATATATTAGCCTCGGGCTATCTCGTAGATTTTACTCGCCTATTTTCCCAGATGGCCAGCATTCTGGATCAACCGGAAGATGCAAACTATTATCAGGAGTACGCTGAAAAAGCGAAGCAAGCCTTTAACAAACGTTACTTTGATGCAAAAACTGGAAGTTACGGCAATGGCGGACAGACTTCATTAGCCCTCGCGCTCTATCACGATATAGTGCCCGAAGGCAAGCAAGAACTAGTACTGAACAATTTACTTGATGACATTCAGCAGCGAAATTACCACTTTGACGCAGGTGTGGTTGGGTTGAAGTATTTGTTCAACGTGCTGCGAGAAACCGGCCACTCCGAAACACTATACCGCATGGTTACTCAAACCGATATACCTGGATTTGCCTACTGGCTGGAGCAGGGCGCAAATACACTCTGGCAAGATTGGGATGGTTCCATGTCGCTCAACCACATTATGTTTGCCACCATGAACGAGTGGTTCTACGAATCGCTCGCAGGCATTCAACTTGATGATGAGCAATCTGGATTTAGTCACTTCATCATCCGACCGGATATGCTCCCTCAATTGGATTGGGCTACCGGGAGTATAGAAAGCCCGTTCGGCACAATCAGTTCATCCTGGGAAAAAACCAATGATAAAGTAACGCTGCACGTAACGGTTCCGCCAGGTACGAACGCTTCGGTGTACCTACCTTTTCAGGAGGGACAAACGATAAGGCTTAACGGCAAAATTAGTGAGTCAGGAAGCAGAGAAACGGAACGAAGCGTTTTCGAAGTAGCCTCCGGCACCTATGTGTGGGAAGTAGAATAGCTACACCTTTTCCTAGGCAGTTGCATTTCCAGCAAATAAATAAGAATTTTAACGCAAATATTTTTCACATTTTTCTACAACTTTCTACTCTATGAAAATGAACAACTATTGGTTACACAGCCTTTTCGGATTTGTATTTTTGACCCTTATTGCTTGCAGCGGCTCTTCCGAGCAATCAGCCGAAGCTGAAGAGACCCCGGCTGAAACTACCCCGGTAGCTGATGCCGACGGCTGGGTAACTATGTTTACCACCGATACCAAAGACGGTTGGACTCAACTGAATGGTCAGGCTAATTACGAAATTAAAGATGGGGTAGTGATTGGCACTACCAAAGAAGGTGAGCCTAACAGCTTTCTGGCTACCGAAAAAATGTACGGCGATTTTATCCTAGAGTACGAAGTACTGGTAGACACCGCCCTGAATTCAGGAGTGCAGATTCGTAGCCATCAGTACGAGAAAGACAGTACAGTGATGATTCCTAACCGGGAAGGGGAACTGATTGAACGTAATCAAAAGAAAGGTAGAGTGCATGGCTACCAGGTTGAAATTGATCCTTCGCCTCGTTCCTATAGCGGAGGTATCTACGACGAAGCCCGACGGGGATGGTTGCAAGACTTATCCGAAAACGAGGCTGCCCGAAATGCTTTCAAGCGTGATGACTGGAATAAATTTCGGGTGGAAGCAATGGGGGATACCATTAGAACCTATGTGAATGGGGTGCAGGCGGTAGAAGTAGTTGATGATATGGATGCCAGTGGTTTCATCGCGCTGCAAGTGCATTCTATCCGAACGGCTGACACCTTGCAAGTACGCTGGCGAAATATTCGTATAAAAGAAATGTAAAATACTAAGGGGCATCTTTTGCAGTCATGGTCGGAAGAAATTCCGGCCATTTTTTATGTTTTGA
>CAKZYJ010000026.1 GCA_937884755.1 uncultured Flammeovirgaceae bacterium
GAGCGGCTGACTGTTAATCAGTAGGTCCTTGGTTCGAGCCCAAGAGGAGGAGCTTCACACTCAGGCACTTACGATAACCAAATCGTAAGTGCCTTTTTATTTGTATCAAACCATGCACTGGAAATAGCTATATACTTAGTTATATCCGATTCTTAAGAACCACAGGGTAGGATTTGGTATTGCAATAAAAAAGTGGGGAAATAATTAGTTGAAATACTAAAGGCTGATGAGCACAATCTAGGGGGTTCACTCGGACTGCCATCTACTCTGCGTCGACTGGGAAAAGCAGGAGGGTCTGTTGGTAATGAAGGAGGAGTTTATTGTTGCGAGACAAGACGCTCCCTATTTCTTGCCTCCTTAAGAATGGTATAACTCCCAAATTATTGCCTGGACGGAGGAAGCCAGATTTCAACTAGTGAGTTTTACGCCAGGAACCCGCTCCACTGCCCATTATACCTATCCCCAAATGCGAGATACGCATCTTCCGAAGTAATTTGCCAGTCGATTATGGCTGACAAACAGGAGGATGAGTACGGTTTAAATAGCTTTATCTTGTTGATTCATTTGGGTACTAACCTTTGCCAGACAGATAAGTTTTATCACCAACTGGGTGAGTTAATCACTACACTTAAGCAAAAAGGATATAGCTGCGTCAGGATTGATGAGTTACTTGAATAGAATATTAAAAGTCAGGATACAGTAGTTTGATCATTCCTAATACTGTGATTAGGTAGATCAGCGTGACTGGCAGGCCAATACGAAAGAAATCGCGGAAGTTGTAGCCACCGGGGCCGTACACAATTAGGTTGGTTTGGTAGCCGATAGGAGTGAGAAAGGCGGCGGAGGCTGCGTAAGCAATGCCCAGATACAGTGGCATACCATCTATTTGCAAGGTAGTGCTAACAGCATAAGCCAGTGGAAACATGATAGAAACCGCTCCTACATTGGTAATGAAGGACGTGAGGAGAGTAGTGATCACTAGCAGACTGGCTAGCACCGCCATAGATCCAAAGGATGCAGTAGCGTTCAGAATTTGCTGGGCCAGCAGTTCACCGCTTCCGGTAGTGATCATGGCCTGACCTAAGGCTAGTGAGAGCACCAGGATTCCTACCATATTCACGTCAACATCTCGCTTTACATCGGCAAGCGTTATCATTCTTAAACCGACCATAGCAGCGAAGATGAGCAGTAATGCGATGAATAGGGAAACAAACCCTACGAGCAATGCCCCAATAGAGGCAAATACCGCTACCAAAAATAAGAAGGTTTTTTTACGTTTGGGCTGCAAAAACTCCTTCACTTGCGAGACTATAAAAATATCCCGGTACAAATCTACCCGGTTACGAAAATCGCGACCAGCGTACAGCAGTAGTAAATCCCCTTGACGAAGTTTAATCTCCCCAATCTTTCCGCTCAATCGCTCTCCGTTCCGGTGAATAGCGACGATGGCGGCATCGTAGCGCCTCCGAAAATCAATCTCCTTAGCGGTATAACCAATTAGGTTTGAATGGGCACCAACCACCGCTTCAATTACCTTTACCGCATCCCGTTTTTTGGTCTTATCATACTGCGGCAGCACAAGTCCTCGTCCGTTGCTAGTTAGGTCGAAGATAAACTCTGTAGCCCCAGCAAAGATTAGTACATCGCTTTTTTGTAGCTTCTCACGGGGTTCTACTGGGGAGATCACCTGCTTGGCTCGAATGATTTCTACCAGGTACATGCCTCGCAGATTCCGTAAGCCTGCCTCGGTAATGGTTTTACCTATCATCGGAGAGGCTCTTTCTAAAGTGGTCTCTACCAGATACTCCCGTCGGTTTTCTTTAAACTGATTTAGAATGTCCTCATGATTAGGCAATAAACGGTAACCGATAAGCACAATGAACAGAATGCCAATGGTGCAAATCGCTCCACCAATCAGTAGTAAGCTCAAACCTGGAATATCTCCTAGTCCATTGCTGGTCATAAAACCATTTAGCACCAGGGTGGTGGAGGTACCTACTACCGTAATCATACCGCCCATAATGGTAGCGTAAGAGAGTGGAATTAATAGGCGCGATGGGCTTACGTTGAACTTGCGTCCCCAGTTAAATACGTAGGGCGTCATCAGAGCTACTACCGGAGTATTGTTGACGAAAGAAGATAAAGCAGCTACCTGCACCATCATCCGGAATAAAAAGCCTCGGTAGCCTAATGGAGTATCGCGTTTACCCAAATGGTAAAAACGATCAATGAATGATTCAATCTGAAAATTTTTGCTCAGCGCTGAACTAAGTATTACCAGTAGTACTATACTAACGATAGATTCGTTGGAAAAACCCATCAGCATTTGCTGAGGCGTGATAATTTGTAGCAGTACTAATCCGAGTACAACGCCTAGAAATCCGACTGCCGGACGTACCCATTCCCGATAAATTGCTACAAACAGCAATAAAATACTTCCTATTGTAATAACTTGCTGGACAAACTCGGGTAACATCAAACGTTAGCGCTATAATTGGGTGTCGTTTATCAACCCAAAGTTAGTATATAAAAAGGTAATAATTATAAACAAACTAAAAATAGTAGAATTGAATTGCTTTCTATTCTTTGCTGAACCTACTATTTTGACCCGATGACAACACCTGTACATCCGTCTTTAAACCTTCCATCGTTTGTTTATCAGATCAATAGCGAAGGCCTTATCTTTGATATTTTCCGCAAGAAATACGTAGTTCTCACTCCCGAAGAATGGGTTCGTCAGCATTTTGCCCACTACTTAACTGAGCATTTACAATATCCTAAAGCATTAATTAAGATAGAAGGAGCCATACAGCTAAACGGACGAAAAAAGCGGGCCGATATTATCGTTTACGGCAAAGACACCCAGCCTTTTTTAGTAGTTGAGTGTAAATCGTACGATGTAAAATTGGGCGAAGCCACCTTCCGGCAATCGGCTTGGTACAACCACTCGCTGCAAGCACCCTATTTAGTAATTACAAACGGGTTATACCACTACTGCTGTCGTATCGACCGCGAAAACCAAAGCTTTGATTTTCAGCCAGGCTTACCGAGTTATGGATAGATATACTCCGTGATTTACGATGCACGTGCAGAGTGCTTACCGTAAGTAGGTATTAAACAATACAGTATTTTCATAAAGCTAAGTAGCTTAACACAGCTTTTATATTTTATGCAGATACTAGTACTGTCCCGGTTATCTCTCATCCACATAAGGGTAGCTCACGCAACTCATATTATTCCCTTCTTCTTGTTGCTCACAAATCAGGTTTCTAAACGGAATAGACTTAGTTTGCTTTTATCAGGTTTGATCAGAAACGGAAATCAATCATTCGTCTTGCTTTCTTTGATTCGGTTTTTCCTACCTTTACTAAATCAACTTACTATTAGAATTGATATTATTTTGGGTTTGATGTTATTTACCTGTGCATAAAGGGTCAGTAGACGATACTCAACTCATTATCAACTATCCATTGTCAATTTTCAACTAACATGAGCATTCTTGATATTATCGTAGCCCGAAAGAAAGAAGAGGTTGCCGAGCGGAAAACGCGTATGAGACCTGTTGAATTAGAGACAAGTCCTTTCTTTCAGCAACCTACACATTCTCTGTCACAAGCCCTACGAAATGCTAATCCTGGTATTATCGCGGAGTTTAAGCGAAAATCTCCTTCCAAGGGGGTTATCAACGGTCAGGCCGATGTGGCTGAAACCACCCAAGGATATGTAAAAGCCGGAGCAGCCGCCCTCTCGGTACTTACCGACGTTGATTTTTTTGGCGGTAGCGATGGCAACCTCTGCATTGCCCGCGCCCGCAACCAAGTACCTATTCTGCGGAAAGACTTTACCATTGACGAATATCAGATCACTGAAGCAAAAGCACTTGGGGCTGATGCTATTCTTTTAATTGCAGCTATTCTTCCCCCGCCCCGCGTACTAGCTCTGGCCCAACATGCCCACCAATTAGGCCTGGAAGTACTATTAGAAGTGCATAATGAAACTGAGTTGCGGCAAACCGCTTTGAGCGAAACAATTTCGCCTTTCGTAGACGTGGTTGGGGTAAACAACCGGGATTTGAACACATTTGAAACTACCATTGAAACATCAATCCAACTAGCCGAGTTGATGCCTGAGAATCTGGTAAAAATCTCCGAAAGTGGTATTAACGACTCGGCTAGCATCCGCACGCTGATGAACCATGGTTACCAAGGGTTTTTGATCGGGGAGTACTTCATGAAGCAACCTAACCCTGCTCAGGCCTGCGCTGACTTTATTCAGCAGTTGAATGTAAAAGAATGAAATCGTCGGAACAAAAACAGATTAGCAAATTTCTGAGTCTGGTTCTGCGGCATAAGCCCGAGACGATTGGTTTAGTTCTGGATGATAATGGATGGGCCAAGGTAGACGAGCTATTGACGAAAGTTAATCTGGGCGGAAAATCACTAACGTTAGACCAGCTCACTACTGTGGTTGAAAACAATGATAAAAAGCGATTTGCCTTCTCCGACGACCGAACAAAAATACGAGCAAACCAGGGTCACTCAATTGAAGTAGATTTGGCGTTAGATAAAGCTGAACCACCCGAGATACTCTATCACGGAACCGCTGAACGCAATCTGGCATCGATACGGGAAAAAGGATTAATCAAAGGACAGCGGCATCACATACACCTATCGGCCGACGAGAATACTGCTCGCAATGTGGGAATAAGATACGGCAAACCAGTAGTACTGATAATTAAATCCCATCGAATGCAAAGGGATGGCTGCACGTTCTTCCTTTCCAAAAATGGAGTATGGTTAACAGACTACGTTGATCGACAGTATATTAAATTTCCCGAGGACAGATAAATATCTTTTGCAGCATGAAACTCAAAATTTGTGGGATGAAGTACGCGGATAATCTATGGGAAGTAGCTGACCTACAACCGGATTATCTAGGTTTTATCTTCTACGAAAAATCTCCCCGCTACATGGCGGACACACTGGCACCGGAAGAGTTGGTGGCTATCCCCAACCCTATTCAGAAAATAGGCGTATTTGTAAACTCTAGCAACGAGTACATCCTAAACGAAGCCCAGCGCTTTGGCCTAGATGGAGTGCAATTACACGGAGACGAATCACCCCGGCAGTGCCAGGAACTGAAGGAAGTTGGTTATCTGGTTATTAAAGTGTTTCGGTTAGGGGGCGAAGACTTTGATTTTTCTCAATTAGCCGCCTACCAAGCCCATGTTGACTATTTCCTGTTTGATACTCAAACCCCAAGCTACGGGGGTTCCGGTCATGCTTTTAATTGGAATCAGCTAGAAAATTACCCATTTTCTACCCCTTTCTTCCTTAGTGGCGGTATTAGTTTAAAGAACGTCCAAGAAGCTATGCAATTAGAGTATCCTCAGTTAGTTGGCCTAGATGTGAATAGCCGCTTTGAGATTGAACCCGGCCGTAAAGACCTGGATCGGTTACAAAAACTAATGAGCAAAGTACGTAACCTATCTTCAAAAGGATAAGTCCACTGTTCCGAGCTAAATTTACTATTCGCTTCGTAGGCTTTTTACTGGATTCACAGTAGATGCCTTAATGGTTTGGAAACTAACAGTTAGTATTGTAATCACCAGTGCACCTGCAGCAGCAACAGCGAATACCCACCAGTGTAAATCTGTACGATAGTCGTAATTTTGCAGCCAATTACGGGCAAAGTAGTAGGCCAGCGGAATTGCTACCAGACAGGCTATAAGTATTAATCCCAGGAAATCTCGGGAAAGCAGTTGCCATAAATTAGCTACCGAAGCCCCTAGCACTTTACGAATACCGATTTCTTTCGTTCTTCGTTCTGCCACAAACGAAGCCAGTCCAAACAAGCCCAGACAACTGATAAAAATAGCTAGGATAGCAAAGAATCCGGATAGTTTACCTACCCGAATTTCATCACCAAATTTCCGGGCGTATTGCTCATCGACAAAGTTGTATTCAAACGGATTGACCGGATCAAACTTTCGGTAAACCGATTCAATATCTGCTAAGGCTTGCTGCGTACTTACATCGGGTTTTAGTTTGATATTCAGAACGTCAGAGCGATCGTAGTCAATAAAAAAGATCATCTGCCTCACCGGGGCGTAGGGCGATTGGGTAATCATATTTTCCACTACTCCGATAATAGTGTAGATTTCATTTTCTCCCCAATCTACTTTTTCTCCTATTGGGTCGTCAAAACCCATGTATTCGGCAGCAGCTTCATTGATAACAAAGCCCATAGAATCGGTAGCAAAATCCCGAGAAAAATCCCGCCCTTCCACAATATTCCAATCAACAGTTTCTCCAAACTCATGAGTAACCCGCATGGTAACAAACTCATCCTGCATGCCGGCGGGTTTACCCCGCCAGTCAAGACCGCTATTGGTAACAAATATCTGGGTGACAGAAGACTCCGATTTGGCTACTTCTTCCACCATGCCAGTTTGTAGCAAGTCGTTCCGAAAAGCATCAAAACGTTGGTTCACTTCGCCTCTGGCAGGAACGGTGAATAAACGATTAATATCGTAACCAATTGGGCGATTTTTAACAAATTGGATTTGCTGGAAAACGATGATTGTACCAATAATTAGACTGACCGAAACTGCAAATTGCGTTACCACCAGCACTTTGCGCGGCAGCGCAGCCAACTTTCCGGTTCGGAAGGCTCCTTTCAGTACTCGCACAGCTTTTAGGGAAGAAAGATACAGCGCTGGATAGCTTCCCGCTAACATTCCGGTAAGCAGAACAAAACCTAACCCTGCCAGCCAAAATAAAAGATTAGACCATAGGATACTTATTTCTTTGTCAGCCACTTCATTGAAGGCAGGCAGAATTAGCCATACTAGCAAGATCGCGACTACAAACGACAAAGCGGCGATCAGCATAGATTCGGTAAAGAACTGATGAATCAATTGACTACGTAGTGAACCAATGGCTTTGCGAACGCCTATTTCCTTAGCCCGTTTCTCTGAGCGGGCCGTACTCAGATTCATAAAGTTGATACAAGCCAGCAGTAGCACAAATACTCCAATGATGCCAAATAGCCAAACGTACTGAATCCGCCCACCTACACTAGCACCTTCTTCAAAATCTGAGTATAAATATACTCTCGACATAGGATGTAGAAACAGCTCTGGATTAAACCGTGCACCTTCATCCTCATTTACCCGTTTCTTTTTTGCATCTTTAATCGCTGCCGTAACCTGACCCATATCAGCGTGATCAGCAATTTGCACTATCGTTTGAAACCAGCTATTCCCCCAACTTAGCCAGTCTGGTAACCCTTTCAGATACAATTCCCACGGGGCAATGAATTCTACCTCGCCAAAACTGGAGTTATTGGGAATATCTTCGTACACGCCTGTAACTTTCACTTCCCGATCGCTTACCAACAAAATTTGATTAATCGGATCTTGATCGCCAAATAAA
>CAKZYJ010000027.1 GCA_937884755.1 uncultured Flammeovirgaceae bacterium
TTCCAGGCTGTCCATCGTAAGAAAAACACAATTTTTCATCGATGAATCTATTGCTCCTCTTTAAGGCTTTGAACCGTGGAAGATAGTCGTTTTTCAGCAATGGTTGCGTAACCGGCATCTTGCTCAAAGCCGATAAATATTCGCCTATCGCGGACGCAAGCTACACCTGTACTACCGCTGCCGGTAAATGGGTCTAGCACTAAACTGTTCTCGTTAGTGACCAGCCTGACTAAATGCTTCATAAGTTTTATAGGCTTTTTAGTAGGGTGATGATTAAAATCGTCGGCGTGTTGACGAACCTTAGGCACTAAAAAGAACTTATCGTAACCATCTTCAAATGGGTCAGTCCGTAGCACATTACCGGTCACTCTTCCCTTCGGATGAGGATTATGACCTACTTTACCTTCTTCACCGGATTCGTAGGGAAGGCGCGTATCTTCCAGATTGAGAGCTCCGGTACCGTGTTTCAGCATATTTTGGGCGACACTTACTCCGTTTGATATAGGCTTCTGCACCATAATGATCGGTTCGTAACAAGGCTTAATGCCCATTCCCCAACCTTGGTATTCCTTGCCTTCTTCACTGGCGGGTTTGTAGCGATGTTTCTTCGCTTCGGTGTAATGGTCTGCCGTCCGGTAACTGTCAGCACCACCCTTTTTGTACCCCTGTACGTAGTTGTAAGTACCAATCTTGGTGCTTTCTACTTCCAGTTCCTTATCAATATCCAAACCCACATCGCGACTTTTCGGCATACCATTTAAGAAGACCCACATTAGTACATCTTTAATGCGGAATCCGGAATCTTCTAAATGGAGCATCAGGTGATGCATTAGCCGGATAGAGGAGAAAACCAGCGCATACCCTCCGGGCTTCAGCACCCGATGGCAATCTTCCCAAATCTGTCGGTCAGGTAACGCTTTATCCCATTCATGGGCCTGGAAGCCAATACCGTAGGGTGGATCAGTGATGATTGCATCAATGGATTCGTTCTTGATTCCTGGTAGTTGATAGCAGCTTTCATTGTAGATCTGGTAAGGATGTTCGGTGTTTGAGTCTTTTATCATGAACAATCGGATCGCCAAGCGGCAGTAGTTTTACACTATTACCTGTAATTTACACTATTTATTGCTACTACAGAGTATCAGTTTAACTTCTTCCAGAAAACTATCTTGTCTTCGCCTTCCTGATAAAAATCACGGATAACTGCTTCCCGTTCGTAACCGCACTTATCGTAAAATTTTCGGGTAAGCTCGAACTCCGGCAAGCTAGAAGTTTCTACGATCAATACTCTTTGTCCATCTCTTCTAAGAAGTTCTTCAATATGGGTCATGATCTTGGCCCCAATGCCTTTGCCCTGCTGATTTTTGTGGACCGCGATCAGGTATAGGTTGTAGGTGCCTTCGGTCATTTTTTCGGGAGCGCAATAGGCTACGGCAATTGGGGCGCCTTTATCATCTTTAGTCAGCCAGATTTCTTCCGATGACGGATTGTTGAAATAGTTAGCAATCATATCTTCCAACAAACTGGAGGGAAACAGCTTGCTCGAGGCTATTACCGATTTTAGCCCATTAATGTCCGTTGGCTTAACTTTTCTAATGGTTGAGCTCATTTGGGATAAGTATTTTAGATTTCCTTGCTGATGCAAAGTTCTTACTTCCAACTCAACTAATCTTGTAACATTCTGCTATTGTATACTTCGGATGGGCTAATACCTAGCCTTTCTTTGAAAGTTTTGCTAAAGTGGGCTTGATCGTAAAATCCGCAGGTTAGCGATGCCGAAAAAAGGCTATCCCGATCTTGCAGCACTTTCTCAATAGTCTTCTTTAATCGACACCATGCTAAGTATTTTTTGAGCGAAATACCTACGCTCTCCTTAAAAAAGTGTGATAATCTACTTTCCGAGAGATGTACTTTAGCTTGTAAGGTTTTCGCCATTGAACTGTATTGTACATCTTCGCTTTCTAGAAAGTCTAAGCATGCATTAACTCGTTCGTTATAGGTGTTGGTGGCACTAATCTGACGAGGTATTTGCTCTAAGCATGAAAATAACGCTGATCTATCAATAGCTGTATTTTCGACGTATATCCCACTTCTAGTGCTGATCTTATATTGAGCTAAAGTCGTTTCTATCCAAAAACCCTGATGCTCAATCATCAATAATTTCAGTTGACAACCGCTGGCTAATATTTTATGCGGAATATTAGCATCAATTACTGCGAAATTGACATTATCGTAGCTTATGTTAGGAGTCGAAATTGAGAATCTACCTTCAATGGCAACGATAAGCTCAATAGCGGGATGAGAATGGAGCGCTGTGTTAAAGTTGGCAATTTCAAAGCTGTAGAGGCCTTGATGAGTGTTAAACTCTCGTACAGTCACTGTTAATTATTTTTCTTTGGCTAGGTATCAAGAGTTGCTCAATTGTTCATTGTCCATTGCCTATTGTTAATGGAATCTAATACTTACCCCACTTAATGTAGGTCTCTAAATCCTTATCGCCCCGGCCAGATAGGTTGATAATGACTACATCGCTGGACTTGAGGTCCATTTGGGATAGTACGCTAATGGCGTGAGCCGTTTCAATAGCGGGAATAATACCTTCCAATCGGCTGAGTTGAATACCAGCTTGCATGGCCTCGTCGTCGGTCACATTGTAGAATTTCGCCCGACCGCTGTCAAATAAGTGAGCGTGCAGCGGGCCAATGCCGGGATAATCCAGCCCGGCAGAGATGGAGTGGGGCTCTACTACCTGCCCATCTTCGGTCTGCATTACTAAGGAGCGGCTGCCGTGCAAAATACCTGCCTTACCTAGCGCCGTAGTAGCGGCTGATTTTCCGGAGGCAACCCCTAACCCACCAGCTTCTACAGCGATCAATTGCACCTCGGGACGATTTAGGTAATGGTAGTACGCCCCGGCAGCATTACTGCCCCCACCTACGCAGGCCACTACGTAGTCGGGGTCCTCCGAACCGGTTTTTTTCTGAAGCTGCCACTTGGTTTCTTCACTAATTACCGACTGAAAGCGGGCGACCATATCGGGGTAGGGGTGAGGACCCACTACCGAACCAATAATGTAGTGACTATCGATAGGATTATTAATCCAGTGGCGCATGGCTTCGTTGGTAGCATCTTTCAACGTTTTACTACCGCTGTGGGCAGGAACTACTTCGGCTCCCAGTATCCGCATACGTTCTACGTTAGGCTTCTGCCGCTCAGTATCCAGGGCACCCATAAAAACTTTACACTCCATACCCATCAGGGCGCAAACGGTGGCAGTGGCTACTCCGTGCTGTCCGGCTCCGGTTTCCGCAATAATGTATTTCTTATTAAGCCGCTTCGCCAGCAGAATTTGTCCGATGGTATTATTGACTTTGTGGGCACCAGTGTGGCATAGGTCTTCCCGTTTAAGATAGATGTTCGCTCCGTACTCCTGCGAGAGCCGTTCGGCATAGTAGAGCGGGGTAGGGCGACCTACGTAGTCTTTCAGCAGGTTTTGAAAATCTCGCTGAAAGTCAGCATCCTGCATAATGGATAGATAATTCTCCCGTAACTCCTGAATGTTGGGGTGCAACATCTCGGGAATAAACGCCCCGCCGAATTGCCCATAGTAACCATTATTGTTTACCTGAAATGAAATTTGCGGTTTCTCTTGTACCTCGTTCATAAGTCCTCTAGATTAAGCTCGAAAATTACAAAAACACTTTTACAATGAACAGTGAACAGTGAACAATGTGCAGATGATGGTAGGAAGACTGAAGATGGAAGTCGGAAGTTAGAAATTGTGACTTGTAGGAGGGGCAAGAAATTGCTAGAAATTAGGAAATTTGACCAGTGACCATTAGCAATCAACGACCAGTCACTTAGCAATTGAATAATTATAGTTAACAACCAATAATCAACTAACCCATGAAACAAATCGTATTTAACAAACCCGGAAATGCCGCTGATGTCCTTAGCGTAAAGGACGTCCCTCTTCCCGAACCCAAAGCCGGAGAAGTTAGAATTAAGGTAAAAGCTTCTCCCGTAAACCCTTCGGATGTAGTGTTTATTCAGGGAGTATATGGCATTCAGCCGGAGTTCCCGGATAGTCCGGCCGGTTTTGAGGGAGCCGGGGAGATTGATGTGATTGGCACCGGAATTGGCCCTGACCTAAAAATTGCCCAGGGGCAGCGAGTGGCTTTTGCTACTTTAGGGGCCTGGAGTGAATATGTAGTCGTACCGGCTACCAGCTTGTTACCCATTCCGGATAATTTATCGTTTGAGGAGGGTGCCCAATTCTTTGTGAATCCGTTCACAGCTGTCACCATGCTGGAAGAAGTAAATCTGCAGAAAAGCGACTGGCTGTTACTGACAGCGGCTTTTTCGGCCCTAAATAAGATGGTGATCCAACTAGCCCAGAAAGAAGGTATTCGGGTGATTGGTACGGTACGGCACGCTGAGCAGGTGCAACCGTTGCTGGATTTAGGGGCCGAGGCGGTAGTCAATACTAAGGAAGATTCACTGGCTGAGCGGGTGAAAAGCCTGACCGAAGGCAAAGGTGTGCAGGCCTGCTTTGAGTCGGTAGGAGGAGACATTGGCACTCAAGCTATTGCCAGCTTGGGCAAAAACGCCACCATGCTAATTTACGGACTCATGAGTGGGGAAGATGCGAAAATCAGCTACGGGCCAGCTATCTTCCGTACTCCTATCATCAAGGGGTTTTGGCTTAGCCGATGGATGAAAGAGGCTAGCATAGTAGATAAGGCCAAAGTCGCTAAACAAGTTTACAGCATGATGAAACAAGGTAATGTGACTTTGGATATTGAAAAGACCTTTCCTCTGGCTCAAGCGGCCGAAGCCGTTACTTACAGTACCCAGCCGGGCCGGAGCGGTAAGGTGATCATTAAATGCGACAGTTAGATTTGCCAAAGGTATTTGATTACTTACTAGTAAGTTAGTAGTTTTACCGGTCTATGAATACTCGGGACAAAATTACGAGATTGGCCGACCAACTAATTCGGAAGCAAGGGTATAATGCGTTTAGCTACAAAGATTTATCGGAACCAATGCAGGTACGAAACGCAGCTATCCACTATCATTTTCCAGCCAAGGCCGACGTCGGGATAGCCGTAATTGACAAGGCTATACGGGAGTTTGACGAGTACAAACAGCAGTGGAGCGATTTACCCGAGAACGAGCAGTTGGAGCAGTTCGCCCAAATGTATATGCGTAATTGTAAACAAGGACTTATCTGCCTAATGGGCTCACTTGCCCCGGATTATCTGACTCTGCCCGAAGCAATGCAGATGAAAGTACGAGCTATGGGGCAAGATTTGCTGGACTGGCTCACTTACTGTCTGGAGCAAGGGCGGAAAAAAGGTCTGTTTAGTTTCTCGGGCGAGGCTTATGATCGGGCGTTACTCGTAGCCTCTACCCTTCTGTCAGCATTACTGTTGAACCGAGTACTGGGCGAAGATACGTTCCAGCGGATGTATGATCAGTTGTTATCCGATCTTTTGAAGAAATAATACTTTTAGCACAATACTTACCTACTAATAAGTAAGGATTATGAATAGAGTAGTTATCACCGGAATGGGAGCTATCACTCCACTGGGCAATAGTGTTTCAGCCTACTGGCAAAATCTGATATCGGGAAAAAGTGGGGCGACAAAAATCAGTCGGTTTGATGCGTCATTATTTCGTACTCAGATTGCCTGCGAAGTGAAGGACTTTCAACCTGAGCAGCATCTAGATCGAGCGACGATAAAACGAACAGATCGCTTTACGCAGTTTGCCCTGGTCGCTGCCAAAGAGGCGATGGAAGATGCCGCCTTACCGCTGGATCAAATGAATCCCTTGGATGTGGGAGTAATTTGGGGTAGTGGACAAGGAGGAATGGAAACCTTTGAAGAACAAGTGAAGGAATATACGCAGCAAGACTTCAAGCCCCGATTCAGTCCCTTCTTTGTGCCAAAATTTATCGCCAATATGGCTTCGGGTATGATCTCCATGCAGTACGGGCTAATGGGTATCAACTACACTACCGTTTCTGCCTGCGCTACGGCTAACACCGCACTTATGGATGCCTTCAACTATATTCGTTGGGGAAAAGCTCAGGCTATCGTAGCGGGTGGTTCCGAAGCACCAGTTACCGAGGCCTCAATTGGCGGCTTCAGTGCAATGAAAGCTATGTCGACCCGAAGCGATGATCCGACTACTGCTTCTCGCCCTTTTGATGTTGATCGCGATGGTTTTGTGATGGGAGAGGGTGCTGGGGCCTTGGTACTGGAAGAATACGAGCACGCCCGAAACCGAGGTGCGACTATTTATGCCGAACTGGCCGGAGCGTCAATGACTGCCGATGCCTACCACATGACGGCTACCCACCCCGAAGGACTTGGTGCCTACCACGCTATGCGATTAGCCGTAGAAGAAGCTAGCCTTCAGCCCGAGGAAGTAGGCTACGTAAACGTACATGCCACCTCTACTCTGGTGGGCGATTTGAGCGAGTTGGCCGCAATTACCAAGCTGTTTGGCGATCAACCTCAGCAACTGCACATTAGTGCCACTAAATCTATGACTGGCCACTTATTGGGAGCAGCGGGAGCCATTGAAGCCATCGCCTCCATTCAGGCTCTACGAGAAGGGGTAATTCCACCGACAATTAACACCAAGCAATTAGATGAAGCGGTTCCGAACGGACTTTCAATCGTATTAGGAGAAGCCAGAGAGAAGGACATTAAGGCAGCCATGAGCAACAACTTCGGCTTCGGTGGGCATAATGCTATTGTTGTGTTTAAGAAAATATAGTGATCTTAACAAGCAAGAGCGGAGCTGCTATGGAATCCACTTAATGTCTTTAAAGTTAGGTTTACGCTTTTCCAGAAAGGCATTGCGGCCTTCTTTGGCTTCGTCGGTCATGTAAGCCAAGCGAGTTGCCTCCCCGGCAAATACCTGTTGACCAACCATACCATCGTCGGTGAGATTGAAAGCGAATTTGAGCATTTTAATGGAGGTGGGTGACTTTTCCAGAATCTCCTGTGCCCACTGGTAGGCGGTATCTTCCAGTTCGTCGTGGGGCACTACGGCGTTCACCATCCCCATATCGTAGGCTTCCTGGGCAGAGTAATTTCGTCCCAGAAAGAAAATTTCCCGAGCGCGCTTTTGTCCCACCATCTTAGCGAGATAGGCCGAACCGTAACCCCCGTCAAAGCTAGTGACATCAGCATCGGTTTGCTTGAAGATAGCATGTTCTTTACTAGCTAGCGTCAGGTCGCAAACTACGTGTAGGCTGTGGCCGCCGCCTACTGCCCAGCCGGGCACTACCGCAATGACTACCTTCGGCATAAAGCGGATCAGTCGCTGCACTTCCAGGATATTGAGCCGAGGCATTCCATCGTCATCCACGTAGCCCTGATGGCCGCGAGCTCGCTGATCACCCCCGCTGCAAAAAGCGTAAA
>CAKZYJ010000028.1 GCA_937884755.1 uncultured Flammeovirgaceae bacterium
AACATCGGAGTCGGGGAAGTTGAGGAATACGGAAGGATTATCACCCATCACGACTCGCCACTGAGCCTGGGTGAGTTCGTATTTCCCCAGGTAAAAACCTTTGCTGATAGTAACATTTCGTACCGGCCCCTCGTCGCCGTGTCGATCTAGCTCCTCCGGGTGGCTACCCATCAGAAAGGAACCGGAGGGAATATAGATCATCTCTAGGTTAGTGCTATCGGGTAATTCGATAGTTATGCTTTGCGCCGGCGTCGGGCTTTGGCAGGAAACCAGTGCTAACAAGAGAATGGGAATAAGAACGGAAAAATTACTCATAACATTATCTCATTTATCTTCCCAAACCAGGCGGAAGCCAATAGCCGCGTAGGGTTCATCTGGGGCGTGTTTATGGCGATTAGCCGAACGCTGAGCTTCGCGGAAGTCAAACCAGCTTCCTCCCCGGAATACTTTCATCTCTCCT
The DNA here is from genome assembly GCA_937884755.1 of uncultured Flammeovirgaceae bacterium. GTDB lineage: Bacteria > Bacteroidota > Bacteroidia > Cytophagales > Cyclobacteriaceae > Tunicatimonas. Next base: position 461 of record CAKZYJ010000028.1, read on the forward strand.
TCGGCAGGTCCCTGGGGGTCAGTCTGGGATTCGCTATCGTAGGGGGCGTACCAATCCTGACACCATTCCCACACGTTGCCGCTCATATCGTACAGTCCCCAGTTATTAGGCTTTTTCGTTCCTACCGGATGGGTTTGAGCGAACGAACGGGAGTTAGCCCAGGCGTAGTCGCTACTTCCGTTTTCGGCCATCTCTTTGCCCCAGTAGTAATTGGTAGTACTACTCGCCCGACAAGCGTATTCCCACTCGGCTTCGGTAGGCAGCCGAAATGTGCCGGTTCCGTTTTTGTTAAGTCGGGTGATAAATGCTTGGGCCTGATTCCAAGTAACGTATTCTACCGGGTGAGAAGGAGAATCATCAAACGTTTGAAAAACTGCCGGATTATCATTCATCACTGCCTCCCACTGAGCTTGGGTCACCTCGTAAACCCCCAAGTAAAATCCTTCGGTGATAGTAACTTCATGAACCGGTGCCTCGTCCGGTTCGTGCAGCGGATCGGCCGGGTCGCTTCCCATCCGGAATGTTCCGGGCGAAATAAAATTGAAGTAGACCGGTGTATCGGAATCAATCAGGATTAGCGTATCGTGAGCGGGGGGCACAGATTGCCCCAGTACTCTAGCCGAATATACTGTGAACCAGGTTAGTAGAAGAAGAAAAAGTGGCTTCACCGAATAAACGATAAGGTTGGTTGAATTTGAAAAACAATAACAAGATAAGAAGACCGTCGCTTTTCGCCCTCTCTTTTACATCCATAAATATTTTGTAACTTGGAAAAATATCCTAAAAAGTTTCCTTCCTATGAATAATTCTTCCCAAAACGGCTCTCGTCGCCAATTTATTAAGACCACCGGTTCGGCCGTGGTTGGCGGTAGTCTGGCAATCCCTATGATCAATACCATTCCCGCTTTTGCTAAAGGCAATGCTGATATACTCAAAGTCGGCCTGATCGGTTGCGGCGGTCGAGGTACTGGTGCGGCTAATCAGGCACTAAAAGCAGACCCTAACGTAAAGCTGGTAGCCATGGCTGATGCGTTTGAAGATCGGCTGAAGTCTAGTATGGAGAATTTAAAGAAGGGACACGGAGATAAAGTACAGGTAGATCCCGAACATCAGTTTGTAGGGTTTGATGCCTATCAGAAACTGATTGACACCAATGTGGATGTAGTACTGCTGGCTACGCCTCCGGGCTTTCGCCCTCAGCATCTGACCGCCGCCGTAGAAGCTAAAAAGCATATATTCGCGGAAAAGCCATTAGCCGTAGACGGGCCAGGTGTACGGCAGGTAATGGAAGCAGCTAAGAAAGCCAAAGAAAATAACACTGCCCTGATGTCGGGCTTCTGCTGGCGTTACCACGAGCCTAAGCGAGCCACCTTCGGAAAAATTCTGGACGGAGCGGTGGGTAACATTGGCACGGTGTACAACACTTACAATACCGGAACGCTGTGGTCTAAGGAACGGCAACCGGGCTGGACCGAGATGGAATATCAATTACGCAACTGGCTGTACTACAAGTGGCTATCCGGTGACCATATTACCGAGCAAGCAGTGCACAGCCTGGATATGATGTCGTGGGCACTGGGCGAGAAGAAACCACTAAGTGCCGTAGGAACCGGCGGCCGACAGGTACGCACCGACGATAAATACGGTCATATTTACGATCACTTTGCTATTGTCTACGACTACGGCGATGGGCAAAAAGGTATTCATATGAGCCGGCAGCAGTTCAACTGTGCCAACAGCTACGCGGTAGAAGTATCCGGCGACCAGGGACACGCGGTGGTAGATTGTATTAAAGGCGTTCACGATATTAAAGGCAATGATAAGTGGCGGTACCGGGGTGACTCAAACGATATGTACCAATCCGAGCACGATGAGCTATTTGCCTCTATCCGCAATGGTTCACCGATTAATGATG
>CAKZYJ010000029.1 GCA_937884755.1 uncultured Flammeovirgaceae bacterium
GTATCTGTAACAAATCCTTACTGGTTGATTTTGGTACTGAAACCCTATTTATAGATAAGTGCTTTTTGAAAGTATTCAGAAAATACAGGCTAATCAACCTTGTGTCTTATGAACCAATGTAAATCTCGCTCAACTATTTTCTACATTGTTTAATGTTTCTTACTGTCTTTCGTTCGTCTCTTTAAACGACCTCGAGGAGAATAACGTTGAGAAATTTCATCTTCGGGCATAGTTGGGATAATCACTACATTCTCTCCTTCTTTCCAGTCGGCTGGAGTGGCTACCCTGTAGTTAGCGGTAAGTTGCAGCGAGTCAAGCACCCGCAATATTTCATTGAAGTTTCTGCCGGTAGAGGCCGGATAGGTCAGCATCAGCTTAATTTTTTTATCCGGACTAACGATATAAACCGAGCGCACAGTCATACTATCGGATGCGTTCGGGTGCATCATACCGTACAGTTCTGCCACCTTACAGTCAGGATCGGCAATAATCGGAAAGTTAATAGTGGTGTTCTGGGTTTTGTTAATTTCATTAATCCACCTTTCGTGCGAATCTGGATCATCTACACTGATAGCAATTATTTTGGTGTTGCGTTTAGCAAATTCATCCTTTAGCTGGGCAGTTCGGCCTAGCTCGGTAGTGCTTACGAGTGTATAATCAGCCGGGTGGGAGAACAGCACTCCCCAACCGTCACCTAAGTATTCGTAAAAATCAATTTCACCTTCACTGGTTTGTGCCTGAAAGTTAGGAGCAGTGTCGCCGAGCCTCAAATCAGAGTAATCATAGTCCTGGATTTTACTATTTGGGATACTGTCTTCATAATTCGACTCTTCATAAGAAGTTATTTGATCTCCCTTACTACTGCTTGGTAAAGATGAATACTCATTAATCCAATGAGATGCGTCATCAACAATTTTTTTAATTGGGTCATCATATTGATGTTCCAAAAAGGCTCCAATTTCAGCTAAAAGAAAATTTTTTGATCTAAAGAGTTCAAAGTCATTTAATAGTAAATCAACTAATATTTCTTTTAACACTTCTTTTGAACCTATGTATACCTCCTTTTCAGGTGTGAAGTAAAAAGAGAAAAGCCCGTCATCTCCCTCTTCGCGTCTAATATTTTCAGGTATACTTTCTATTAATATATTATCAGGTATATCTATTGACTGAAAACTATAAATTTTATTTTCTTTATCAATCAATTGTGTATAGAACCGCTGATTATTAATCAAGACAGGTACACAAAAACATGTTGATTTGCCCAAGGGGTTATATACACCAGCTAATTTCATTATGCTAATCGATTTATATTAAATATAGCTTTTTTCATCTAAGAAACTTGCGACCTTCTCATACATTGAGTTTAAGTACTGATTGATTTGACCATGGTGAATGTGATAAGTTTTAACTTCAGCAGATAAACTCTCAATCTTAGACCTAAATTCCGTATCATCTAAAAAAATACCGGGAAGTACAACCAAAAGCACGCTATCTGAAGTGAGTTTAACGGAGTTATCTAATTGTACTTCTATTGAACAATCTCTATCATCGTAATCAGTTTGTCCTAAATTTTGAATTAAGTTGTAATAACTACTTACCTCAAACTCAAAAGGCGGTACTTTGATAGACTTTTGGCGGCTGTAAAAATAATTCTTGTTTGACCCATAAAATTTGTTTACTAATCTAGCAGCCATATTCAATTCAGGCTCAATGAAAAAATCACTTGACCTCATTTTAGGATGCAAGAAGTTCTTAAATAGTCCGTTATGGAAGGCCCCGCTATCAAAAGGTAGTATTCTCTTAGGTCTTTCAATTACCTCAGAATTTACCAAAATGCATATTGGCATAAATGCACAGTTTGAAACAGGTTTTTCGGTTGTAGAAACTCTGTAAGAAGGGCGTCCATAAAAAAAATACAACAAAGATTCGTTAGGGAATACGCTATCAACTGAAACCTTTAGTTCGTTTTGCTCAGATATTTTACGAAAACTATAAGCTTCACAGGTATGCGCAAGAGGTAGTAAGGGATATGATGGCTCTTCATCTTTAATAAAATCTCCAAATCTGTACTGGTTATCATACTTTATGCTCGAGGAAATCATACGCTATTATTGTTAGATTGTGAGAAAACGTTCGAGTTATAAAAATAAAGTCATTTTACTTACACCAACATTCCATTTCTCTTTTAAGAAATACATAGGATAGGGGCTAAAATGGGTAAGTCAAAAAGATTTTCGTTTTTACCCTACGCTATGGCTCTCCACCCAATTAGTATGATATCAATTAAAATGATATAAATATAAGGGGTATATACTAGGCTTAATCTCGCATTAGAGACTATTTTTTGTCTCGGCGATCTATTATCCATTTTATTTGTATGAGGGTGCAGACCTTCTACATAAGACTTATACCAAGTATTGTAGATTTGTAGAGGTTTTAAGTCTTTCTTGTCGTCGTCGTTTCTAAAATAACCCTCAATCTGTCTAATTCTCAGAGAATTAGAATACTGAAAGGTTTTCCATTTTGCCTCAATCCACCAGAATAATACGGCTGCAATACCTGAAAAATACCACAAGGAATCCAAGCTTTTTTCAAACCCTACAGCGATTCCCCCTAAACATATTGTTATCGCCCAACCTTTGATAGTTAGAGCTCTTTGATCAAAACTCTCATAAATATCTTGAAGTTTGAGGTATTCATCCTTCAAAAGACTATTCTTTTGCTCTTCAGTTATCATAGTTTGAAGTCTTGTTTATCTCTCAAAGATCGAGTGTATTTATATTAAATAAACCACTATTTTATTATATTTTGATAGAAAAAGACAAAAATTTGCTATATTAATGTAATAAGGACATTTCAAATATGGATTGATTTGAGACATTCATTTATAAAATCTATCTCAATGATAATAAATTATTAATTGATTAGTAGCCACTTAGTACCGCTTAAGTAGCATGATGCCTTATAAACCACCGCAAATCTCGGTCCACCGTGACCTTATTATTGTAGATATCCCGGCCATCAATTTTTAGATTAAGAGCCGCGAGCAGTTCTCGAACATTATCCATCTCCTTGTCTATATTGCCTTCTTCGAATTTCATTGAGAAGACTTCCTCGTAAGAGCCGGGCAGAATGACTTTTTTAGAAGAATCAGACACCGATATGTGCTGATAGGAGCGGGGATTAAGGTCTAAACAATCCTCTATATTGGTGTAATGCTTACCATCTTTAGTAAATATCAGCTTTTCCACAATCAAAGGTCCAACACCATTGTTTTCAATGTGAATAGAAAGTAGCTTGCCACGATCTGTTATAGCAATCTGGGCAATGGGTTGGAGAGACTTTTCGTTATGCCGCCGTTGAAGATGCAACTCATAAATGGTAACGAGCAAAGCCATCAGGGAGATTGCGAGTGCCAAAGTCCGACCATCCTAGCAATAGAAGTTAATGTATGTATAGGCTATACCATCCCATGTTTTTGCAAAAGGTGCAATCGCTCTTTTGCCTGGAGTTCATAGTACATGGGGATCAGCCGATGATAGAGGCTGCATTGTGGGTCTTTACCATCTACCCGATAGACTGGACATCCGCTCGTACAGACCGAGCGATAGCGGCAAGTCCGGCAATCCTCAGACTTTTCTTCTTCGTGATGCTCGCCTTGCTCAACCATATCCACCAAATCCAGTTTTGGATTAAAAATAGACAAGCCTGGATGATCATCTTGCCCAAAGTGGACATGGCAATACTTTAGCGAACCATCTATGTAGATAGCCCCACCGGAAAAGCCGGAGGTGCAGGTCTGAAACCCTAGCTCATTAGGTTTCAGGTCACAGAATTGATACCGCTTGGCAAATTGCCAACCAGAGGCTATCGCCTTTTCCATGATGGAATAGGATTCCGAAAGATTCTGTTCTAGCAGGTCGGCCTGGATAGCCTCACCCTTAACGATGGAGTAGCGAAAAGGAACATCCAGGGCTATAAGATATCGGGTAAGTTTAGACAGTCCAGCCAAATTATGGTTGCTGATAACGGTATTGACCGAGACTGGAATATTTTCCGCCAAAAGCTTTCGCACATTTGTATCCACTACC
>CAKZYJ010000030.1 GCA_937884755.1 uncultured Flammeovirgaceae bacterium
TTAGTCTTGTTCTCATGCTTCCACAAGATGCAGGTTTGAATGAAAAAACGTGCCTAAAGATACAGAGTAACGGACTTTTGATAGAAAAGATTGTTAGCGATCAAGTAGTTTACGAGGCGGTACTAAAATCAGGCTAAACATAGTGTAAAGGCTACTATCAAACGTGTACTGGCTACTATCGTTTGGCTCCGAGTTAGATGATTGCCAGTTCGTAGATAAAGGTATGTTGACCCCAACGTCGACTCCCAACCACAACCAATCGTGAATTTCCCGTCGCTCGCTCAGACTCCAGCGAACTTCACTACGTTCAAAAATATACTGATTAGCCACTGTTGCCGGATAGTTGAGGTTGATATTATACTCCGGGCCATTTAGTTGTACTGTGGCTGTTACTACATTTTTTTTGTTAGCAGAGTAATACTGAAGAGCCGTCTGTACGGGTAGTAGGGCGTCTACACTCCACTGATTGTTAAAAGCGTGCTGGTACGCAAGCAGCGGTACGAGTGAGCCTCCGTCAAAATCTTTTCCGTAGAATAGACCTAGCCCTAACACCGTGTTTTTGCTCTTGCGATAACCTAATACCGAAGCTGCTGAATAGTTTAGATACTGCCCAGTACTGGCATTATCTCTGTTAAAATCACCGCTGAGGGATGTTTGCAGTCGATTAATCAGAAACCAATTGCTCCGGAAGGGTTTGATGATATAAAACGAAGCATTCAAACTACGTAATGCCTTATTGTGAAATGCCTCAGAAAAGAAAGAATTGGTTTCTCTTGAAGTAAATTCAAAGTCTTCATCGTAGTACGTAAACGAACCTAGTACCTTAAGTCCAGGACGTAATACCACCGGAAGTCGTAAACGTACCGCAATACTACTATTTTCTCGTATGGCTACGTCCTCGCCTGCTGGGTTACGCATACGATAACTTCCTGACTGGTAACGCTCAACACTGAAAAAGGTGGGTCTTGGTTGGTCAGGTAATCCGGTTTTGCAAAAAGCATTCGAGCGGATATCAGTTTGAGCCATACTGGCCCAGGGTAAACAGGCAGTAATAGCTACGATTAGACTGATAATCTGGACCGGATATACCATACACATAAGTTTACAAACATCCCGCTAACCGAAAGTGCAAGAAAAAAGTTTGTTGAGTACTCTGAATCTGGGTCGAATGTACTGAATTTTTGAAGTTTTGCCAGTTTTACCAAATGCTATTTAGATAATTTAACAGGCTTTCCACTAAAAGAGATTGACGAATAAAGCGCCCAGCCCCTAAAATAGTACGTTGCCCAGTCTATCCTATTGCTATGCAACGACGAGCAGGGTAGATATCGTATAATAGCATATCATCCTTGTGCTTCCTGCTCCCGAATCCAGTTGCTACTTTACTACTGTATGATCTGCACTCGTAGAATCAGATTATACACTGGAAAGACTTTCCCAATCCGTCGGTATAAATTACGCTCCATCCAGTCGGCCGAAGGCAGGTAAATCTGTTCTTGTACCCCATTATGGAAAAGCATAATACGGGCATGTTCCAAAAATCGGCCTACTAGCCGAATTATGGTAATGTGGTCACTCAGGTTTAGTTTCTGAGGGTGTAGGTAGCAGATTCCGCGAATAAGTAGGCGAGGAGTATTGTCTAATGAAGTTTTTCGTAGCGGCGGATAAGGCTGGTACGTTAATTTCGGGGCTAACAGATTAGGTAACCTCATCAGATAGCTTAGGCTATCCCCATCAAACAGAGTCTTATCTGAATGAAAAACATCTTATAATAGATTTTAAAATAAAGTCCAAACACGCTCTTATAGTGGACACATAACCTTTTTGCGCATCAGATATTAGTTATTAACGGCAACTTCCTTATCTTCAAAACCGTTGGTGTTTTCCAATGTAGATACCCTATGTTCCGATTTTGGTCTTTTTTAATTGGCGTTTTATTTGGTGTAGCATTGTTATCGTGTACATCGCTTAAATCACTAGATGCTACCTACCCTATAAATCCTGTAGCAAGTGAAACTCCCGTCTACCGTGACTCGGGCGATCAGATTATTATCAACCTAGCTCTAGTATCTCCCGCATTGACTCTGCCGGTTACTATCTACCGCGGCGAATCTTACGAGACTATTGACCGAACGCAGCCTGTTGGGGTTAGCCGAGACTACAGTTTTGTGTGGGACGCGGTCGGTCCCTATCAGCACTTTTTTGAATTAGTCGACGCTTCGGGTCAAACGGTCGTTGTGGCTGAACGGCAAATTTACTTTAGAGGTACGTATAATACCCGTGACCTAGGCGGATACTCTACCACCGACGGACGTAGAGTTAGGTGGGGTTTACTCTATCGCTCCGACGATCTAGGCGATCTCAAACGGTCTGATTGGGAATATTGGAATCAGATAGGCATTCAACAGGTAGTAGACTTTCGTGAACCGGAGGCATTAGACCGCAAACCGGATCGTCTTCCCCCGGATACTTCCCTAATCATCCGACAGTTTTCGGTATACGACACCAGTGTTACTCGCCGCGACAACCGAAAGCTCCTGCAGCGAGCTGATCCTGAAACATACAATTCTGAAACGATTCTGCTGGAGAATAATCGTATGTATGTAGAACAGTATACCTCGGTATTTGCTCGTACCTTTGAGGAATTGCTTCAGCAGCAACACCCGTTACTTTACCACTGCTCGGCCGGAAAAGACCGTACTGGTTTCATGAGTGCTATGATCCTTTACGCGCTAGGGGTTCCCTACGAAACCATTATGCGCGATTATATAGCATCCAACTATTATCGCCAAAAGCGTATTCGCCGCCGGGCAAGATTGTCGCCTTTGATTGGCATCAGCCCTCGTATCTCCTTACCTTTACTAGAGGTGCGTACGAAATATCTGGAAGAAGCCTTCCGGGCAATTGAAGAGGAGTATGGTTCTTTAGATAACTACCTAGTGGAGGGGCTGCAATTGTCTATATCGGAACGGCAAGCCTTGCAAGAAAAGTACTTAGAACAACCATAACGTAATTTGAAACCAATTCTGCTTTTCGTCTTAATAGCCTGGGTGCCTACTTCCTGGATAAAAGCCCAGTCATCTACAAATTCTCCTGTTACTGATAGTATTATATCGGTGCGCGTTACTGACCAGTACCGTATGGGCTCTTTCGGTAGATTCATGTACGGAGATAACTATCGAGAAGAGTGGGTCGTTCCTGTGCCTCTACGAGTATTTGATATTGATCAGGAAAAAGGGGGATTGACGATTGTGCAGCGAGGTGGGGGTGGACAAACCCGCTCTCTACGATTAGAAGCGCAAGACGGTCGTCAGTACGTACTTCGTTCGGTAAATAAGTATCCTGAGCGTAATCTTCCTCCGCCGTTAGCGAGTCCATTGGTTGTCGAGGTTATTTCTGACCAAACCTCGGCTTCGCATCCCTACGGAGCCCTAGTGGCCGCTGCTCTAGCCGAAGCAGTAGGCATTTACCATACTAATCCTGAGATTGTCTACATACCGGACGATCCTCGCCTAGGTGCTCATCGCGAATTTATTGGAAATTCGGTGGCTCTGTTTGAGGAGCGTCCTAATAATGATTGGTCGGACGCGCCCTACTTTGGTCGATCCGAAGATATAGAAAGCACCGCTAAGCTGATAGAAGAATTGGAGGAGGATAATGATAATGAGGTGGATGCTATTGCGTACTTACGCGCTCGCCTATTGGACATCGTAATAGGTGACTGGGATCGTCACGAAGACAACTGGCGATGGGCTAGCTTCGATAAAGAAAAAGGCCGTCGCTTCGAGCCAATCCCTCGTGACCGTGATCAGGTATTTTACATCAATGAGGGGTTGCTACATTGGATTGCTTCTCAAGATTTCGTCTTACCTACCTTTCAGGGGTTTGGCGAATCTATTCGTAACATCAACACCTGGTCGGGGCAAAGTCAGGGTCTAGACCGGTTGCTACTGAGTGGGTTATCGCGAGCCGATTGGAAAGATGCAGCTCAGCAGATGCAGAAGCAGCTGTCCGATACCACTATTACTTGGGCTGTGCATCATATGCCAGATACGATTGTTGCTTTATCCGGTGAAGAAATCATTCATAAGATTCAGCAACGACGCGATCAACTGGTTCGTTACGCCGAGCAATATTACGCATTCTTAGCCCGGGTTGTGAATGTGGTGGGATCGTATAAGCACGAACACTTTCGAGTGGAGAGGCTTCCGGATAACCGAACTCAGGTCACCGTAGAGAAAATAAAAAAGGATGGCAATCCTACGGGTGAAATTGTGTTTCAAAGACCTTTTATCGGATAGGAAACTCGGGAGATCCGGCTATTCGGTCTCGAGGGGCAAGATCGGTTCACCG
>CAKZYJ010000031.1 GCA_937884755.1 uncultured Flammeovirgaceae bacterium
GGAAGCAGATTTCGCTAGAAGATGCTACCATTCAGTGGGGCAACACCGCCGGACTAATTGCCGGACTGTGGCAGGGCGATTTTGATTTGATCGGCCGCTCTATGCAGGATGTAATCATTGAACCTATCCGCTCGTTACTCATTCCCGGCTTCGATAGCGTAAAAGCTAGTGCCATGGCGGCGGGAGCTTTGGGATGCGGTATCTCCGGCTCGGGACCATCCATTTTCGCACTCAGTAAAAACCGCCGAACTGCCGAGGAGGTAGGACGAAAAATGCAAAATACCTTTGGTGCCCTCAATATCGACAGCGACCTTTACGTTTCCGGCATCAACCAACAGGGACCGAGAATAATCAATTAACAATGTGCAGTGAACAACGTAAAATTGAAACTCATTCTGCTGTGGACTATTGACTGTTAACCGTGGACTAAAAATCATGCAACTATACAGTACCAACGATACATCACGATCACAAATAGTTTCTTTTCAGGAGGCGGTTTTTCAGAGTTTACCGGCGGACAATGGGTTGTACATGCCTACTTATTTACCGTTGCTGGACGAGGAGTTTCTGGATGAGATTGAGAAGTTTACTTTCCCCGAGATTGCGTTTCAGGTAGCAGTTACCTTACTGGCTGACGAGATTCCGGCACTTAAGCTGCGCGACCTGGTGGAAGATGCGATCAACTTTCCAGCTCCAGTGGCTACGCTGGATGAGGAGGTTCACGTATTGGAGCTCTTTCACGGGCCCACGCTAGCGTTCAAAGATTTTGGGGCGCGGTTTATGGCCCGTACCATGTCCTGGTTCTTGCAGCAGTCGCCCAGCGAACAGGAACGAACCATTCTGGTAGCTACTTCGGGCGACACGGGTAGTGCCGTAGCTCAGGGTTTTCTGAACGTACCGGGTATTAACGTAGTGCTGCTGTACCCCAGCGGAAAAGTAAGTGAGATTCAGGAGAAGCAGCTTACGACGGTGGGCAATAACGTATCCGCGCTGGAAGTTTCCGGAACCTTCGACGATTGCCAACGCATGGTGAAAGAGGCGTTTCTGGATCAGGAACTGCGGAAGGAAGTAACTCTTTCGTCGGCTAACTCAATCAATATCAGCCGATTGATTCCCCAATCGTTCTATTACTTCAACGCCTACGCTCAACGTAAGCGCGATCTAGCGTTTAACCCCGACTGGCCGTTAGTCTTTTCCGTACCCAGCGGCAACTTTGGCAACCTTTGTGGCGGACTCATTGCCAAGCAAATGGGCTTACCAATTGACCATATTATTGCCTCCACTAACGTAAACGACGTAGTACCCGAATATCTGGAAACCGGGAAATTCACTCCCCGTCCGTCGGTACAAACCATTTCTAATGCGATGGACGTGGGCAATCCCAGTAACTTCGCCCGTTTGCAGGCTTTCTACGGCTACGCCGGTTCAGATGAAGAACTACTGGATTCTATTCAGGAAGATATCTCCGGCAATCGATATTCTGACGAAGCCACCCAACAGGCCATCCGAGAAGTGTACGAAAAATACTACGGCTACACCATGTGTCCTCACACGGCGGTAGGTTACTTGGGGCTGAAAGACTATCTTGAGGGACAGCCCGGACGAGTAAACGGAATAGTACTAGCCACGGCTCATCCAGCCAAGTTTAAAGATACAGTTGAAGAGGCCATCAGCGAATCTATCCCTTTGCCCGAAGCACTGCAGACCGCCATCAACCAGCCTAAACAAGCTAAGTCCATCTCCCCCGATTACGAGTCGCTGAAATCGTACTTGCTAGCTCGTTAAGTCTGGACTTTTGCCATATGGTCTGTTGCTTATATTAATAACTCTTTTTGTCCGATTTAGGACAGTCGCGCTTTAAAATCGGACAAATCACCTCTTTTTCTTAATTAGCAACTATCTCATAATCAAGGATATAGAAAGGTGGTATAATCTTGGGGTTGCCGTTATGTAAGTAGTGGTTGCAGGTATTCCTTATTGTCAAAAGTAAGGAAGTTACTGTTTTATTGGTCCCACCAATCTTTATCTATTATGATTAAAAATTATTTCCTCGTCGCCCTTCGCAACATCACTAAGCAAAAGATCTTTGCGTTCATCAACATCTTCGGTTTGGCGGTAGGGCTAGCCAGCACCGTGTTCATTTTTCTGTATATCGTTGATGAACTTAGCTTTGATACCATTCACCCCGAGGCGGATCGTACCTACCGGATTGGAGCTACAGTAACCATGGACGATGGCAATACTTTTCAACAAACCTACGTGCCCGGAGGCTGGGCATCCCAACTGAAGGAGCAGTACCCGGATGTGAAAGAAGCTCTTCGTTACCTTTGGGCGGGCTATCCGGCTGCCGTTTCTAATAAGGAGATCGATAAAATCATTTTGACCGAAGAGCTGTTCTGGACGGAAGGTTCCTTTGATAAAGTACTATACTTTCCCATCGTAAAGGGTAACCCGGACGAAGTTTTTACGCTGCCCAACGCCATTGTTCTGACCGAATCGGCAGCAGAAAGCCTGTTCGGTGACGAAGATCCGATTGGTAAGCGACTAGACGTGAGCCATCCAGGTATGACAGATAATCAGGAGGTAGAAACCATCGTAACGGCGGTGATCGAAGATTTCCCCAGTAACTCCCATCTTCAGCCCAAGTATTTGGTGAACTATGAGGTGCTCCGCCCCTTTTTCGACGGTGATATAAGTTTAGATGAGTTCGCTGACAATCTACAGCAAGGCTTCTTTTCCGCTTACATCGTTCTATCGGAAGACGCTGATGCTGAGCAAGTACAGAAGAATTTAGGTCAACTAGTTACTAGTGGACTAGGCGAAGATGCACCTCAGGTCGACCCGTTTATTCAGAAGGTTACTAAACTCCATTTTGACGAGGTGAATCAGTGGACCAATGAGGGTGCCGGAGATATTCAGTACGTGTACATTTTTGGCTCTATCGGGCTGCTGATTCTGATCATTGCCTGTATTAACTATATGAATCTGGCGACCGCCCGTTCGTCTAAACGAGCCAAGGAGGTAGGGCTACGTAAAGCGATGGGTAGCAACCGCAAGCAACTGATTGCCCAGTTCATGAACGAATCGTTCCTAACTACTTTGCTAGGTTTGATACTGGGAGTGCTGCTTATTGCCCTGTTCCTACCTACGTTTAACGATCTGGCGTACAAAAACTTTTCTCTGACTTCCCTGCTCGATCCAGCAATTATCATCGGAGTTTTTGGTATTTTACTACTGGTAGCCGTAGTGGCCGGTAGCTATCCGGCACTGTTTCTGTCGGGTTTTAATCCGGTAGAGGTATTAAAGGGACAGCAGGAAACCGGAAAAAGCCCCGAATTATTCCGCAAGGTGCTGGTGACTTTCCAATTTACTATTACCGTTATTCTGGTGATTAGCACCGGAGTGATGCTGCACCAGATGAATTATATTCAAAGTTCTAAACTTAATGAAGGCAGCGAGCAGATGGTTTCCATCCGCTTCGGAGGATTTGCGGATGTTAATCGCTACCCAGCTTACCGGCAGGCACTGCTGCAAAACCCCGACATTCAGCAGGTAACGATGGGAAACCACCTACCCCGCCAAAACTACTTCGGCCCGCTCGGTACCACACTGATCTTTCCGTCGGTTAATAGTGAGCAGGAATACGACTGGAGCCAACTAAATGTAGACTTTGCTTTCCCCGAAACCTACGATCTGGAACTAATCACCGGCCGCTTCTTTGATCCCAGCAACCCCTCCGATTCTAACGCCTACCTTCTCAATGAAGCCGCGTTGCGAAATCTGGGAATAGAACTAGACGAAGTACTAGGTATGGAAGTGCTCAATTCTCAAACCGAACGCTCGGGAACCGTGATCGGGGTAGTGGAAGATTTTCCGTACCGCTCTATGCACCAGACCATTGGTCCGTTGGCAATTAACGCCCGTCCGCACCCCATTGATCAGATTGTGTATGTAAAACTGCCTACTGAGAATTTGCAGACCCATTTGGCCTACCTGGAAGATCAGTGGAAAGAGGCCTTTCCGAACGTTGGTTTTGATTACTGGTTTCTGAGCGATGAGTTTGGCCGGATGTACCAAGCTGAATCCCGCATGGCCGATCTTGCCCAGACTTTCTCAGTACTAGCCATTTTAATTGCTTGCCTAGGTCTCTTTGGATTGGCTTCCTACATGGCGGAGCGCCGTACTAAAGAAATCGGTATTCGTAAAGTGCTGGGGGCTTCGGTACCGCAGATCATCGCATTGCTGCTTACTAACTTCGTAAAAATGGTGCTGATTGCCATCGTAATCGCCATTCCGTTAGCGTATTTACTGATGAACGACTGGCTGCAAAATTTTGTGTACCACGTACCCATGAGTGCGGTTATCTTCATTATTGCCATAGTGCTAGTCTTGGCACTTACGCTAATCACAGTTGGCTACGAAGCTATCCGAGCCTCTACCGCCAATCCGGTAAAATCTATCCGGCACGAATGATTCTTCGGAGCTACAGGCTACTGTATTTCTTGCAGGTTTAGAATTCTAACTCAACGTATATATTTCCATAATACCCGCCAGAATTTTATCAAAGTCCAGTTCAAGGTCAATCAGTTGACCGGTGCGGATATCGAATACCCAGCCGTGTACCTGGAGAGCACCTTTGCGATAAGCAACTTGCACTTCGGCAGTTTTCAGCACGTTGATGCACTGTTCCCGTACGTTTAACCTTATTAATTTATTGTAGCGATCATCTTCGTTTTCTATTGCGTTAAGCTCGTCTTTATGGAGCCGGTATACATCCCGGATGTTTCTAAGCCAGGGATTCAGAATACCCAAATCTTTGGCTTGCATCGCGGCCTTCACGCCTCCGCAGTGGTAGTGCCCGCACACCACTATATGTTTTACCTTCAGATGATTGACCGCATAGTTGATAACCGACATAGCGCTTAAGTCCAAACTGGAAACCATGTTGGCAATATTGCGGTAGACAAACACCTGACCCAAACTGACACCCATCATTTCCTCGGCTGTTACCCGGCTATCGGAACAGCCGATATATAGGATTTCGGGCTGCTGCCCTTTGGACAAGTCCTCAAAGTATTCAGTATCGGTACTTAGTTTTTCTTGTACCCATTGCTGGTTATGCTTGAAAATGGTCTCTAATTTCATTTTTCTGTGGTTTAGATTGTTTTTCTAATTTTTTCGTAGCATTCTCGCCCGCGCATCCCAAAAAGTCGTAAATTCAATTTAAACTATTACAATTAAATTTAATAGTAAAACTATCAAAACCACAAACCTATGCTCGTCACCGATGCTTCTATTGATGTTGAAAAGGTAGAAAATGATACCCGCTTTTTAAGCGATTGCCTCCGCGAAGTACTACAATCGCTGGGAGAACCTCAATTGGCTGATGCTATTGACCACGAACCGGAAACCATGAACCGTAACATGGTACGCCTGTTTGCTACCTACTTTCAGTGGTTAAACCTGGTGGAAGAGAATGCTACTGCCCAGCACCGGCGACGGCTGGAAACTGAAGGCGGCCTGAATCGTATCTCCGGATTATGGGCCAAGGCTTTTCATCAACTAACCGAAGAAGGTTTCTCCGAAAAAGATATTGCCGGCCAACTGCCTCAAATTCGTATTGAACCGGTACTCACCGCTCACCCTACCGAAGCCAAGCGGGCCACGGTACTGCGCCACTTGCGCGATATGTATTTGCTGCTGGTGAAGCGAGAGAACCCTGTATGGACGCCTCAGGAACAGCAGGGCATCCGGGAAGCCATCAAAAATCAACTGGAAATTCTGTGGCGCACCGGTGAGATCTACCTAGAGAAACCCATGGTAACAGATGAGTTACGGAACATGATGTATTACCTGACTCACGTCTTTCCCCAGAGTTTAACCTGGGCTGACCAGCGCCTGCGCGATGCCTGGAGTTACTCCGGCTTTGATCCTCGACGAATTGATAGCTACCAAGCCCTACCCCGTATCCGCTTCGGCAACTGGGTAGGCGGCGACCGGGACGGACACCCCTTCGTAACCGCCGAGGTAACCCAACAAACCTTGTTGGAGCTTCGTCGGAACGCCTTGCAGCTTCACGCTAAAGAATTAGAAGAGCTCGCAGTTAAACTCAGTTTCTCCGATACCCGTAACGTGGTTCCGGCCCGATTGAATAAAGAGATAGATGAGATGAGTGAACGCATAGGTGAGCCATCGAAAGCCTTCTTATCTCGCAACACTAATGAACCATGGCGGCAGTTAGTAAATCTAATGTACCACTGCATTCCGTTAGATGTATACGGTAACCTGGACGAAAAGCCGTACTCCTATCGGCAAAGCTCCGAATTGCTAGAAGATTTAGACTTGTTACTGGAAACACTGTATGAGATAAACGCTAAATCGGTAGCCCAGAACGAAGTAGAACCACTGATCCGTAAAGTGCAGACGTTCGGATTTCATCTGGCCGCACTAGATATCCGGCAGAATAGTGCCTTTCACGACAAAGCAGTTTCTCAATTATTACAGGCCGCCGTGCTGACCAACGGTGGTTTACCCAACACGGATTACGCCAGTTGGTCAGAAGAGCAGCGTATTGCGTTTCTGGAGAGAGAGTTGCAATCGGCCCGTCCGTTTACCCAGGCCGAAGCACCCTTGCCCAACGAGGCCCAAGCGGTACTGGATTGCTATCGAACAGTGCATCAATTCATTCAACGCTACGGTTCCAATGGGTTAGGATCACTAATTATTAGCATGACCCGCAGCGTTTCCGATCTGCTCACGGTATATCTACTAGGCCGCGAAGCCGGATTAGTTTTCTGGAGCGATGAGGGACTGGTCAGCCAACTTCCGGTAGTACCCTTGTTTGAAACCATTGATGATTTGAAGGGGAGTCCGGAAATTTTGGATAAATTTCTTCAGCATCCCATCACCCAGCGAAGCTTAACTTATCAGCAGAAGCAAAAAGGAGAGGCTGAGCCCATACAGCAGGTAATGGTGGGCTATAGCGATAGTAACAAAGACGGAGGAATCCTAGCTAGTCTTTGGAACGTGAACCGGGGGCAGCGAAACCTTACCGAAGTTGGGAAAATGCTCGGTGTGCGCGTTCGCTATTTTCTCGGACTTGGCGGTACTGTAAGTCGGGGTGGGCCCCCTACTCACCGCTTTCTGGAATCACTGCCTTATCAAAGCTTGCAGGGCGACTTCCGCCTGACCGAGCAGGGCGAAACCATTGCCCAGAAATACGCCAACCTGATTACCAGTACCTACCACCTGGAGCTAATGCTGGCTGGAACCACCAAAGCCACCCTTCGCCAGCAGGGTTTGGAATCGCCCGATCATCCGTTAGAGCCAATCATGGATTACTTATCGGATGTAAGTAGTCAGTACTACGGAAAGTTACTCCAAGCGGAGGGCTTTATGGACTTCTACTCCCAGGCTACGCCCATCGACGTAATTGAAGCCAGCCGTATCGGTTCGCGCCCCGCCCGACGTACCGGACAACGAACATTGAATGATTTGCGGGCCATTCCTTGGGTATTTAGCTGGAGCCAGGCCCGCTTCTTCTTAACCGCCTGGTACGGAGTAGGCACCGCTCTAGAGCAGCTACAAAACGAGCGTCCTGGCGATTTTGCTCTCCTCCAGGAGCAAGCCATCAGCTACGCACCATTTCGGTACATTCTAACAAACTCTAGCTCCGGCGTATTAATGGCCGATGAAGCACTAATGCACGAGTATGCAGATTTAGTAGAAGACCCCGATCTCAAGAACCAGTTTATGGAGCAGATTCTAGCGGAACTGAATCGCACCCGACAGGTTATTGAAACCATTTATGACAGCAGCATTGAGGAACGGCGTCCCCGCATTACTAAGATGATCGCTATGCGCCAGCCTAAACTGACGGCACTGCATCGGCATCAGATTTCCCAAATCCGCACCTGGCGCAGTAATAAAGCTACTGGTAATAGCGATGAATCCATTCTACTGGATTTATTACTGACGGTAAATGCTATTTCAGGCGGAATCCGGGCTACTGGGTAGATATATTAGATTAGGACAAAGTAGGAATTAGTTTTAGTATAGTGATAGCGAATCTGCAATTTAGCAGGATCTTAGCATACGGTGACAGAGCTGCTGCTTGGTGCTCATTCCAGCAGCCCCATAACACCTTCCCCAGTTGATTCATCTATCAAACCTTGTTCTAACCCTGATTTAGGGTCAAGGTTCTGATGCACATTCAGCCGTTTGTCATGATCAAATTGAGAGACTAAATAATCTACATCTAAAACCGTATTAAAGTAGATCCAGTCAGCATGCACGCTCGACCATGGTTTACCCACATAAGTAATTGTATGACCGTGGTCATACAAATAATTGCAGATTGACTTAATCAAGTCTGACTTTATTTTGTCTAGTTCTTTGTGGTACACTATAATTACTAAACGATAACTTTTACGTATCTTCCGATAAATCAATCTTACCAGTTATGATTGCTCAAGCCGAAGCTAAGATCACTCGTCGCCTATTTACTAGACAGGAATACCATCAAATGGTTGAAGCGGGTATTTTGCATGAAGATGATCGTATTGAATTAATACACGGAGAAATTATCCAAATGAGTCCAATTGGAAATCAACATGTAGCTATCGTTAGCCGCATTAACATGCTATTAGCTCCACAGCTAGTATCTCATGCGATTGTTCATGTGCAAACCCCGGTTCTTATCAATGAACATTCCGAACCAGAACCGGATATTATTGTCGCGTCTTTTCGAGAGGATTATTACGCTGAAACTGGGGTCACTCCAAAAGATGTACTACTACTGATTGAAGTGTCCGATAGTACGCTGAAATACGACCGAAATGTGAAACTTCCGCTCTACGCAACCGCTGACATTCCTGAGGTCTGGATTATAGACGTTAATAAGAAGCAACTGGAAGTCTATCGTCAACCGAGCGAAGATCGTTATCAATCGGTAACTACTCTCAATCGAGAAGACCAAATTTCAGCAACCCAATTCTCATTGAATGTACTAGTGAAAGAGCTAATCGGATGATTAATGACGAATGATTAATATAGTTTCCACTATTCATCACTCATTAATCATTATTGTTACGCGTTAGATCCTACGGCATTTAAATCTTCGAAGGCTTCAGTGAGGCGTTTTACGAAGCTTTTTTCGGCTTCGCGTAGCCATACGCGGGGATCGTAGATTTTCTTGTTGGGCTTATCGTCGCCTTCGGGGTTACCGATCTGGGCTTGCAGATAGTCTTGCTTGCCTTCGTAGTAGTTACGTACACCGTCCCAGAAAGCCCACTGCAAATCGGTATCAATATTCATTTTGATGACTCCGTAGCTAATCGCCTCCCGAATTTCTGCTTGGGTTGACCCCGAACCACCGTGGAACACGAAGTATACTGGCTTGGTAGCCGTGTTATGCTTTTCTTCAATGTGCTTCTGCGAGTCGCGTAGAATGGTAGGTGTTAACTTAACGTTACCCGGTTTATACACCCCGTGTACATTCCCAAATGCCGCCGCTACCGTAAAGCGGTCGCCTATTTGCTTGAGTTGCTCGTAGGTGTAGGCTACTTCTTCGGGTTGGGTATAGAGTTTGGAAGCATCTACGTCAGTATTATCTACCCCGTCTTCTTCGCCACCGGTTACGCCTAGCTCTACTTCAATGGCCATACCCAAAGCATTCATCCGCTCAAAGTACTTCTTGCTGATTTCTACATTCTCATCCAAAGTCTCTTCTGAGAGATCTAGCATATGGGAGCTGAATAACGGGCGACCGTGCTGCTCATAATACTTTTCGCCCGCATCCAGCAATCCATCGATCCAGGGCAAAAGCTTTTTAGCTGCATGGTCGGTATGCAGAATCACCGGTACGCCGTAGTGCTTAGCCATGGTATGTACGTGCTGAGCACCGGCGATTCCTCCGGCAATAGAGGCCTGCTGACCATCGTTACTCAGACCTTTACCCGCTATAAATGCTGCACCCGAGTTGGAGAATTGAATAATTACGGCCGACTGCACCTCCCGGGCGGTTTCTAGCACCGCATTAATGGAGTTACTACTAATGACATTGGCGGCGGGTAGCGCGAACCCTTTTTCTTGGGCATATTCGAAAAATTCTATTAGCGTGTCGCCGTAGAGTACACCCGGTTCAAACTTTTTCATAGGAGTTTAGGATAAATAGTTTCAAAAATATTGGGAACCGCAAACTACTATTTTTTTACGGAATTTCGCTCCAATAGTCGGGTTTTTAGCACGATCTTCTCGGCACTAGCATCTGGCTCCTGAAATTGCCGAAACAGTAACTGGGCCGCGGTTTCGCCCATCTGCTCGGGGTTCTGGTCAATGGTAGTGAGTGGCGGACTTACCACCGAGGTGACCGGATCGTTGTTGAAACCAACCAAAGCTATATCTTCCGGAATACGGAGGTTGTACTCCTTGATTGCCTTCACCGCAGCAATCGCCAGCCGGTCGCTTACGGCAAAAATTCCGTCCGGTGGATCGGGGGATTGAATCAGGCGAACCGTCTGAGCAAAACCACTGGCTTCACTGTAGTCGCAATGGGCTACCAGATCTGAGTCAAATGGTAGTTGATACTGAGCTAATGCCTGCCGATAGCCGCGCAGACGTTCGTTGCTGATGTCAATTTTAGATGGCCCCGCCAACAGCCCAATACGGCTACAACCGTGCTGAATAAGCGAAGTTACCGCCTGGGTAGCCGCCGCAAAGTTGTCGATAACCACCTGCGATACCGCTAGTTCCGGACAAGTACGATTAAAGAAAACCAGGGGAACACCCCGGTTCACTACTTCCTGAAAATGATCATACTGTTCGGTTTCACCCGCCAGCGAAACCACGATCCCATCCACTCGGCTTAGCAGCAACGACCTGACGTTGGCCACCTCCTGCTCGTACGATTCATTAGACTGGCAGATCACAATATTGTACCCTTCCTGAATGGCCACTGATTCAATGCCGGTAATAGCCGAAGCGTAAAAAGGATAGCTAATTTTAGGTACGATAATCCCGATAGTCTTGGTCCGCTGCATCCGCAGGTTCATCGCTAGCGGGTTCGGTTGGAAATTCAACTCCTGGGCCAACGCCCGCACCGCTCGTTTGGTAGCCGATGAAATACGCGGATGATCGTGCAAAGCCCGAGAAACTGTAGAAGTAGACACATTTAATCGCTCAGCGATCTCTCTCAGGGTTACGGGTTTCATCGTTTGATACTATAACAATAACCTTGAATATACCATGATTAGCTTTGATAATTCTATCCTGCGTAGTCAATTGCACTTTTTAGGGATAAGGTTTTTAGTGCACTCAGAATCAAAACACAAAAATTGCAATTTCATAAATTAACCGAAATCCCAAGCGAAAAGTAAAAACTCAGCTTAACATCGAAATATCTTCTGACCAATTAGTTTGTGCAAACCTTTGCACAAAATAGATCATAGATAAAGTAGTACGCTGGGGTTGCACCTTCAAGAAAAGATCATAACTTCATCTCTAGCCTTCAGCACTAAGGTAGTTTCGGCCTAGCTTATTGAGCTTAAGTAATTAAACTATTTTTAGATAACCCTACAATCGCCTATGACTCGCCATCCATTTTCGTATCTACTACTGCTCACTTTTATCTGGACTTTTGCCTGCCAACCAGCTGAAGAACCGGAATTACTCCCGACCTACCAGCAGTGGCACAAGGTAACCCTATCGTTTGAGGGACCCGAAACCAGCGAAGATGCTGAGGAAAACCCATTCACTAACTACCGCCTGATCGTCACTTTCCGTAACGGTAGCCAGACTTACGAAGTGCCCGGTTTTTACGCAGCAGATGGCAACGCGGCCGAAAGCAGTGCTTCTAGCGGAAATATCTGGCAGGTTCGCTTTGCTCCCGGTACAGAGGGTGAGTGGTCCTACGACGTATCCTTCCGAAAGGGAGATAACATCGCCGTCAGCACCGACGCTAACGCTGGTGAGCCGGTAGCCTTTGATAGTGAACAGGGTTCGTTTCAGGTAGTGGCTTCCGATAAGCAGGGGCGCGACCTCCGAGCCAAGGGAAAATTACAGTACGTAGGCGAACGTTATTTTAAGTTTGCTGGTACGGATGAATACTATTTAAAAGGCGGAGCCGGTAGCCCGGAGAACCTATTGGGTTACGTAGATTTTGACGGTACTGAGTTTGGCGGACAGGAAGGCCACAAAGAGGGTGAAGCGCCCGTCGATAAGGAACTGCATGTGTACGAAGACCATATCCGTGATTGGAACGAAGGTGACCCAAGCTGGCAGGGAGGTAAGGGAAAAGGAATTATTGGCGGACTTAATTACCTGGCCGGTAAAGGCGTGAATTCTCTCTATTTTCTGACCATGAACATCAGAGGGGATGGGGAAGATGTATGGCCCTACACCAGCTACGATGAGCGCTACCGCTTTGATTGCAGCAAGTTAGACCAGTGGGAAACAGTATTCACGCACGCTGATAGCTTAGGCTTTCTATTGCATATTATCACGCAGGAAACCGAAAACGAACTACTACTGGACAATGGTGATACAGGACCTCAGCGCAAACTCTATTACCGCGAGCTTATCGCCCGCTTTGCCCATCATCTGGCCGTAACTTGGGATATGGGAGAAGAAAATGGCTACGCTGAGTTCTCGCCAGAATCTCAGAATGACGATCAACGCCGGGCCATGATCAGCTACTTTAAGGAAACCGATCCTTATCAAAATCCAGTAGTGCTACACACCCACGCCGCTCAGAAAGAACGAGATGCGATTCTGGAACCCCTACTAGGCTTCGAAGATCTGGATGGGCCGGCCCTGCAGATAAATCCGCCTACGGTAGTGCACGCTGAAACCAAACGCTGGATAGAAGCTTCGGCTGAAGCTGGCAAACAGTGGGTGGTAAACCTGGATGAGATTGGCCCCTATTACCACGGTGTATTGCCCGATGATATTGATCCCGGTCACGATACCATCCGCTACGAGGTGCTGTGGGGCAATCTGATGGCCGGTGGCGGTGGTGCCGAATGGTACTTCGGCTACATCTTCGATAACAGCGATTTAGGACTGGAAACCTGGCGTACCCGCAACAACATGTGGGATCAGACTCGCTATGCCGTTACTTTCTTCCACGAAAATTTACCGTTCTGGGAGATGCAATCCGCCGATGATTTAGTAGATGCCGAAGGGGCTTACTGCTTCGCCAAACCCGGCGAAGTATACGCTATCTATCTACACAATACGGCTACCACCAATCTCAACCTGGAAGGAGATGGCACTTATACTGTACAGTGGTTCGACCCAAAAAACGGAGGTGAGTTGCAAAGCGGAAGTACGGACGAGATAAGCGGCGGTAGTAATATATCGGTTGGGGATGCGCCTTCGGGCGACAGTCAGGATTGGGTGGTGCTGGTACAGAAAAAAGAGGACGCCTAATGCGTATTTATCTCTTTCTAATCGGCTTAGTAGCATTATTTCTATTGACTCATTGCCAATCTCCTAATTCATCCGTTTCGGAAGAAGAGAAGCCGGAAGAGCCCACGGCTAGCACTCGGGTGTTTGAGGAAGTCGACGGTATTGTGGTGGTAGAAGCTGAACACTTCACCCACCAAACCGATACGCTGGTGCGGAAGTGGTACGTCATCAATGAGACCACTTCTTCGTTGCCTACTCCTGACCCTGACGAGAACCACGCCGCTACGGCCAGCGGAGGTGTCTACCTAGAAGTGCTGCCTGACACCCGTACTACGCACGATGATATACTCACCCAGGGAGAAAACTTCTTTCCGGAACCAGGCCAGGCCGGCATTCTGAGCTATGATGTGTACTTCAATACTCCTGGTAAGTACTATGTGTGGGTACGCACCCATACGTCAGGCACGGAAGATAACGGCATTCACGTAGGCCTGAACGGTGAATGGCCCGAAACCGGGCAACGTATGCAGTTTGACGGCAATAAACAGCAATGGTCGTGGGAAAGTCGCCAGCGTACCGAAGAAGTACATACCGGAGTACCCGAACTAATCTACCTAATGATTGAAGAACCCGGCGAACACAACATTTCATTTTCAGTACGGGAAGATGGCTTCGAGTTTGACAAGTGGGCCATGACATTGGCTTATCAATCTCCCGAGGGAATGGGCCCAGAAGAACAAATAAAATAGAAACACTTATTTCAATGAAAAACTACAAAATTGCAGTAGTGCCGGGCGATGGAATCGGGCACGAGATTGTGCCTGCCGGACTTAAGGTTTTAGAGGCTGCGGCCAAAAAGCATCAGTTTACCCTGGAAACCCAGCATTTTCCTTTCGGAGCGGGTTACTATAAACAACATGGGAAATTTATGCCGGACGACGGTTTAGATACGCTGAAGCAGTTTGATGCTGTTTACTTTGGTGCCGTGGGCGATCCCGAAGTGGATGATACTTTACCCGCTATGCTGTATACCTTTAAAGTTCGCACCACCTTTCATCAGTACGTTAACTATCGTCCGGTAAAATTACTGCCCGGTATTGAGAGTCCATTACGCTACAAATCGCATCAGGATATTGATTTTGTAGTGATCCGAGAGAATAATGAAGGGGAGTTTGTGCAAAACGGAAAAATTATTCATCCTAATCAACCCCACGGATTAGCGACTGACACCAGTGTGTTTACTCGGGCCGGCATTGAACGCATCGCCCACTACTCTTTCAAGCTAGCGCAAAAGCGCCGGAAGAAAGTTACCAACGTAACCAAGTCCAATACGCTGATCAATAGCCTCGCCTACTGGGATCGGGTGATTGAAGAAGTTTCGATGCAGTACCCAGATGTGACCTACCACAAAATGTACGTGGATAATGCCTCGGCCAGTTTCGTGCTGAAACCCGAAGTATTTGATGTGATCGTTACCACCAATATGATTGGAGATATCCTAAGCGATTTGGGCGGAGCGATCATGGGTAGCCTGGGTCTGGGACCTAGCGGTAATATCAATCCTGAAAAAGAATTTCCCTCCATGTTCGAGCCCATTCACGGTTCGGCTCCCGACATTGCCGGGCAGGGCGTTGCCAACCCAGTGGGTTCTATCTGGTCAGGAGCACTGATGTTGGAGCATTTAGGAGAGACTGAGGCGGCCCAGGATATTGTAAAAGGCATTGAGGCTACCACCCAAAAAGGAATTGTCACCGTAGATTTAAGAGGTACCGCCAAAACTGCCGAGATCGCTGATAGCGTCATTGAAAATATGTAGGGATTTAATTTTTGTAGGAACGTGACTAATCGCTCGACGAACCGTCACGTTCCTACTACCACGAACGTATGAAAACACCCATCGACCTAACCCTACCCTACGACTCCGACATGCCAGGAGTCACCATTGAGATTGCCAAAACGCTGGAGCGCGACGGCTGGAACGCCCGTACGCTGCACCTTTACTCCCACGTAGGTACCCACATGGATGCGCCCCTGCATTTCGGGGTAACTGACCAGAGCATCGATCAAATTCCACTCACCGACTGCATGGGCCCCGCCTGGGTAGTACATCTGCCGGACCTGCCCGATCAGTACCTGATTGAAATAAAGGATTTGGGCGAGATAGCCGATATAGTACAAGCTGGTTATAGCCTTCTTCTCCATACGGGCTGGAGCCAGTACCTACGCCAGTCAAGGTACCGCGATGGATTACCCCGCATTAGTGAAGAATTAGCCGAGTGGTGCGTGGCGAAAAAAATAAAAATGCTTGGTGTGGAAGCTCCGTCGGTAGCCGATGTCAACAATCTACCGGAGGTAACAAAAATCCACCAGATTCTGCTGGGTGGAGAAATCGTGATTATTGAGGGGCTAACCAATCTGGATAAAATCCAGCAAGAGCGAGTTCAGTTAATCGCTTTACCCCTGATAATACAGGGCGGCGACGGCTCTCCCGCCCGGGTTATCGCTTTGGAAGAGTGAGTTAGATATGAATCTATGAAAAAAACTCATAAACAATCCTTGTTGCAGAGTATGTATAGACTTGAATGTTTAGATGATTGGAAGAGGACTATACACGGATATGCAACGATCTATCAATCCCCCCTCCCTCCCGTTCCACGGCGGCCTTTCGCCAAGGAGGACAGTATATTTCCCCCTTTTTCAAAGGGGGTTAGGGGGATTTATTACACGCTGGCAAGACATAAAAAATACAGCCATTTCAATTTTCTCATTGCAATCTGCATCTTAACATTTAGTTGTTCTTCCCCCCAAACCCAACAGAACACAGAAGCCATCCAGACTACCTCCGAAATGATTTTTCCTGACGAAGACTGGCAGACTGCCACTCCTGAAAGTCAGGGGTTAGACGCTGAAAAGCTGGAAGAAGCCGTACAGTACTTGGCTTACCACTGCTTTGAAGATAAGGTAGAGGAGTTAATGATTATTCGTAACGGCTACGTTATCTACCAAGGCGATAGCGTTGACAAGGTTCATAACATCTGGTCTTGCTCCAAATCATTTACTAGTACTGCCCTCGGCCTAATGATTGAGGACGGACTCTGTCAACTCAACGACCCAGCCGCTACCTACGAACCACTGTTAGCCGACCTCTACCCGGAAGTAACCTTACGGCACTTCACTACCATGACTTCCGGCTACAATGCTGTAGGCGATACCCGCTGGGAAAGCGACAGTAGCGCCGATTGGTCATGGACTCCTTACCAACCAGGCGAGCCGATCTTCGAGCCCGGGACCGCCTATGCCTACTGGGATGAAGCCATGATGATGAAGGGTCGCACTTTAACCCAAATCCTGCAAGGTGATTTACATGAATATCTAACCCAAAATCTGACCGAACTAATCGGCATGGGAGAATGGACCTGGGGACAAGAGGGTGAACTCAACGGTGTACCTATCCGCAACGGCTGCACCAATGTACACGTCTCGGCCCGGCAATTGGCTCGCGTTGGCCATCTCTATTTGAACAAGGGTAACTGGAACGGACAGCAGGTCATTAGTGAAGAATGGGTTAAGCAGGCTACTCAAACGCAGGTGCCGGCCAGCATTCCGGTGGCTGATACGGACCGTAAAAGTACCAACGGTAGCGGTTCCTACGGGTACAATTGGTGGACAAACGGGATGACCACCAAAGGAAGGTTTATGCCGGATTCTCCCGAAGGCACTGCCTATATGAGTGGCTTAAACCATAATGTCTGCTTCGTCATTCCCGAATGGAATATGGTATACGTCCGTATGGGCGTCGACGGAAATCCGCCCGAAGGAAAGCACGTGGTGCACAATGGATTTATCAAACGATTAGCCCAAGCATTTCTGTAAACATGCCTACTACCTTACAGCAACTACTACAAAACTTACCCCCTCCGCCCGAAGAAGATCTGCTATCTTCAATCCGGCAAAAGATTAAAGAATCGGCCCAAACTATTGTGGTGTTGGACGATGACCCCACCGGCACCCAAACCGTGTACGATGTTCCGGTACTCACTGAGTGGACTACCGAGGTGATTGAAGCTGAATTTCGACACGCTACTCCACTGTTCTTTATCCTTACTAACTCCCGTAGCTTTCCGGTGCAGCAGGCCAATCAGTTGGCGGCAACCATCGGACAAAACCTCAACGAGGCTGCCCGGCAGACCGGACGAAAATTCTTCGTCATCAGCCGCAGCGACTCTACGTTGCGGGGCCACTATCCCAACGAGGTGAACGCCCTATTGGCCGGGATGCAGCAAAAAGAAGCTGTTAGGATTTTGGTTCCCGCTTTTCTGGAGGGTGGCCGGTATACGATCAACGATACCCACTACGTGCAGGAAGGCGATGAATTGATACCAGTAGGTGAAACTCCCTTCGCTCAGGATAAGTCTTTTGGATTTTCTGCTTCTAATTTAAAGGATTGGGTAGCGGAGAAAACAGATGGGCAGGTGAGTGCCAGCGATGTAGTTTCGATTAGCTTATCTGATCTTCGCCAAAAAGGATCAAGTTACGTCACCGAAACACTTAACGCTTGCTCGGCCAATGCTACCTGTATTGTCAATACTGCTCATCGCTCCGATCTGGAAATATTCGCTTTAGGATTGTTAAACTCTACCGCCCCGGTAATTTGCCGTACCGCAGCATCCATTGTTCCGGTACTAGCCGGATTAGCTCCTCAGCCGCTCCTTACCTGCGATCAGCTTTTATCCGAAAGCTCAGCCAACGGCGGGTTGATTGTAGTGGGTTCTTATGTGCCTAAATCTACCGCCCAGTTAGCATATTTACTGGAACAGGCTTCGGTTCAATCCATTAAACTGGACGTAAATGAGATTCTGGAGCACACTGATCCGGAGGATTATGCTCAGCAGATGGCTCAGCAAGCCAATCAGTTTCTCAGCAATCAGCAGGATACAGTAATCTACACTAGTCGAGACTTAGTATCCGGGCCAGACAAAGAAGAAAGTTTAAAGATTGGGCAGCAGGTATCAGCCTTCCTGACGGATGTTATGCGCCGAATAAATGTTGCCCCCCGCTACTTGTTGGCTAAGGGCGGAATCACCTCCAGTGATACAGCCACTCAGGGATTAGGTGTGAAGAAAGCTACTGTACTCGGGCAGGTTCTGCCGGGCGTACCAGTCTGGAGATTAGGCAACGAAAGTAAGTTTCCGGAGCTGACGTATATCGTTTTTCCTGGTAATGTAGGCGAGGCCGATTCTATTACCCAAGTAATTAACCAACTAAAGACGAACTAATGGCCGGACGTTACTGGATGGTGCTAGGCACCTTTTTGCTAGCATTGCTGCTATACGTTGATCGTATCTGCATCTCGGTCGCCAAGGAGCCTATTGCCGAATCGCTGAAGCTAAGTGACGAACAAATGGGCTGGGTACTATCGGTATTTGCGTTGGGTTACGCCCTCTTCCAAACTCCGGCGGGCCTGTTAGCCGACCGCCTGGGGCCTCGTCGGGTACTGACTGCCGTAGTATCGTTCTGGTCGCTGTTTACCGCGCTGACCGGAGCTGCCTGGAATTTTGTTTCTCTTTTGGTAGTACGTTTGCTGTTCGGAGCCGGTGAAGCTGGGGCTTTTCCCGGCATGTCGCGGGCCGTATTTTCCTGGATTCCCCTTCAGGAAAGGGGTTTGGTCACCGGTATCAATTTCTCCGGTTCACGACTGGGCGCGGCTTTCGCGCTTCCGTTTGTAGCCTGGCTCATTCTCACTTTGGGCTGGCGAATGAGTTTCGTGGTACTGGGAATTGTTGGGGTGGTTTGGGCTGCCGCCTGGTACTCGATTTTTCGCGATGACCCTACCGAACACCCCGGACTGAAGATTACCGAAAAAGACTTTATTCGGACGAACCGACAGCAGATTGATCCAGGGGAAATCCGCGAGCCGCTGAATGCCAGAAACCTAGTTAGCTCCAAAAATATGTGGCTGGCGATGGGGCAGTATTTCTGTAGTAATTTTACGTTCTTCTTCTGCCTCACCTGGCTATTCCCCCACTTGAAGGAAACCTACGCCCTGGAAGCGATGGAAGCCGGATTCTACGCCTCAGCTCCGCTGGTGCTCGGGGCCGCAGGCAATTGGTTTGGCGGATGGTGGGTAGACCGTATCTATCGACAGGGAAACTGGACGCTATCGCGCCGCCTGCCTGCCGCGGTGGGGTTTGCCCTGGCGGCTATCGGGCTGGTGGCTAGCGTATACATGGATACGCCCCTCACGGCAATCATCTTTCTGAGCGTAGCCATCTTCGGAGCCGATATGACCCTCAGCCCATCCTGGTCGTTTACGGTAGATATTGGTCGGCAGAACGCCGGGGCCGTATCGGGTACCATGAATATGGCGGGCAACATTGGAGCCTTCATCACCGCTTTGGCCTTTCCTTATATGCAGTCCTGGACGGGTTCGGAAGTACCCTTCTTCTTTCTGGGAGCCGGACTCAACGTGGTAGCAATTGTATTGTGGCTGCGTATGAAACCAAAAATGAGTTTGGAGGAATATTAAATGGCACAAATCTTCTTATGATGTCATCATGTTCATTCTGTATGCAATTTAATTGATGAAGACGAAGGCTGGAATTATCATTATCATTCTTAGCTTCATTGGATCTTTAAATCCCTATTGGCTAATATTCACAGTTCCAATATTTTTGATTGGTATTACCTTTTTATGGTCTGGAGAAAACAATTTTTGGATAAAGATCAGTTGGACGGTTCTTCCTCTTATACTTTGGTATCCTTATTTTCTGCTTTTTATGTACCTCAGTGGGACTATAGGATCAGCGACAGCACAAAAATTTGACTTTATATTTGATGAAAGCTTCGAAGGAAGAGCAGTTTTAATAGGCAATATACCCTGTGGGCAAGAGGTAAACATTAGAGATGGTCGCGAGCAAATCTATGTTCCTGATAATGGAGTCGCACTTTATCAAGGAGAGGTAAAATTCGGATACATAAACCATAGATACTACAGAAGAACCAAAGGAGAAAAACTTACAGAATTACGGAAGAGAGCAAACCACATGTATTTTGAAGGCGAAAAAAATCCACCTCCTGAAAATTTGGTTGGGGTTTGGCTGAGGGAAAATGGAACGAAAATTTTCAATACGTGTGAATCAAAAATTGAATGTCATTCAATGGTGTTAGTTGTTAGCTCAAAAGATAGTATTGAAAAGTATTATGACTTCCACTATCTAAGGAGTTTTGAAATCTTAGCGGATAGTTTATTCAAAAGCTGTGAGTTGGAGTATTGAAACCACAGGGGATGTGTCATTTGACGAAATCAAAGCTGTTAGGGATGATATATATCGTAGTTAACAAATGGTATAACCCCTGAATTTTGGCAAACTCAAAAGAAAATATGACCCAACTCAAAGGAGTATGCACCGGAGCTGGTTACTTCAGCCAGTTTCACTACGACGGTTGGAACCGGATTGACGAGGTAGAGATTGCCGCACTGTGTGATACCGATCAGGCAAAAGCTGAGGCTATCGCTCAGCAATTCAATATTGCTAAGGTATACACCGACAACCGGGAAATGCTGGATCAGGAGCAACCCGATTTTGTGGATGTGATCACCCCTCCGCCTACCCACCAGGAAATCTGCCAGCAGGCTTTTGACCGAGAAATTGCGGTGATCTGCCAGAAGCCTCTCGCTCCTACTTATACCGAAGCCGAGGCTATTGTGCAAGCTGCCCAAAAAGCAAATGTGCGCTTTATGGTACACGAAAATTTTCGCTTTCAGCCCTGGCACCGCGAAATTAAAATGCTATTGCAACAACAAGTCATTGGCGACCGCCTACATATGCTCAATCTGCGCTGCCGCATGGGCGACGGTTGGGGTGAGGAGGCCTACCTGGATCGCCAACCTTACTTCCGCGAAATGCCCAAGCTATTCGTCTACGAAACGGGAGTACACTTCATTGATGTGTTCCGCTACCTGATTGGCGAGATCAGTAACGTTTACGCTCAGCTTAAAACCCTTAACCCCGTCATCAAGGGAGAAGATGCAGCATTGATGATCCTTCAGTTCGCCAACGGTACTAGTGGTATTATTGATGCCAATCGTTATAACGAAAGTAACCAGCCTAACCCTCGCTATACCTTCGGAGAGATACTGCTAGAAGGCAATCAGGGTAGCATCCGTCTCTACGCTGACGGAAAGTTGACTATACAGCCGCTGGGCGAGCTTGAACGGGAACATCAGTACCAACACCAGGATCGAGGTTTTGCCGGTGACTGTTGTCACGCTACGCAAGTGCATTTCGTAGAGTGTATGATCAACGATCAGCCCTTTGAAACCAACGGTTCAGATTACCTGAAAACCCTACAGGTGCAGGAAGCAGTATACGAATCAGCGGGAAAGCAGCTTCCAGTTCAGATTTAGATTCCCCCTCTTGATTCTGACGACCGAAACTCAGGAGGTTTCTTCAGCAGATTTTTCTGTAGCTCTGAGAAACTTTCTTCCTTTACTATCCATTGTCAACCGCGCTATGCGGGCGAAGTACGAAGAAATTCTGGTTCCGCGAGCCGAAGTCCTGTTTGATCCTGAAGAGCGGCAGTACATTACCTTTGGTGCGTTCTTCGCCAACACCATGTTTCACGAAGTGGCCCACGGCAAAGCCAATATGATTCGGTGAAAAAAGGGTGTTTGAAAGCGATTCTGCATCCAGTACTTATTGGGTAAACTACGATCAGATCCAACAGGCCATGAACGACCTATCCCAAGACATTCTCATTTTGCATAGCGACTACGATGAAGTTGCTCAGTTAGTAGCTGAAAAAGACAAGATCAGTCCGCAGTTGCAGGCCGATCTAGACTGCTTATCCAAACAATATATTCCGGTGGATGTGACCTTTGAGCAAGGTCTAGAAATGCTAGGTATTTCTGCTACTCAGTAGGCTCTGGTTATTTTATTTTCAGATTACATAACTCCTCATCTTTTCTTATTTTTGTAGGAAGCAATTAAGTTATGTATAGAATTATCCTGTTTGGTTTGTTACTTTATCTGGTCTCCTGCCAGCAAGGTACTGAACTGTCTTCAAGTAAGGTAGAATCCATTCCTGAAGAACTAGACTTCAACTTCCACGTTAAACCCATCCTTTCCGACCGCTGTTTTGCCTGTCATGGGCCGGATCAGAATCATCAGGAAGCTGATCTTCGGTTAGATACACCTGAGGGGGCGTTTGCGGCTTTAGCTGAAAGTGACGGTCACGCCATTGTACCGGGTGATTTGGCAAAAAGTGTAGCTTACCAAAGAGTAATCTCGGACGATCCTAACGAGGTGATGCCCCCGCCTGAATCTAATCTAGTGCTGACTGAGTACGAGAAAGAGATACTGAAGAAGTGGATTGAACAGGGAGCCGAGTATAAACCCCACTGGTCATTTACTCCACCCGAGCGGGCTGAACCGCCTAAAGTCAAAGAGTCTGATTGGGCTAATAATGCGATTGATCAATTTGTGCTGGCTCGTTTGGAACAAGAAGGACTGAAACCTGCTCCGGAAGCTGACAAAGAGAAGTTACTGCGCCGGGTTACTTTCGATCTAACTGGACTACCCCCCACTCCTGAAGAGATTGCAGATTTTATGCAAGACGATTCCTCTCAGGCTTACGAAAAGGTAGTAGATCGATTACTGGCTTCTCCGCATTACGGTGAGCGAATGGCACCCACCTGGCTGGATGCTTCCCGCTACGCCGACTCCCACGGTTATCAGGATGATCGCCCTCGAACCATGTGGCCCTGGCGCGATTGGGTAGTTAAAGCTTTTAATAAAAACCTTCCCTATGATCAGTTTATCACCTGGCAACTCGCCGGGGACTTATTGCCTGATGCTACTTACGAGCAGAAGTTAGCCACCGGATTCAACCGTAACCACGCTATCACCCAAGAAGGCGGAGTGATTGAAGAAGAGTACCTCACTGAATATGCGGCTGACCGAACGAATACTTTTTCTACCGCTTTTCTTGGTCTCACCGTAGAGTGTGCCCGGTGTCACGATCATAAGTACGACCCTATTTCCCAGAAAGAATACTATCAATTATTTGCCTTCTTCAACAATGTATCTGAACGAGGAAGAATTGATTATCTCGACCAGTCGCCCCAACCTACTATGCGGGTACAAGATGCTGAACTGGAAGCTAAAAAAGCCTTCGTAGATTCTACTATTTTGGCTTTGGAATCTAAATTGAGAGATATTAAAAAGAACCCTGATGACTCTTTCAATCAGTGGTTAGCGGAGAATTCAGTAGAAAAAACCATTGATACAGAAAATGACTTAGTTGCTCACTTTGAGCTGGATGTGCTGGAAAATGAAGAGTTTCTAAGCAGCGACGGCACACTACCCGCCCGCATGAATGTCGCTCTACCTAAGAAATTTGCATTACCCGAGCATGTTTCTGCCAAGCAGGAGAAAGGGTTGCAATTTAATGGCGATAACTTTCTGACGTTAGGCGATATTGGTGATTTTGATCACTACGATCATTTCTCCTTCGGCGGATGGATTCAGCATACTAATCAGCACGAAAAGCGGGCTGGATTATTTAGCCGACGTAATGGAGAGATTCAGCGACAAGGCTACGACTTAACGTTAACAACCGATAACCGGCTGAGCCTACGCTTAATTCATCACGAAGGGCAAAAATATATAGAAGTAACGACTAAAGCGAAGATTGCTCCTCAGCAGTGGGCACACGTATTTGCTACCTACGATGGTTTAGGGAAAGCATCTGGAGTAAAATTGTATATTAACGGAAAAGCCCAGTCGCTCACCGTGCAGCACGATAATCTGGGCAGAAATCCTATTCTGAACGGTAACACTTTTTTGGTAGGACACTGGAATCACCGGGCTCGTTCTACCGATACTTACGGCTTTGCCGGAGGAACCATTGACGAAGTGCGGCTTTATCACAGAACCCTCAGTCCACTGGAAGTACAAGCGTTAGCTGAGGTGCCACTAAACACTTCAGAAGATAATCTCTATCGTCATTATCTAGCGAGTGCAGATCAGAACTTTCAGGCAGTTAGCAAGAAATTGGCTAACCTTCGGGCTACTGACGTCAGTATTCCTAACGTGATGGTAATGCAAGAGCGAGAAGAACGAAAACCAGCATTTATACTGGCTCGAGGGGCGTATGATGCCCCTACTGATCCGGTAGACCCTAGTACTCCAGAGGCTTTATTAGCATTTAGTGAGCAGTTTCCTCAAAATCGTTTAGGGCTTGCACAATGGCTGATTCACGAAGATAATCCGCTTACTGCCCGAGTAGCAGTAAATCGGTTCTGGCAGATGTATTTTGGCAATGGCTTAGTAAAAACGCCAGAAGACTTTGGCAACCAGGGAGCATTGCCGACCCACCCTGAATTACTGGATTGGTTAGCCGTGGAATTTAGAGAATCTGGTTGGGACGTGAAGGGTCTTCAAAAGCTTATTGTAATGTCCGCTACCTATCGGCAGTCCGCAGAAGTTGACCCCAAGAAGTATAAAAAAGATTCGGAGAATCTGTTACTAGCACGTGGCCCTAATGTTCGGCTTACGGCGGAAATGTTTCGCGATAATGCGTTAGCAGTCAGTGGTTTGTTAGTAGATAGTATTGGCGGGAAATGGGTAAAACCCTATCAACCCGCTGGAATCTGGAAAGCAATGGCGAATCAGATTGGTGAGAATAAATATCGTCCTAGTAAAGGCGATGGGTTGTACCGCCGTAGCTTGTATACCTACTGGAAACGAACGATTCCTCCACCCACTATGGTCATGTTTGATGCTCCCGAACGCACCCTTTGTGCAGTAAAACGGCAGAGTACCAGCACTCCGCTCCAGTCGTTAGCGTTGCTAAATGATCCTCAGTTGGTGGAAGCTGCCCGAAAACTAGCTGAAAAGATGCTAACGGAAAAACAGGCAAAGCCAGCGGACCAAATTGCCTACGGATTTCAGGCGGTTACTTCTCGCACTCCGGCAGAAGATGAACTAGAGATTTTGCTCAGTCTGTACGAAGAAAAACAGGCTTACTATCAAAAGCAGATTCAAGAAGCGGAAAGCTTATTAGAAGTAGGTGAGGCACCTCATGATGAACAATTGAATACCGTTGATCTGGCGGCTATGACTATTGTAGCGAACACCTTATTCAATCTTGACGAGGCTAAATTCAGAAGTTAAAGTATTATGGATATTTTAAGTGAACATTTTAATCAGTTAAACCGTCGGCATTTTCTGTCTCGCCTGAGTTTGGGCGTGGGTAGTTTGGCTTTGGGAAACCTACTCGGTTGCAATTCTAAAAGCG
>CAKZYJ010000032.1 GCA_937884755.1 uncultured Flammeovirgaceae bacterium
AATAAACGGATTAATTTAGGTACATAATCTTCGTCGGTATTCACCGGCAGGTAATCAGCCTGGTATTTTCGGCAAAACTCTTCCAACCGCTCGCGAGTGTTAGCATAGGTGTTGCTGATGCGGCTGCGGAAGAACGACGAGGATGAATTAACCCAAAGTGTCTTTTTACTCTCCTTATCGTATACCGGCACAATTCCTAGGCTGGGTAACTGGGTCTCCCGACGGTCCGACAAATGCACCACAATAAGGTCATGCTTACGAGCCAAGGCCCTTAGGTTGTCGTCGTAGCCTTCGTCAATAAAATCCGACACGAATATAATAATACTCCGACGTTTGATGATGTTGAGCAGGTAACGAATCGCTCCACTCAGGTCGGTTCGGGTAGAGGTAGGCCGCAGGTTATACAGTTTAGAGATAATCTGATAAGCGTGTTTATCGCCCTTACTAGGTTTTACGTATACCTCTTTGTGCTCCGAAAAGCAGAACATACCCACCTGACTGCCTTCTTTAATGGCCGATAGTGCCAGCACTCCGCAAATCTCTTTTCCTACATCTACTTTCTGATGTCCATCGTTTCCGATCTCTTGTGAGGCACTTACATCCAGTACCAGATATACAATCTGTTCCCGCTCTTCGCGGTAGGTCTTTACGTATACGCTGTGGCCTTTGGCTGTAGCATTCCAGTCGATAGAGCGAATATCATCGCCATACTGGTACGGACGTACATCATCGAAGGTGATCCCCGACCCTTTAAAAACCGAGTGAAAATCGCCCTGCATTTGGGTGGTGATCGCCTTCCGAATGGCAATCTCGTACTTGCGTAGCTTTTTAAGTAATTTTCGTACTTCTTCTTTGTTCATTTACCGCTAATGAGAATATGAGGCCGCAATTTAGGCCTAAAGGTAACGTTTATTTAGAACCTAACGAAAGAGCACCCGTTCGGTTAGAAGAACATTCGCCCGGATGCTTGTTTTAGTAGATGGCTTTAGCTTCCAAATCCATAAATCAGAGGTTTGGCAGTGAGTGCTGAATTGTGTACTAGGCAGGAGTATTTACCACATTTTTTTCGGGTGGATGTATTCATTTTTTAGTAAACAAAAAATCAAATCAACTCAGAAGAACAAAATACTACCCATCTGCCCACTTGGGCTCAACGAATTTTACTGATCATCAGCTTCTTTTTTGGCTTATGGCTAGCCATCTATATTGCTTTTCGGTTGCCACCCGTACAAAACTTGATTACTGGCAAAATTTCCGGATTCGTAGAGGACAAGATCGGCACCCCGGTTAGCCTACAAGGTATAGGTATTGACTGGCTGGATGCGATAGAACTCACCGGACTATACCTGGAAGATCAGCAGCAGGATACGCTACTCTACCTCGGGCGGTTGCGCGTGGAAATTGAACCCTGGGCACTGCTCAACAAGCGGCTGATGGTAGAACTGGTGGATATCAGTAATCTGTATGCGAATGTCTATAAAGTACCCGAAACGGACAGCCTTAACTTCGCCTACATTCCCGAAGCATTTGCCGTATCGGACACTACTCAAACTCAGGATACTACTTCGTCTAGCTTTACCATTGAAGCTCGTCAGTTGGAGCTCCAGGATATTCGCTTCGACTTTATAGCTGATAGCACCCAGGCCCAAGTAGCATTAGGTGAGCTTTCGTTGCTATTAGAAACCCTGGGCCTCGAAGAAGAACATATTCAAGCCGAAGAGCTAGCCATTAATGGGCTGAACGTACTACTCCGGCTCTCGCAAAGTTCTCCTCCCGATACTACTCAGGACTCTGCCCCTACCCCTGATAGTTTAAAAAATGTGATCAATCCTTCAGCCTACCAATTTTCGTTAGCCGATTTTTCTATTGATAACAGTAAAATCGACTACCAGGTGGGTGCATCTCAACCCGAAACGGACGGAAAACTGAACTTTGAGGATTTGCTGATTAGTGATCTGGGAATCCAGATTAATGATATTGAGGTAGGCCGTACCAACGCTTCACTTGATCTGGAAAACTTCACCTTTAGCGAACAGAGAAGCGGATTTGCTTTACAACAACTGGCACTAAATGCGGCTGTGGATATGCCGCGGGTAGAAGCCACTTTACAACAATTGCGAACCGGTCATTCCAAACTAAATGGTACATTGGCGATAGGTTTGAGCATGAAGGAGAAGATGGCCGATTTAATCAATAGCTTATCGGTACAGTCCGAGCTAAATCGAGCCGAACTAAGTTTGACCGATGTTACCTATTTTACTAATGCCCTAGATAGCCTCCCGGCACTCAAAAATTCCGAAATTAACCTTTGGTGGAACATAGACCTTGCAGACGGGAATGGAAAAATTCAGGATTTAGAATTGCGGATAGATGATCGACTGTCGTTGGCCGCTAACGCCGAGTTTTCTGAGCTAGGTAAGCTAGATAGCGAAGTAGCCGGTAGTCCGTACTTCGATTTTTCGGCAGAGCCGCTGAGTAGTAATCTGGCGTTTGTTCGGCAAATAGCAGGTGAGAATGCCGGTCTGCCCCGCCTGGCGAACGATACTTTAGTACTAAAGGCGTCGGCGCAGGGACGTTTGGAAGATATACGAGGCGATCTTTCGTTACGAACTTCGGTAGGAAGGTTACTAGCCGAAGGTCAGTACCAGCAAACTTCAACTGGAGGTATGAACGTGAATGCTTCGTTAACTGGACAGCAGTTCGCCCTTCAGCGCTTATTGAAAGCCTTGGGTCAGGATACGCTGGCTCAGGATTTTGGGAATCTAACCTTTCAGGCGCGGGTTGAGGCCCAGCAAACTGTTACCCCTACCGACACTACATTTAACCAAGCTAAGTGGGATTTAGAAGTTGATCACATTGATTACAAGGACTACCACTACGAGGGGCTACATCTGGAAGGGTACCTAGCTAACGAAAAATTAAATAGTCGAATAAACTACGAAGACAGTCTTTTAGCGTTGAATGTAGATGCCGCGCTGGATATGAGTCAGTCGGAGTTAGCTTACCAACTAGATTTCCAAATGGACGAGGCAAATCTATTTCGCCTGAATCTGTCTAACGATAGCATCATTCTTCAGGATGTTCAGTTACTGGTTGATCTGCAAGGCACGAATCCCGATTCTGTTTTGGGAACGGTACGTATGCCCAGCGCCAATGTTATCAAAGGTGAGGATAAATACAAACTAGACACTCTACTATTTAAAGCCGACCGCGTAGGTGATACACGTAAGATCAGCCTGTATTCCAATTATATAGATGCTTTGGTCGAGGGCCAATTTTCGGTAGCTCAACTGCCTCAAGCTTTTGAAGATTTTGAGCAGTACTATTTTACTGGCTATCAGGCTCCGTATATCAATCAGGATACGGTAAATACGATTAAATCAGATGGGCAAAAACTACAGCTAGAACTACACATACGGGAAACCCCGCTGCTAGTGCGGGCCTTTGTGCCAGCGCTAAAAATTCCCGATACTCTAAGTCTGGAAGCTGCTTTTGACAGTCAGGAAAAAAGTATGCGGCTTGACCTGAGAGCTCCCCATGTAGAATACGGAGGCAATGTCGTGGATAGTCTTTACATTCATACTATCACCACCGAGCGTCAAATTAATGTAGACCTACTAACGAATTTTGTGCAGGTAGGCGGGCTGAATATTCCCAAGTTCCTGATCGCTGGTAAGCTATCGGGAGTGCCCAACGAAGATCAGCGGCTCGGTCGGCAGCGTTTGACCACTACCGAACTGGATCTGAATATGAAGGTAGGAGAAGACGATGCTCCGTATCGGCTGGATCTGAACACATTGGTAAGAACACAACAGGATACTGTTACTGTAAAAATTGATGATTCGGAAGTAGTACTGGATAATCGGGCCTGGACGTTCTCTGACCGGGGAAGAATTCAGTACGCTCAGAGCTTTCTGGACATTGATCAGCTATTTCTTCAGCAGGGCGATCAGGAATTATATATCTCCACCGAAAATCAAGATGACCGCAGTGACTTGCAACTGGCCATTCACCAATTCGAAATACAGCCTTTTTTGAATAGTGTTGATTTAGACGACTACGAAATAGCGGGAGTGCTTCACGGAGAGGCCGCTCTTAACGATCTATTCCAGTCGGGAGCAATTACTGCCGACTTAAGTATTGATCATTTAACTGTAAAGGATACTGTATTAGGCGACTTTGAATTGCAGGCAACGAAAAGCGCAGATATTGACGGTGGGGCTGACCTATTGAAGCTATTAGCCGAGTTGCAGGGCCCTAACGGCGATCTGCTGATAGATGGCACTTATGATTTAGCTGATAGCATTAGCAAACCTATCAACCTGGAACTGAAGCTAACTGACTTTCTTCTTGATCCGTGGAAGGTGTTTTTGGAGGGGCAAATGAGTGAGCTTTCGGGCGAGCTGTTTGCTGATCTAAACATTACAGGTAGCCCAACCAAACCTGACATTGAAGGCATCATTAGGTTTGGAGATTATGTGGTGATAGAACCCACCGCTTCTAGTGCTCGCTACCACATTGAAAATCAGGAGATGCGCTTTTCGGGAGAGGAATTGTTATTGAGTGACTTCACTGTACTGGATTCAGCCGGAACACCAGCGGTGCTGGACGGAACCATTTTCTTCGGAGACTTACTCAACCCGGCCTTTGATCTGACTTTTGAGACGCAGAAGTTTCGGTTTGTAAACAGTCAGAGCTACGAAAATGAAGCCCTCTATGGACTCGCTATTGCTTCGGCAGATGCCTCAGTAAAGGGCCCTGTCAGCGATTTGATAATTGAAGGAAAAATAGAGGTGAACGAAGGAACCAACATGACCATTTCGCTGGTATCGGACCCGGCGGAGATTGAGCAGGCCGGCTTTGTTGAGTTCGTAGATGTAAATGCATCTATAAAAGCTGACAGCGTGATCCAGGATTCACTGATAGTTATAGGTAATTCGGAGGCGCAATCCGATTCGGTAACCATTAGTGGCTTTGCGCTTGATGCCAATATTCGCCTAAGTCCGGGAGCTGTAGTCAGTAGTATTGTTGACACGATCAGGGGAGATAAAATTACCGCTGCCGGTGAAGCTGAACTGCAAGTAAATATGAACCCCAGTGGTGATCTAAACTTGCAGGGCACTTACATTCTAAATCGCGGACAGTACGTGCTGAACTTTGCCGAAGTAGTGAAAAAGGAATTTTCTATTCGTGAGGGCAGTAGTATCGCCTGGTCGGGCGATCCTGCTAACGCCCGAATGGATCTAACTGCTGCCTACGAGATTGAAACTGATTTGAGGGAGCTATTCCAAGATGTATTGAGCGGGGGAGGTGCGGGTGATCTTAGAAGATTGGTTACAGTTGAGCGTCCAGTTTTCGTAGAACTGCTCATCAACGGCACACTAGATGACCCGCAATTGGCCTTTGATTTGGGGTTACCCGAAATTACCGCCGGAGGTATCTATTCCGATCTGGTAACCGAACGGCTCAATCAGGTAGAGCAAAATGAAACCGAGTTATACAAACAGGCTTTCGGACTTATCGTACTTGGCCGGTTTATCCCTATTTCTGGCGGCTTTGGTTCGAGCGGTGGAGGTAGCTACGCTGCCGTAAACGAGCAGATTAATAGCAGCGTTAGCCAGGTACTGACGCAGCAGCTTAACAGTCTCACGGAAGAATATCTGGGAGGTGTACAGTTTAATCTTGATCTGGAATCTAGTGATGATAGTCAAGCTCAAAACTCACTGCTTACCGACCGCGATGTAAGTGTGGGTTTTTCTAAAGAGTTATTTAATGATCGGCTTACGGTGGAGGTAGGTGGAATGGCAACAACCGGAGAAACCTCACAGTCGAGCCAAGCCATATACGGTGAATTCACCGTGCTATACGAGTTAACCGAAGGTGGTAACCTAATGGTAAAGGTATTTCAAACCAGCGACCGTGATCAGGTGCTGAGCCAGATACAGCAACGGCAGGGCGCCTCTATACTATACGAGAGATCGTTTAACCGTTTACTGAAAGACGGATTCTTCCAGGATCGCCCAGTACCCATTGAAGATGATGAACAACCCGAACCGGGGGAAGTGAATACAAATACCATAATTCAGAACGAGCCGCGCCCACGAAAACCCAAAGGACAGGACTAGCGCCGAATGCTGAAATCAGTATAACTTTCTTCTTCTTTTGTCTCCACCAAAACGTCAGTAACCTCAGCTCGAGGTGGCCCCTGATGACACCATTCTATTAATTCCTGCAGCACATCCTCTTCGCTCTCCGCCCAAATCAGTACCGACCCATCAGGCTCATTCCGTACCCAGCCTCGAATGCCTAAACTCTGAGCTTTATCCCGCGTGCTGGCACGAAAAAATACTCCCTGCACTACTCCGGTAACTTTTATTGAAAAAGCTGACATAGTTCAATTAGAGATTTATTGTTGGTAATTTAGAAAAGAGAAACAATTGTTATTCTACCTCCCAGACACTTCTAATTTCCGGTGTGATACGGAAGCAGAATTCTATATCTTCTTCCGGCTGACTCCAGTAAAAGATTGTATACTCATGTATAGAAAAATCAGTTTTAAGTCTCTGCTTTATGATTTGCCAATCGGCATCAGACAGTTGATTTTCCTGTTTTCTAAGATCGGCAGCCTGAATAATTAGCTGCATGAGTACAAACTTCTCATCGTCATCAACAGTACGGTCATATAGATCGATATATGACTTCAGTTGATCTTCATTAGCAACAATGTAGGCCCAGTCTTGCATCCAATCTTCAATGGGCAGATTGAGTTTTTGAGCAACACTATCAATTGCTTCTCTTGTCTCAGATCTAAATTTAGGCTCCTGCATCCTTCTTCACAATGTCTATTGCCCCCGAAGCACCAATCCGATCGGCTCCAGCTTCAATCAGGGCCATGGCCTGCTGAGCAGTTTTGATTCCACCCGAAGCCTTGATGCCTACATTAGACGGAAGCACTTTTCGCATCAATTGCACATGATGTTCGGTGGCTCCGACAGAGGCAAAACCGGTAGAGGTTTTTACAAAATCTGCTCCGGCATCGGCGCAAAGCTTGCAAGCAGTCGCTATTTCCTCATCAGAAAGATAGGTAGTTTCGATAATAACTTTTAGTAAGCAGCCGTGCTCGTGAACCAGCGCAGCGCATTTAGCGATCTCGATTTTCACCCAAGGCATGCCCGATTTAAAGGCTGAAAGGTTCATCACCATGTCTAGTTCATCGGCCCCATCGCGGATGGTCAGCTCCACTTCGCGCAGCTTGGTTTCGGTCATTTGGTAGCCCAGCGGAAAACCCACTACGGTGACTAGCTGTACATCGGCATCACCCAAATCGCGCCTAACCTTTTTCACCCAGAAAGGAGGAACACATAATCCAATAAATCCGTAATCTTTAGCTTCGCCCGCCATACGGTCTACCTCTTCGTAGGTGAGTGTGGGGGAAAGCTTAGTGTATTCCAGATATCTTGCTAATGAAATTTGGCGAGAAGTATTCTGTTCGTCCATAATCCATTAACCAGCGCTTCCTTAAACTTGTTACTGGTACAAATAATTGCTTACACTAATTAGATCAGCAAACACTCCGGCTGCGGTCACTTCGGCCCCGGCCCCGGAGCCTTTCACTACCAGCGGACGTTCCCGGTAGCGAGCAGTCGTAAACGAAATAATATTGTCGCTACCCGAGAGCGAATAGAACGGATGATCAGGCCCTACTGAAAGTAGCCGCACCTCGGCTTTTTCGTTTTCCAGGGTGGCT
Organism: uncultured Flammeovirgaceae bacterium; assembly: GCA_937884755.1. Lineage (GTDB taxonomy): Bacteria > Bacteroidota > Bacteroidia > Cytophagales > Cyclobacteriaceae > Tunicatimonas. The sequence goes on from CAKZYJ010000032.1 coordinate 7,748, forward strand.
ACAAACCGCAGTTTTTCGTTCCGGGCCTCCGCTTGTTCTAATCGATCGGCAAATTGCGAATCAGCTTCGGCGAGGGCTTCAAAGAATTCTTCTGGTGAGGAGGCTTCGTTGCAGGACGATGGCAGAATGTTTTCCACTTCTACGTCTTCCGGTTCCAGTGCATTGTCGGCCTCCCGGGCTAATATCAGTATCTTGCGGGCTACATCCATTCCCTGAAGATCGTCGCGAGGATTAGGCTCAGTGTATCCCAGTTCTTTAGCCTGCCGCACAATTTCGCTAAAGCGTTTGCCGGAAGTAAACGTATTAAAGATATAAGACAGTGTTCCTGACAAGATGCCTTCAATTTTATACACCTTATCCCCACTGTCGTTCAGGTCTTGAAGAACTCGAATCACTGGAAGCCCAGCCCCCACGTTGGTTTCGTACAAAAACTGTACTCCTGACTGCCGAGCGGCAGTCTGCAATTGTTGGTATTTCTGATAGGAACTAGAGTTGGCTAACTTATTGGGAGTAACAATGGAAATAGCTGACTTTAGAACTTCAGCGTAGTACTTCACTACATCTTCGCTAGCAGTACAATCGACGAAAACACTGATAGGGAGATTTATTTCCTTCATCTTCCGCACAAAAGAGCTAATGCTGGTAGCTTCGCCCTCCTGCTCCAGGATGCTAGCCCATTCGTCGGATTTCAGCCCTGATTCGGAGAAGGCCATTCGCTTACTGTTAGCAATACCGATGACGGAAATTTCAAGAATGCGGTTTTTCTGCAAGTACTCTCGCTGCTGGGCAATCTGTTGCAGCAGCGTTTTACCAATCAGGCCAATACCGATTAGAAAAACATTCAGCGTTTTCTTCTCCGATAGAAAGAATGCTTCGTGCACTGTATTTAACGCTTTGTGCAGGTTACGCTGAGAAATTACGACCGAGAGGTTAGCTTCGGAAGAACCCTGGGCAATAGCTCGCACATTGATGCCATTTCGACCTAAGGCGATAAACAATCGGCTGGAGATACCGGGGGTCTGCCGCATATTTTCACCCACAATAGCGATGATAGACAGATTACGTTCGATAGCCGGGGCTTCTATTTTACCGGAATCAATCTCTACCGCAAATTCTTCACTCATGGTTTGCCGCGCCGCTTCGGCATCCACCGGACTCACCGCAAAAGTGATAGTATGCTCCGAGGAGGCTTGAGTAATAATAATAATGTTGATATTTCGCTGGGCCAGAGTACCGAACAAACGAGACGAAATACCAGGGATACCTACCATACCACTCCCTTCTAGGGTCAGCATAGCCACCTCCTTAATAGAAGAAATACCTTTGACAGCCGGTGCCTTGGCATTATTCAATGCTTTGTGGATTACCGAAGAGTACGGATTCTTACTCACCAGCGTACCTGGAAATTCTCGATTAAAGGTATTTCGAATTCGCAACGGAATATTTTTGCCGAGCACCGGAAGCATAGTGGGAGGGTAAATTACCTTAGCACCGAAGTGCGACATTTCCATGGCCTCAATGTAGGAGATGGCGTCTAGTGAGAAGGCTGAAGCCACTTGCCGGGGATCGGCGGTCATTACTCCATCCACATCAGTCCATATTTCAATTTCTTCAGCATCCAGAGCAGATCCTAGAATTGAAGCGGTATAATCTGAGCCCCCGCGGCCCAAGGTAGTCGTTTCCTCTTCAGGAGTTGAAGCAACAAAACCGGTAACAATCTGCAACGCTTTATGGGCACGGAAATACTCCTGAATCATAGAGTTAGTTGCTGCAAAATCTACTCGGGCATTATTAAAGGATTTATCGGTAACGATGATCTGGCGGGCATCCAAAAACTCGGCATCTACTCCCAGCTCCTTCATGTAATGACTGATCAGGTAAGCCGAAAGCCGTTCGCCGAAGCTCAGTACTAAGTCCATGGTGCGGGGCGAGCGTTCGCGCAGCAGGTATACCCCGTGCATCAGATCGTCCAGTTCGTTTAATAGGGTTTTCAGGCGGGCAAATACTTTACTCTGAGCGTGTACTCCAATTAGCTCACGAGCGGCTGCAAAATGATGTTTCTCCAGATCGTCCAGTAGCTGTTTGTACGATTCGTTGCCCTGAGCAGCTTCATCGCTAATCATGATTAAACGATCAGTAATGCCTCCCATAGCTGATACCACTACTGCGCAAGAAACTTGCTGATGATGGTATTGTAATACGATATCCGCTACGGCTTTGATGCTGTCGGCTGAGCCCACAGAGGTGCCGCCAAACTTAAGTACTTTCATAAGATGCTGGTTGTGCTAGTGCATAAGCGAGCAAATTTAGTAAAATCTATTTTGACAGTTGGCGATAGCGGCTGGAAATTAGAAGATGGAAGCACGAAGGCTGAATTTGGAAGTAGGAAGTCCGAAGACAGAATTCGGTAACAGGGTTTTCTGAATTGCTCTCATTGTTACTGCTTCATTGCTCACTCTACAACTATCTGTTACTTATTCTCTATTTTGTCGGCTTCCGACTCCGGTCTTCTACCTTCGGACTTCCGTCTTCTAACAAATTAAGCCTAAAGGAAACCTATTCTTAGAAATGAGGGTTGGAACTTCAGCAAAAGAAATTTATATTTGCAGCCCAAATAAAATTTGCCATGAAAAGAACATTTCAGCCATCGCAGCGGAAGCGTCGAAATAAGCACGGGTTCAGAGAAAGAATGTCTAGCGCCAGCGGACGGGCAGTGTTGGCTCGCCGTCGGGCTAAAGGTCGTAAAAAGCTTTCGGTTTCTGACGAAAGAAGGCACAAACGGTAAGCCCTTCTTTCGGCCGTTTCCGACGAAATGTTGCCACCATTTTTTTGTCTTCCGTTTTTTCTTCATTTCTCTCCAAAAATCACATTACCTCTTATCACCGACTCATAACTTATCAATGTGCGAAAAACGTTTCCGAAGCGAGAAAAGCTAACGCATAAAAAGCAAATCGGAGCGCTCTTTCAACAAGGTAAATCAGAGGTGTTGTATCCCGTTCGCTTTATTTATTTGCCAGTAGCCGACTTGCCTTGTCATCAGGTGTTGTTCAGTGTGCCTAAGCGAAACTTTAAACGGGCCGTAGACCGTAACCGGATCAAGCGACAGATGCGAGAAGCTTACCGGCTTCATAAACATCTAATTCCTTACAACCCTACAAATAATGTTCGCTTTTTGCTAGCGTATATTTATATTGGTAAACAGAAGATTGCTTACCAGCAACTAGAAACCAAAATAAAACAATCGCTAAACCGTTTAATTAGAGTCTAACCCCTCATCATTTCTTTCGCTTATGAGTACCAGAAGATTAGGCAAGTTATCATTTGCCGTTGTTGCCCTTGCATTTGTTGGATCAGTTGCCTTTCGTGGTCCTGGCGACCAGTACTTTGCTATCGCCAAAAATCTTGACATATTCGCTACCCTCTATAAGGAAGTGAATACGTACTACGTAGACGAAGTAAACCCGAACAAGCTAATGAAGATTGGTATTGATGCCATGCTTAAATCGCTTGATCCGTACACTAACTATATCCCTGAAGACGATATTGAAGATTATCGTACCATGACTACTGGCCAGTACGGTGGTATTGGGGCAATTATCGGGAAGCGAGACGGAAAGAATCTTATTTTAATGCCCTACAAAGGGTTTCCAGCAGAGCAGAGCGGACTAAAGATCGGTGACGAACTACTGGAAGTTGATGGCATAGACGTAACGAAGAAAAGCGTAAGCGAAATCAGTAAACTACTAAAAGGTCAGGCCAATACCGACCTTACGGTAACTATTAAGCGTTACGGCGAAGAGTATACGCTACCCGTCACCCTGAAGCGGGAGCGTATTACCGTAGATAATGTTCCCTACTCTGGTATGGTGACTGAGGATGTTGGTTATATTAAGCTTAGCAACTTTACTACTGGCGCCGGCCGGGAGGTTGAGAAGGCTTTAACGAAACTGAAAGAAGAGGGGGCGAAAAAGATTGTTTTTGATCTGCGAGGTAATCCGGGGGGGTTATTGAGCGAGTCAGTCAATGTATCTAACGTGTTTGTGCCTAAGGGTTCAGAGATTGTTAGCACCAAAGGAAAAGTGAAAGATTGGAATAAAGTATACCGCGCTCCCCACAGCCCAGTAGATACCGACATTCCGTTAGCAGTGTTAACTAGCAGCCGTTCTGCTTCGGCCGCCGAAATTGTTTCAGGAGTAGTTCAGGATTATGATCGTGGAGTGCTAGTAGGGGAAAAGACTTTTGGTAAAGGTCTAGTGCAGGCTACTCGCCCACTTACGTATAACTCTCAATTGAAAGTAACTACTGCTAAGTACTATACTCCCAGCGGCCGCTGCATTCAGGCGATTGACTACAGCCATCGGGGCGAAGACGGTAGCGTAGGCCGCGTACCTGATTCACTACGCACTGCTTTTCAAACCACCAACGGGCGGATTGTGTACGATGGTGGTGGGGTTAATCCCGATATCAAAGCTAAGTCAAACCGGATGGCTCCCATTTCTGTAAGCTTGTATACCAAAAACTTAATTTTTGATTATGCTACTAAGTACTACTACGAGCATTCGGAAGCCCCTGATGCTAAAACGTTTGCTGTCAGCGATGCTGAATACCAGGAATTCATAACTTGGCTATCGGATAAAGATTACGATTACATCACTGAAGTAGAGCAAACTATTGATGACCTGACTGAGATCGCGAAAGACGAAAAGTACTTCCAGGATATTGAAGAGCAGATTACTTCGTTACGCAAGCAGGTTCAGCATAATAAAGAGCAGGATTTAGAAAAATTTAAAGATGAGATAAAAGAACTGTTAGAGGAGGAAATTGCTGCGCGCTACCACCTGTCCGACGGAAAAATTGAGGCCTCGTTTGACGATGATGTAGTACTACAGGAAGCTATTAGTGTACTGAATGATCCGACTCGTTACAACCAACTTCTGCAAGGGCAGGAGTAGGTAATTGCTCAGTAACGCACTATATTTCTGGATAGCTTTAGCCGGCCTGGGAGGTGGATTCCTGGCCGGCTTTTTAGGTATTGGCGGAGGTATCATCTATATCCTTATTTTGCCAGTAGCCCTCGAGCACACAGGGGTACCACCGTCCGAACTTGCCCAATACATTATTGCTAACTCTATCTTCGGCACAGCCGCCGCAGCGTTGTTTGGCAGTATCGCCCTTATCAGAAATAAAGATTTTTATTGGCAAGACGTAGTATTAGTGGGGGTAAGTGCTATTGCTACCTCCTACCTACTTCTATTCACTTTCGTAAATACCCCGCTCTATTCCAAGCAATTTTTTGATGCGTCTGTTATCATATTTTTAAGTTTAATTCTGCTAATGACTTTTCTCTGGAGCAAGACGAAAGTGCTGTTCAATCAGCCAGTTCGTAATACTAATATATGGTACGTAATCTCGGGAGGTATTTCGGGGGCGGTATCGGTGCTATCGGGCTTGGGGGGAGGTACTATTACAGTGCCGCTGCTCCGCTCGGGGTTGCACATGGACATCAAGCAGGCTAAATCAATCTCATTAGGAGTAATTTTTATTATGTCTACAGCCATCACTATCTTTAACATGATCGACCAGCCCAAGGACCTGCTGGAGATCGGTCGGGTTGGCTATATCGTTTTTCCGGTATCAGTACCGCTCTCCTTGGGAGTGTTGGTGGGTAGCCCACTAGGGGTTTGGATCGCCAATAAAATATCTTCTCGTATCATCAGTTATATCTTTGTAGGATTTCTTATTCTTGTTATTCTTCGAAAGGCTATAGAACTGATAACCTCGGCATGACCGGCTTTCCTTCGCATTGTATTTACTTCGCTGTTTTAGTGTCGCTAATTTTTGGTCTTTTACCAGAAGTTCGTGCTCAGCGTATTGGTAGTTGGGGTGCCTCGGTACCTGTAACGGTAGATGGTAACACTTTATCCTTAGCCTGGGCCGGTGGATTAAATTCCGTACAATACAACAGTATTGATCTGAATAATGACGGGCAGAACGACTTGCTGCTATTCGACCGCTCATCCAATACCCTTCATCCATTTTTGCGACAGAATAATCAGTGGGTATATGCGCAGGAATATGCGGCTTTATTTCCAGCTAATCTGCAAAGTTGGGTGCTATTGGCCGACTATGATAATGACGGCGATCAAGATTTATTCACTGCTTCGGGGGGGCGAGGTATTTCAACTTACCGAAATGATAGTGCGGGCAATGGTTTGCTAACCTGGACACTAGTGGCCGAAACAATTCGCACTACTGCTTTTGTATCAGGAGCTACGGTAACGCTCCAAGTAAATTCTTCCGACTATCCAGCTATTGTTGATATTGATCAGGACGGTGACCTGGACGTAATAAACTACAGTGTGATCGGTAGCGGCGAATTAATTTTACACGAAAATCAGAGCATTGAGCAGTACGGTCACGCCGATTCGCTGGTGTACCGAACTACTAATCTTCAGTGGGGAAGTGTAGAGGAGTGTGATTGCGGGCTGTTCGCGCTTGACGATCAAACCTGCGATGACCTCAACGGCGGTTCGCGAAAACTAAACCAGGCAAAATTGCAGCACATTGGCGGAAAGACGCTGCTCGTACTGGATGCTGACGGAGACGGTGATTTGGATGTACTTACGGGCGACGAAGGGTGCTTGGGTATTGCATTCCTGGAAAACGAGCCAGTAAATGGACAGGTTTTTTTCCAGCGGGTAACGACTGACTATCCTACCAATACTTTACCTGCTACGTCGCTTTTCTTTCCAGGAGCTTACCTGGCCGATGGTGACGGTGATAATGTTCCGGACCTAATGCTTTCGCCTAACGCCAGCACGAATACCGAGGATGCCATTGACTTTGAGCGATCTAGTTGGTGGTACCGCAACGAAGGAACTACCCAGAATCCCCGGTGGAACTGGTCAACTTCGGGTTTTCTTCAAGAAGATATGATCGATGTAGGAGAGAACGCCGCTCCGGCTTTGGCCGACTACGATGCTGACGGCGACCTGGACTTATTCATCGGAAACCGGGGAGTACAAAGAACGGATGGCTACTACGCTGGGCTACACCTTTACGAAAATGTGGGGACTTCCCGAAACCCTTCCTTTCAATTTATAACTAACAATTATTTAGAGCTTAGCGAGTGGGAGTTACAGGAATTAAAACCCTATTTCACGGATATTGACCAGGATGGCCTGATGGATCTACTTATTAGTGGTCGCGAAGCTGTATCTCGAGAATCGCGGCTGTATGCCTTGCTGAATCAGGCTGACAGGCCGGAGGCTCCTTATGAATTGCTGACCAGGCAGCGACAAGCTCTGGAGCTGGCTTTTCGCTCAGAAGACAACCTGGCTTTTTACGACGTAGATCAGGATCAACAGATGGATGTGTTGGTTGGTAAACAAAGCGGTAATCTGGTTTATTACCGCAATCAAACCGAAAACTTTCCGCCTCAGTGGGTGCAGGAGGATGATGCCTTCGCTGGATTTGACCGAAACGCTCGTGGACTCTTTCTGACCCCAGCAGTTGTAGATTCCAATGGTGACGGAAGCGCCGAAATAATCAGCACCGATGTGAGTGGTAGTTTACTCATTCGTCCCATAGATAGTGACGGTACTGAAGAAACCGTAGATACCATACTAGCACAAAACGAATTATTGAATGATGCTGTGCCAGTACAGTTAGGGCAGCAGAGTTGGTTAGCCTCGGGTACATTAGCGGGAAGTAATCGGGTATCGGTGGTTGTTGGTAGCCAGCGCGGAGGTGTTTCACTATTGCACCTCAATGCAGACTCAGGAGGAAATCCTGGCGAGCAGATAGCACTACTGATCTACCCCAATCCGGCTACTGAAGGAATTACTACCTTAGAGGCCAGTGGCCTGATGCGCTCAGTGCAGGTAATCAATACCGCTGGTCAGATAATGCAGGACTACGTTTTGTCAGAACCGCTAAGTGAAGTAAATTTAGAGTCGGCTACCCTACCCACCGGGCTTTACATTATCCGGGCATTTTTGGAGCAAGGAGGAGCTGTAAGCACCAAACTACTGGTGCATAACTAATGTAAGTACAGCCAAATATAGTTAGATGGGTTTATTCATTTATGCGGCTGTACGCAACGATGATACGGGTATTTATCAACCACCGTGGGAGCAATGGCTCCGGCAACATTTTCCGAACTGGGCATTTGTAGATTTGGACAACCGATCCGACCCATCGTTTTTATCCTATATTCAACAAGCAACAAAGGAGCACAATCGCATTATCGTGATGATTGAATTGAAAACAAGTTCCAATGCTCCTTTAGGTAGTGCCTCCACTTTACTTCAGCGATTGGCGCGGGAACAACCAAGTGAAACTGTTTTTCTTCTTCAGGGAGAACACCCTTCGTTGAAAAAAATGGGTAAGGCCTTTCGACTTTTTCATCAGACAAACTCCCAAGAAGAAATGGAACAGCGGTTGAAACAAGTCTTAGAGATTAATTGAGAAATCATCAGCATCCAGATGAACCGGAAATTTCTGCCGGTAAGCAGCAAGATCATCATATGACAGCTCCATTGTGTGTATGCAGTCCTGATCATCCAGATCAGCTAGTACCGTCCCCCGGTAGTCAGTAACTAAAGAGTCTCCGGAATAGGTAACTCCGTTTCCATCCTCCCCTACTCGGTTGACCCCAATCGTGTAGCAAGAATTTTCCGTTGCGCGACCAGCCAGCAAAAGTTTCCAGGCCTGCTTGCGGGGAGCGGGCCAGTTGGCGACGTACAACAGCAGATCGTATGCCAGTGTTCCGTTAGGTAACCAGCGGTTTCGGCTCCATACCGGAAACCGTAAGTCGTAGCAAATCAGTGGACATACTTTCCATCCTCCAATTTCTTCAATCAATTGCGATTCGCCCGCGGTAAAAGTTTTCTCTTCTTGTGCCATACGGAAGAGGTGACGCTTATCGTAGTACGAAAAACTGCCGTCGGGTCGCATCCATAACAGTCGGTTATAAAAGCTCTGCCCTTCCCGAACAATATAACTTCCCGTAACCACGGCCTTTGTTTGGGCAGCTTGCTGCTTCATCCACCGGAATGTTTTACTATTCATCGGCTCGGCTAGTCCTGCCGCTTCCTGCGTGAAGCCGGTGGAGAACATTTCGGGGAGGATAATCAGATTGGTAGCTCGGTCGATTTGCCAGATTTTTTCTTCCAGCATGGCCAAGTTGGCATCGATCTGCTGCCAGTAGAGAGGTGTTTGAATTAAGGTAACGGTGAGCGGACTCATCCGGCTAAGTGCGACGTACTGCTTTGGCCGGCAGCTTTACGCGATAGTTGGCATCTACCTGGCCCTTGCTAATATTACCCAGCTTTCCTTTGATCAGGCGTTTTTTCAGGCCCTTTACGTGATCTACAAAGAGCACGCCCTCAATATGGTCGTACTCGTGCAGTATAATACGAGCGGGCATACCTTCTATGATTTCAGTATGCTCCTGCCAGTTTTCGTCCTGGTATTGGATAGTGATTTTTGGCGGACGCTGTACATCGGCTCGGATGCCCGGAATACTCAAGCAACCTTCCTCAAAAGCAAAATCGTCACCTTCGGTTTCTAGAATTTCCGGATTGATAAATACCCGGCGGATACCTTCTTTCCCTTCGTCTTCGTCTAGTGGAGTGCTATCAATCACAAACATGCGGAGACTTTTGCCGATTTGCGGGGCTGCCAGCCCTACCCCACTCGCTTGATACATTGTCTCAAACATATCTTCGCTAAGTTGTTTCACATCAATATCTGACTCAACGAGTTCTGCCGGTTTCTTAAGCACGGGATCGCCGTATAGCACAATAGGATAAATCATACCTTACTTTCTAAATACGATTGCAAAATAATAGTGGCACTCACCTTATCAATATTTCCTTTTTCCCGACGGTACTTCTTCGTAGTACCTCCGGCTATCATAGCGTCTAACGCCATTTTGGAGGTAAAGCGTTCATCTTCCCAGTAGATGGGCTGGGTAAATTGTTTCTTCAGTTGTTTGGCGAAAGTTTTTGCGGGCTGGGTAGCATGCGTATCAGAATTATCTAGTTTTCTGGGTAGACCTACTACGAAGGCGTCAACGGTTTCGTTTTGGCAGTATTGTTTAAGGTAATTGATTACCTGAGAGGTAGGAATTGTTTCTAGAGGGGTGGCAATAATTTGGAGTGGATCAGTTACTGCTATACCTACCCGCTTCAGCCCGTAGTCGATCCCAACTAGGCGGCCCATGCTAGTTTAGGCGGACTTTAGCCCGCATCAGCTTTTGTACCCGCTTCTCCAGCATTAATGCTTTCGGGAACAGGATTTCATTTTCTACGCTAGCGTGTACGCATAAGTCCCGCTCAAACTTTTGCAGTTCGGCGTAAATTACTCGTAGGTGCAGACTATCAATGCCTTCAGTAGCGTAACCGTTAGTGATTTGTCGGATTCCCTCCATCTCATCATCATCCATATCGTGGTGCATGGCAAACTCTTGAATAGAGTGCTTCTCCATGCTTAGGTAAAGGTTAGACGATAACCGTTCATTGTGGGAAGCTTCCTGCAAAGCAAGAACGTAGGAGAAGAACTCATCTTCTTCCTCGTAAATGTGGTAGATTAAATCTTCGATAAAGAGTGGAAACACGAACTGAAGATCCTCTACAATAGTAGGGTGCTGATGCTTGGGCAGATTATGAATCAGTTTACTCAGATAAGGCAGGCGTTGCTTGATGAACTGAAAGTGGGTGTGCTTCAGGTAAGCGATAATAATATCAACCGGAACGGAGGAAAGTGATACTAGATGATCTTCATTCTGCTCGTATACTGCTTCCAGGTCCTTAATCACCTGATGGACATTAAGTCCGTGTTCTCGACATACTTGCTCTAGCGTCTTCTCGTCGTAGTCGTAAAACTTTATTCCGAAGTAATAAAGAACAGATGCGTACGCATAATTCTCATCAACTAACTCAGCAATACGTCGTTGCGTATGAATATTCATCGGTTCCAATATCAGAAAAAATGTGCCGTTCTAATTATATAAAATTAAGGGTTTGTAACATTATATTCAACTTTACAGAACGAAAGACCCCCATTTATGTTATTTTAGTACGCAATTAGCTATATTGACGTTCATTTTTTCAACATAACCTCAAACACTTATCAGCTCTAAATCATTAATCATATTACTAAATGAAGAACCGTGAGTAGAACCAAGAATTCAAATTTTCAGATTCGGCTTCCTATTCTGTTAACGATTGCAGTGGCAGCCGGGATTCTTATCGGAGCCACAATGGCCGACGGAGATGGTGCTAAAAACGATATTGTTAGTGGCTATCTTAAATTTAAGGAGATCCTTACCTACGTTCAGCGTGATTATGTAGATAAAGTAGATACTGATGAGTTGGTAGAAACGGCGATCAGCCATATGCTGGAAAAGCTTGACCCTCACTCAGTGTATATCCCATCCAAAGAATTAGAGCTAGCTAAATCACAGTTGGAAGGAGAGTTCGAAGGTATTGGTATCGAGTTTAATATAATAAAGGACACTATTTATGTGGTAGCTCCGCTAAGCGGCGGCCCCTCCGAAGAGGTAGGTTTGCAAAGCGGTGACAAAATTGTGAAAGTAGACGGCGAAGTAGTAGCTGGCACCGGTATTGACAATCGCGACGTATTTGACCTGCTGCGAGGTAAAAAAGGTACGGAAGTAAAAGTGGGTATCAAGCGTAAGGGAGCTAAAGATCTAATGAGCTTCACCATTATCCGCGATAAAATTCCTCAGGAATCGGTAGATGCCAGTTATATGGTAAATAACGAGATTGGTTATATCAAAGTAAGTCGTTTTGCCGCCAGTACCTACGATGAGTTTCGCCAGGCTTTATCCGAACTGAAATCGCAGGGTATGAGCAAACTTATTCTAGATCTACAAGGAAATCCGGGTGGATACATGGATCGAGCCATTAACATGGCTGATGAATTCTTGAGAGACAACGCAATGATCGTGTATACTGAAGGAAAACAGCCTCGCTATAACTCTGAAGCGAGAGCTTATCGCGAAGGGCAGTTTGAACGGCAGCCAATCATCGTATTGATAGATGAAGGTAGCGCGTCAGCTTCCGAGATTGTTGCTGGTGCTTTGCAAGATAATGACCGAGCATTAATTGTTGGTCGCCGATCTTTCGGTAAAGGCTTGGTACAGATGCCCATTCCTTTAGACGATGGTTCAGAACTGAGATTAACTATCTCGCGCTACTATACCCCAAGCGGTCGCTCAATTCAAAAGCCTTACGAAGAGGGATCTAAAGAGTATGGTCAGGATATGCGGCATCGCTACGAGCACGGAGAGTTATTCAGTGCCGATAGCATTCATTTCGATGACTCGCTTAAATATGAAACTATCAACAAAGGGCGCGTAGTGTACGGTGGTGGTGGTATTATGCCTGATTTCTTCGTTCCTTTAGATACATCAAATATTAGTAATGTTTCTTTGGGTAAACTGTACAATACCAACGCTATTCGAGAATATACTTTGCTTTATTACGAGAATAATAAAGCGAAATTGGAAGCAATGGATTATGAGGACTATCGCACAGATTTCGAGGTGAGCGACAAAATGTTAGATGACCTGTTTAATATCGCTCGGGAAGCAGGAGAAGAAATTGATAAGGAAGAAATGGGACAGGCAACTGATTTTATTAGGAATCGGGTGAAAGGGCTAATTGCTCGAAGTGTATGGGGCAACGACGGGGCTTTCCCGATCTTTAACCAGCAAAACGTGATTTTACAAAAAGCGCTGGATCTTTTCGATGAAGCCGAACGGCTCGCCAGTCGCTAAAATCATACGATAAATATTCTTGAAGGGGCTTTCTGTGTAGCCCCTTTTTTTATTCGAGATATTTTTAAGCATTTAGAACTAATTAGGATTCATTGCGGTTGAATAGATCGCGAACGATGGGAAGGAAATAACTTTCGGCAAAAATCACCCATCTTCATTGCGAGTTAAAAAATCTTTCCTACCTTTGCGAACCTGTTCAGCGAGGAAGCAGTGGATTGGGGTAAGAAAAGATGTTTGAGGGATGAACTTTGGTGGTGCGGTAAGCGTTGAGAGGGGGCACTGAAGAGAAAGTCCATCATCGCAATTTTAGCGAGCGTATTTCGCTTATACTGATCACTAGTTGCTTGTTTAGCTCCTCTAGATCAGCCAACACACCGGGGCCAGTAGGGCTTTGGGATGTGAGAATGTTCTTTGAAAAGTTGATTAACGTACAGGCCAATAAGGCAACAGGTACTACAGGGAACAGTGAAACTAACATGAGTTAGTGCTTTGTTTCTACCTGAAGTCAATACAGAATAGGTAACAAACCTAACTAAGCAGCCAGGTAAAGACAACTGAGGGCAGAGCGTGATGCTTTGTTTTCAACTAATTTTATACAATGGAGAGTTTGATCCTGGCTCAGGATGAACGCTAGCGGCAGGCCTA
>CAKZYJ010000033.1 GCA_937884755.1 uncultured Flammeovirgaceae bacterium
GCTACTTCGCAGTACTGAAGCAGGTTCTCGATCATGACGTGCAGTAACGACGAATGAGATTTATCCAGATGTATCTCCTGCAAACCTAGCAGGGTACCATTCTGGTGCAAAGCAACCGAGCAGGTTTTAGTAGCAGTTTCTATACTGAGAATAATACACATAGTTTTAATGAATGATGGCTGATGAATAATGACTGGTAAATGATGTAAAAGAGTAATTTATTAATCATTCGTCATCAATCATCAGTCATTAACTTTAACTTTGATCATTATACCAGCAAAAATATGAAAACCATCCCTCAACTCTACGATACGTTTGTAACCTGCAGCAAGGTATCTACCGATACCCGGAATATTGAATCGGGAAGTATGTTCTTTGCGCTGAAGGGAGCCAATTTCAACGGAAACCGCTTTGCGGCCGAAGCCCTGGAAAAGGGTGCAGCTTACGCCGTAATTGACGAAGCTGAGTTTCAGCAAGGTGAGCGGTTTCTTTTGGTAGATGATGTGCTTACTACGCTACAAAACTTAGCCCACTATCATCGGATGCAACTGGACATTCCTATCATCGGCATCAACGGAACCAACGGTAAAACTACCACCAAGGAGCTACTCTACGCCGTACTGAGCCAGAAGTACCAAACCCTGGCGACTAAAGGCAACCTGAACAACCACATTGGCGTGCCGCTGACGCTACTGGAGATTGATCAGGATACCGAAATAGCGATTATTGAGCTAGGCGCTAACGCTATTGGCGAGATTGCTACCCTATGCCGCATTGCTCACCCTACTTACGGACTTACGACTAACATCGGCAAAGCTCATATGGAAGGCTTTGGCGGGTTAGAAGGCGCCATTCGGGGAGAAAGCGAGCAATACGATTATTTGCTAAAAACCAAGGGCACGGTATTTATCAACTCTCAGAACTTTCTGCTGAGCAATATGGCCAAGCGGTTCGAGGCTCCCTACTTCTACCCGGCTCAGGGTGATTATTTTCACTGTGCGTTTATTTCGGCTGATCCCTTCGTTCGCTATCGCCACGAAAACGGCCAGGAGGTAGAAACTCAGCTATTAGGCGGCTACAATTTTGAGAACATTGCAGCGGCTTTGTGCATTGGGAAATACTTTGAAGTGCCCCCCGAACTAGCTAACCAAGCCGTAGCCGATTATCAGCCATCGAATAAACGCTCCCAGATTGTAAAGAAAGGCAGCAATACTATCATCCTGGATGCATACAATGCCAACCCCGACTCTATGCAAGCGGCGATCGAAAACTTGAAGGCCATGCAGGCTCCTCAAAAAGTGGCAATTTTAGGTGATATGTACGAATTGGGGGAAGACAGCCCACAGGAACACCGCGCCATTGGTGAGCAGTTAGCTACGGCTAGTTTTACCCAGACCATGCTCTGCGGTGAACTGATGAAGGATGCCGCTGATACCTACCCTGGAGCTCAATATTTTATTCAGAAAAGTGAGTTGGAAGCCTACCTGAAAGAAAACCCTATTCAAGATAGTACAGTGCTACTGAAGGCTTCACGCGGTATTGCGCTAGAGACATTGGTGGACTTGCTCTAATTTCGTAAGTTGCCCACCTATGGACACTACTTTTATTCTTTCCTTTCTGCAAGACTTACAGGCCAACAACGAAAAGGCCTGGATGGATGAACACCGCTCACGCTACCAAACCGCCCGCCAGCAATTTATCGATCTGGTAGGCTACATTTTGGGTGAGCTTAGTATTGACGACGAAAGCTTGCGCGGATTAAATCCTAAGGATTGCATCTTCCGCATTAACCGCGATATTCGTTTTTCCAAAAATAAGTCTCCCTACAAGAATAACTTTGGGGCGGCGATGGCTGAGGGCGGGAAAAAAACCGATCAGGCTCTCTATTACTTACATCTACAACCTAACGACGAGTCCTTTATTGCCGGGGGTATTTACCAACCGCCTCCGCCTGTACTAGCTAAAGTCCGGCAGGAAATTGACTATAACCCCGGTGAGCTAAAAACGATTACCGATGCTCCCGACTTTAAGCGCTACTTTGGTGAAATTCAGGGTGCTGCCCTCAAACGTGCTCCCAAAGGCTACGAACCGGACCACCCCAATATTGAGCTACTCAAACTCAAAGATTACCTGGTGATGCATAAGCTTACCGATAAGCAAGTAACCAGCCAGCAATTCCCGGCCACCACTGTTAAAATCTTTCAAAGTATGCAACCCTTCCTGGGTTACCTAAATGTGGCGGTGAGTTGAGTTAGTAGACAGTGCCAGGGGTTATAGGGCTTCCGTTTAGAGTGCTAAGCCTATCTTGAGCAGTATGCTACCGATTTCCATTGGGAAGCAGAGAAGAGAAAAGATAGAGAATAAATTAGTAAAGTAGGTGTTTTTTAAATTGTACTTTTTAATGTTTCTACCCAATAATGGTGAATAAATATGTTAAATAGCCAAATAGTTACTTGTTTTTCGCTTTTTTCTAATATTTTATTTGGATAATACTTGACAATTAGACCTAAACCATCTACTTTAAAGCTGCCTTTTATTTGAGACGCTCCCAAACTTTCTTAATGTCAATTCGGTAAAGCTATCGTTCTGATAGACCTTACTTCATATTGCCATATTTGCAACGCTACAGTGCTGTTTCAAGCTTTGTAGTGACTACTACATGATATTATTGTCGCTTAACACTACACTATGAACCATATTATTCAGATTAAGTTAAAAAGTGTGACCATTATTGAAAATGGTCAGGTAGACGATGGCAAAGGAAACAATATGCTATCTGCTTCCTTAGTTTATCCTACTCCGCAGACTCAATCCCCTACCACGGTAGTAGCAATGAACCTTGAGGATGAAAAAACCTTAGAGTTAGGAGGAATACCACTTAAAGAGCAAATTATTTACAAAGGACTAATTATTGGAGAATCAGGTATTGATGTAGAAATCACTGCTATTGAGAAGCCCAAAAAGATTGAAGGAATACTAAAAAAAGTATTTGGAGCCGCCGCAGTTGGTGCTGTTGGGCTTATTACAGGTGGAGCGGCGGTTGCCATTGTAACGGCTGCTGCTAAAGCTACTGTTGAGTCTATATTTGAGCTGGCTACCCCTAAAGATAAAGTAAGTATCATTGGAAGAGGGTTTATGTCGATTTCGGAGAATACTCCCGAAGGAGACTTTGTCGTACAACTATCGGTACCCAAGAAGGTGGAGCTACAACAATCGTTTATTAACGATGAGGGGCAAAGGGCCATTAAAAAAGTTACATTGCCAAAAGGATACAATAATGCAATGGTGGTATTCGACATTAGAAAGTACCCTATTCTGCAAAAGCAACCAACTGAGTATTTAACTCAACCACCTATAGCATTAAGCTCTTCTAATTATGGATACTGAAAGCAAGTTAGAGCAAGAAAAGTCTAACCAGAGGTTTTGGTTGTCTATAGTTATAGTTTCTATCTCATTGATAGGGCTTGGCGTAATTTCATGGTATATATTAAGCCCTGCTAAAGACAATACCATTTCTCAAGAGACTGTATTTACGACTATCGTGTCATTAGTTGGTACCTGGATTGGTACTCTACTAGCTTTTTATTTCTCTAGAGATAGCTACGAGTCGGCTAGTCGAAATACTCAAGAGCTTGTAAAACAGATTACTACCACTCAGCAAAAGTTGCGCTCTCTCAGGGCTGAAGATAAGATGTATCAATTATCTCAGATTTCCTACTTAAAGATAAAGAGTGGAGAAGAAGATAAATATATTCTTAAAGACCTTTTGGCAGATGAGAAGTACCTTAAAAAGTATAATAGACTCCCTGTTTTGACAGAAGAGTTGCATCCCAAATATATGGTGCACAAGAGTCTAATCACGGACTATCTACTTACTAAACAACCTCAGTCTCCGACACCGTCTCAGTCTACAACTTCACCCTCATCCTCATCGCAGGGCGGAACAGGATCAGCTACCACAGCGAGCGGTAGTACAGCAAGTGATCCTACGTTAGAGAATCTAATTAATGATCAAAAATTTGGTGAGCAGGCTAAAAAGAGTTTTGCGGTAGTGAAAACAAGTGATTCTTTAGAAACTGCCAAGCTCATGATGGAAAGAACCACTACTGATACAGTGCTTTGCTCTGATGTATTTGTTACTGAGAATGGAAGGATTACAAGTCCAGTATTAGGATGGATTACCAATGTATTAATTAATGAAAACTCAACTGTAGACTAAGAATTCTATTAAACACTTATCCTATAAATCAGAACTAAAGCTTACTATTATGCCAAATCGTATTCCTGTATTTATTGGCTCCTCTTCGGAAGGATCGGAGGCCGCTCGAGCAGTAAAAATGAACTTAGAACAAGCAAATGACTCCTTTGAGATTGAAGTTTGGGATCAGGGGACGTTTAAAACAAGTGAGTTCATTCTTGAATCCTTATTGGATAAACTACCAAAATTCGCTTTCACAATATTTATTGTAAGTGCTGACGATCTTATTCATATAAGAGAAGATGATCTTGTGACTACACGGGATAATGTAATTTTCGAAATAGGACTGTCTATGGGAGTAAATGGACGAAAGAGAACCTTCATTGTTTCAGAGCAAACTGATAATTTGAGAATTCCTTCTGATCTTGAGGGATTGGTGAGAGCAACATATCGAAGACCAGAAACTACAACATGGCCGGCTGCGATGGGCAATGCATCTTACCAGATTATTCAAGGGATTGACAGTTACGAGAAGAAAAAAAAATCTAATTTTCAAGTACAAACAACAAAGGTCTGGATTGATGAGCTTGTAAAAGGTGCTCTACACGTCTCTTGCAAAGCATTAAGTACTCCTATTGAGTTTACAAATGCTGGATTAAGGGCATTTATTTTTAAGACTGAAGGTGATGAATTAGTCTGTACTCATTTTTGGTCTCAATTACCAGTTCGCGAGGTCACCGGATTTTTGAAATTTAAAATTACAGAAGAGACAAAAACCAAAATTGTAGTCGTAAAAGCTTTTGTTGAACAGCGTGTATGTGGGCAAGAAGTGGAGCCACTCACTGAGCCTCTAGAAGAGATGCAAGGTGAAGTAGAAGAAGAGTTGAAATATGTTCTAGCCGCACCGATTGTTGCACCCGATGGTTCAATATGGGGAACCATTGACATTGATACCACTACAGATTCAGGAATGAAATTATTGAAAGAAACCTTAACAGAGAATGTTCTTTTCGAATTAGGCAAACATGTTTACTTAGCATTAAATTATAATAAGTAATCATGTTTAAGTCCTTTTGGAAAGAGTTTAAGGCATTTTCAAAGCAAAATTGGTGGGTTTGGTTAGCCTTACCATTAATGATTTGCCTTTGTTTGTATTATGATAAGGACGGAAGTGGAAGAATAAATACTGAAATCACAGTATTGACCCTTCACTTTATTGCTGATATTCTAATAATGATGATGCTTACATCATATGCTATTGGAGATAGGGTCTCTGTGCGAAATGGTACATATTACCAAATTGGTTCATTTGTTCTGTTTTCTTCTTTGAAGCTCCATAGCGGATTAGTTAACTGTGAATGGCATTACATTCTTGGTGACCCACTGTATGCTCTTGCAGCAATTCTAAATTATCGCACTTTCGTACTAATGAAAAAAACACCCTGGATTAATTTAAAAACAATGTTACCCCTTCTTTTAGTTTGCCTTGCACTGAGTTATCTTTTCTTTATAAATCATAACGAAGAAGGCAAGAAATTGATAAAATTTACGCAGGCAATTGGGATATATTCATTTGCAGTGACACTATCAATTCTCGATAATCCTAAGCTCCAAACCAGATTTCAACTAGTCGCTCTTATCTTTATGGTAGGTGGTTCATTATGGGAATTTATTGATTCACTTAATAGAATTGATAACCCCGTCTATGGCCTAGAAATGTCTTACATAATTCTTCCTGGAACAGTTCTTGTCTTCCTTCTAAGGAATTTTAAGAAACCAAATACGGAAGTGGAAGAAAAAGTCGTTGTATAACAAAGCCTCTGAGTAATAGTACTCATCAGGTCGCCACTGCTCATAGGCTTGCTGACTCTACTTTCAAATGACCCACTTTCGGGTAATCTCACAAGTGATATTCTGAACAGCCCGTCACTCTTTACCAATACTAAAGCAATATTTATAGTTACAGAAAGTAAATCTTACGTGAGCTGCGTGTTATCTCAAATATATTTGCCCTAGTTGTTAAGCTTACATTATCGTAAAAATAACCCTTCAGATAGGTTATGATATAGAAATCCAACAGAGTAATCATTTTTTTCGCTTTGATACCTTTCTCGAAGGTACTCTCATCAGTCAATCAATTGTATTCTAATAAGGCGAGTTAATCTATACTAGTGTATCTAAGTGAAGCACTATAGTGTATCTGATGAACTGCCCTAGTATAGTATGCCAAATTACTCTAGTAGAATAAAGCCAGAGACTAGGGTGTAAAAGAAGAGGCTATTTTAAATAAAGAAAAGCAAGTATCCCCGGTTGAACAATAGTGAATACCGGGGTCTCTGTCTTAGTATGAGGGAGACCCCGTAACTTGCTATCGCTCGTTCGGGGATAGGGTGCTTCTTACTATTGTAGAAGCTTAGGCTATGGTTAATATTGTGTTTAGCTTGCCTACTTGGCCTCCGGCTTTGCGTACTTCTATGGTGTATACTCCTGCTACTTATGCGGGTTCTTTGAAGATAAGTTTGCTGGGTCGGTGCGCGGCGAACTTAGTTACTTTAAAGTCTTTCTTTTTGTCATTGACAAAGAACACTCCCTGGGTAGGGTCAGTATCGTCAAACTTTAGGCGTTTGCCATTAATGCGGCCCATCTCGTTGGCGGTAAGCACCTCGTTTTTGCTACCACTTTCGGTATCAAAGTAACTGGTAATAGTGGGTTGGCTTACGGTGGCCTCTACCTTTTCAGTACTTACCGTTTCTACTACATCCTTTACTCCCATACCGGGGGTAAAGTTAAGGTTTAGTTGGTGACGGCTAGAGTCAAAGGCATCTTCCTCGTCAGTAAACACTCCCGAAATGCTGTAGCTGCTGTTCAGTAGGGGGGTATTCACGCTGCGGCCTTTGCCTAAGAAAAAGCGCAACGCCAGCATATATTCCGCAATCATTTTACGAGCTACCGACTCGGTAATACCGGTATTGTGCATTACAATCATTTCAATCAGCTCTTCTTCGGTCACGCTTTTGCCCGATTGCACCGAGGCGCGAAAATCGGTAGGGTCGGCGGTAAGCGGGTTATCTACTAATGCGTAAGGTACTGCCATGATTTTTGTGGTTTTAAGGTTTAACTTTGTTGGCAAAATAGCTCAATCCAAAAGTGTCATTCAACTGTACTCCCGTTGGTTTCTTACGGATGTACTATTTGATTACCAGATTGTTAGGACTTGTATCTCTTTTTGAGACAGACCGGTTCATACAATCTCCAACCAAACACCTCGAGCAGCACGGTAAGTAATTCTGAAGAGGAATAAATTTTCCTGCTAACCTCGGATTACGTATCTTTTCCACGAAAAGCGTTCGTATGAAAGAAGAGCTACCGACCGATACACCAGAGCTTACTCCGAAAAAAAGGTGGCTAGATCAACTACCCATCAGTCTTGAAAAGAAGTTCTGGAACTCCGAGAAGATCATTAGCCTCTCGGCCTTTGTGGTGAGTATTGCTACCCTATTGGCCCTGATGTACCAAATACGCCTATCCGGCGAGCAGAACGAACTGGCGCAAAAACAGCAATATGCCTCAGTATTGCCTTATTTGGAAATTATGCCCCAAAATAGAAATCCTACCCACTTTCGGATAGCCTTAGTCAATAATGGTATAGGACCAGCCTTTATTGATGAGATTCGTGTAGTCTACGAAGAACAAACTTATGTAGGCGACCCTTACGCTTTTCATCGGAACCAGATTATGAAGACAGATACGATCTATTTTTCTTACGCAATCATCAGTGAAGGTCGGGTTTTGCCTGTTGGAGAGGAGGTCATTTTGATTGAAGTAGATGGATCATTGGAAGATAAAGAAAAATTAATGAATTGGTTTTCGCAGAACCAAGAAGGAAAAGAGTTAGCTCGTATTGAGGTAGTTTATTCTTCGGTTTATGGCGCTCGTTGGGTAACAAGAGGAATTGCCGCTATTCCAGAGCCACTTTCTACCGAAGATGCCAATTAGCTCTACTCTTACATATTTATCTGTTCGCTGCCGTATTCGTGCAACGTTTACTAGTCTACTAGCATCTTGTCGTTAAATCAACTAATTTCTATGCCTATTTTTACTCATCAGCGAATTTATCTGTTAATCCTCTTTTCGGGGCTTACCCTGTTCAATGCAGCTTACGCTCAAGGCGTGCGGGGTAATGGAAACGTACTAACCGAAACCCGGTTTATAGCTCCTTTCAGTGCTATTGTCATTACGGGCAGCGTAGATGTGTACCTCAGTCAGGATGAGGAAGAATCTATCACCATTGAGGCTGATGAAAACCTGCTGGATGTTATCGCTACCGAGATAGAAGGAAATACGCTACGTATTTACGAGAAGAAGAATATTCGCAAAGCCGAGTCGCGAAAGGTATACGTCAACTTTCAGGAAATCAACAGCCTGATTGCCAAAGGCGCTACTGATGTATATAGCCGTAGCCCACTTCAGGCCGAAACACTGGAGCTGGGTATTAGCGGAGCTAGTGACGTTACCTTAGAGGTCTACGTAGATGAACTCATCTGCCGAGTAAAAGGAGCAGCCGATGCTTACCTCTCCGGTGAGGCCGGAGTTATGATTGCCAAGGTGTCGGGTTCCTGCGATCTGGAAGCCGGAAGACTAGTAACCCAGGTCTGCCAGATAGAAGCCTCCGGAGCTTCCGATGCCCAGGTACACGCCATAGAATCTCTGGATGCCAAAGCCAGTGACAGTAGTGATATTGAGTACCGAGGCAATCCCGAAATTCTCCGCAAAGAAGAAAGCACTGCCGCCGATATTACTTCCCGAAATTGAAGGGTTGAGGGTGAAAGGTGCGGGGTGGAGGGGAAAAGGTTAGGTGAATTTTCTTCGGTACTGAATTAGATTATAGAGCATGGCTGATATTTGGTGAGTTCTGGCTTGAAGCTCCTTCGCTTGGGTTAGCGATAGTATTCCTACCTCGGAAGCAATGTATGGTTGGGTTTGTAGTTCAGCACAAGAACCTCGGGCAATGTACAAAAACTGGATAAACACCTTTTGGGTTTGACGATCAAAGCCCTCGGCAATGTTGGAAGCAATAGAGACCGCTGCCCGCTGCATTTGATCCTTCATCCCGAAATCTCGGCAATCTTTCAATTGCTTATACAGGGTGACTACTAATGCTGCACTCTCCTGCCAAACTTCTAGGTCCTCAAACCCTTTAGCCTTCTTACTCATCGTAACATAAAATTAAACGTTTTATACTCACATTCATTCCCCTCGACCCTTTACCCTCAACCTTTTACCCTTTATTATTTCACCAACAAAATCTCCCTCCAACGGGTTACAGGATAAACCGAAAGGATGGATGATTCTCTTAACGTGCTGGTAGTGGGAGCTACCGGGCGAACTGGCTCTCAGATAGTAGATAAGCTGTACAATGCTGGGCATACCGTGCACGCGTTGGTAAGAGACCGGGCTAAAGCCCAGCAACAGCAACTACTCGCGCCTAACATCCATC
The DNA here is from genome assembly GCA_937884755.1 of uncultured Flammeovirgaceae bacterium. Lineage (GTDB taxonomy): Bacteria > Bacteroidota > Bacteroidia > Cytophagales > Cyclobacteriaceae > Tunicatimonas. The sequence continues at coordinate 9,696 of CAKZYJ010000033.1, forward strand.
TGGTAGAATATAACCTGCAAGATTATTCGGGTTACGATACTATTGTGAAAGATGTGGATGTACTAATCTACGCTGCTGGTTCCACTTCCTTTGGTAACTTCTGGTTCGGTAAGAACAAACCAAAACACATTGACTACCAAAGTGTGCGACAGATGGCTTTGGCAGCTGAGAATCACAAAGTGAAGCAGTTTATTCTAATCTCCTCAATGGGGGTTACCCATCCATTTTTCTTTCTTAATCTATACGGCAGGCTGCTTACCTGGAAACTAAGGGGTGAAAATGCATTGCGCAGCACCCAACTAAACTACGTAATCATCCGGCCCGGCAAGCTGGTAGACGAAGGCTTCTCAATAGAAAGTTGTGCGCTTTATCAGGATGACAGTATTCGTAATCAGGATATTAGTCGGGAAGAGGTAGCCGAAATTGTACGGCAGTGTGTAGCCAATCCGGAGCTGTTACGGGTTACGTTCGAGGTAGTGCGGGAGAAAGATCCGACTTCAGAAACTTTGTCTTCCAAATTTGCCTGCCTTATCCCCGACGAAAACCGTAATCGCTACAGCCAGACTAAAGTATCGATATAACCTACCGAAACTGGAAAACCTGGGGTTTGCGAACATCAAGGTCGAGGAAATAAGGGATAGGAATACTACCAATCTCAAATCCAAACCAGCTCTTGTCGCGGGGAGTGCGTGGATAGAAGGCAATTTGTAGCTGAAAAGTTTTAAAGGCCAGGTTCTCGTTCCACACCCTAAGGCCTAAGCCGTAGCTGTGGTAGCTTGGGCTTTCAAATATGTCCTACCTTTTTGAGCAATCAGTCTGGCATCGGCAAAAGTAAAACAGGTGAGTCGGAAACTGTAGAAGTTCACCGGAGGATAAGTTAGTAGTTCTAAACTGAGTGCGAGCTGCTCATCTCCTTCCAACATGGTACCCTCCAGCCCTCGTATACCGTCTTCATCCTGAATACTGACCAGCCCGTAGCGGAAGTCAACCGTATGCCCATTGTTTCCTTGAGATGATTATAGAACGCCTTCTGGTCTTCTCCATCTTTTTACTTGAGCACCCTCTCAATCCTGGTACGAATAGTATCGGTCACGTAGATTACAGTATCCCGCTCGGAGAAAAAAATACTGTCTTTAGTAAATACAATACTATTCCTTTCTACCTAAACTGTATCGTAAACTACATTAACAATGATCGAGTCTTCGCTAATTTCTTGCGGTTGGTCTTGCGCCAGCAGGGGCAGTCGACTAAAAGCAACACTAGAAAAAAAGTACGTTTAGAACGTTTCATAGCGAATGTGCTAATAAAACGAGATTTCAGCCAAAAAGTATGATCACTCAGCTGGTCTGCTTATTCGCAGCAAGATGAAAATATATTCCAAAAAGATAATATTTTGCTAGTATTATGTCAGACGGTGAGTATTTTTACTGCTAGTAAACTGCAATATTCGCCTACTTTTTGAAGTCTATGCTTCGTTACCTAATCTGGACATTTATATTTTTTTACGGTACAGCGTTGCTAAACGGCACCACTGCTCAGATCAGAAACGAAATTTCGCCAAGTGACACTACCCCCTCAAACACTGTAGTTGATAAGCCCTACACCTACGTAATTGATACACTTCAAAACCACTACTTAGATATAGGTGTGCACAAGCTCTGGATCGCCATGGATAGTACGGATTCCTGGACTATTGAGACCGCCAGCGACCCTAAAACTCAGCACCAGTATATGTTCAAGCTCGATTACCACGAGCAATATAGTGACCTTGAACCGTACTCCACCTACTGGGGAAAGATACATATTAAGAATACGCTTACTGATCATATCAAAGGGATACTGGAGGTAAGCCCTAAAAACTCATTTGTAGACGTATATATTCGCCAGCCCGATAGCTCATTCGGCCATCAACGCACCGGACAGTACGTACCAGTCTCGGAACGGGCCATACAAGCTGATGTAAGCACTAGTGTTTGGTTGGAATTACCTCCGGGAAAAACGCAGGAGATATACATCAAAATTAAGCGGATTACAGGTTTTGTACCTCGTTTTGGCTTATCACTGACTACTCCAGAGTATTGGATAAACCGTAAGGTATCGTTCGAAGAAATGCTCACCGGCTTTATCATGGGCGCTTTGGCCATTATGGCTTTCTTTTTCCTGTTTTACTTTATTACTACTAAAGACAAGACCTACCTCTACTACGCATTGTTTCTGTTTTCGGTGGCACTCTATTATCTCTTTGATTATCAATACTACTATGCTGATGCTCTACTAGGACGGTATATTCACTTCAAGCTTTACGTGTGGTTACTCACCAGCCTATATGCAGTATTTCTGGTATTATTTGTCCGTTCATTTCTAAACATTCCTAAACGCTTTCCGCAGCTAAATGGAATTTTTCGGTTAATGATCATTACCCGGTTGATACTGCTAATAGCAGCTATTACGGCTCTGGCTACCAATTACGATTTTGATTTGGCCGACCGCATTTACTCTATGGGATACAATAACATAGAGGTACCCGTTTGGCTAATTATTATCGGATTCTTATGGTGGAAATGTCGAAGTTGGGCCGACCGGATTATGCTGCTGGGCGTTTGGATATTTATGCTTTGTTTCAGCTTCGTGTTGCTATCCTTCCAACATCCCAATCTTTTCGATTACCAACGAATGATACCTTACAGCTATAATATTGGTTTTACTATGCAAGTTATTTGCCTATCCGTAGCCTTAGGTATTCGTCAGCGGAATAGCCAGCGGGCAGAAAGTCGCCGTTTAGAAAGAAAAGTGCGAGAACGCACGCAGCAGATAAATGAACAAACCGTTAAGCTACGCAATCTTAGTCAGTTTCGCTCCCGACTGATAGCGAATGTATCTCATGAGTTCCGTACTCCACTCACGTTAATCATTCGTCCTCTGAACCGCCTTATTGAAGAAAAGGGAAAGGAGTCTGCCGTAGGTTCTCTCTTTGCTCAAATGAAAGCCCACGCTGAGAGTCTGTTACGGCTAGTAGAACAGCTCCTGATTCTCTCGCGTATTGAATCCGATAGCTTCGTACTTGAGCGTACCCGGGCAGACATAGTAGAATACCTTCATCCAGCCCTTTCGCTGTTCTGCGACCAGGCCCGACGCCAGCAGATCAGCTATGAGATGAACCTACCCTCTAAACCAGTAATGGTGCAAGCTGACTTGGCCAAAATCAGTATAGTGGTAAATAATCTACTTTCCAATGCCTTCAAGTTTACTCCCAAAGGTGGTAAAGTGACTATTAACATGCTCTGTAAAGAAGATTTACTACAGATTTCAGTACAGGATACTGGTATCGGTATTGCCCCTCAGGAACAGCAGGTCATCTTTGACCGCTTTTATCAGTCGGAAGACGGGAAAAAACACGATGTAAGCGGTACAGGTATCGGGCTTTCGCTAACCCAGGAGTTAGTGCAACTACACGGCGGAGCTATACAGGTTGAGAGCCAGTCAGGAGTGGGAACAACGTTTACTGTATCGTTACCAGTAGTGGAGGAAGAGCGTATTACACTTACGGCTGCGCCCGAAGGGTCAACCGCTTCTGAAGCTAAACCAGCTTCTACTAACGAACCACACTTGGCTCCGACTACTGCGCCTAAAGTACTGTTGGTAGAAGATAATTCGGATATGCAACAGGACATTAAGCTCTGCCTGCAATATCAGTTTCGACTGACGATAGCCCCAGATGGCTTAAGAGGGCAGGAATTAGCTGAAGCTAAGATGCCTGACCTGATTATTACCGACCTGGCCATGCCAAAACGCGATGGGCTACAGCTTACGCAGACTTTGAAAAATAACCCGCTGACCAGCCATATACCCATCATTATGCTGACCGCCCGGGCCGACCTAGATCATCAGGTACAGGGATGGCAGCATGGTGCCGATGCTTATATAACCAAGCCGTTTGATGATGATCTGTTAATGGCTCAGATACATGGCCTACTGGAAGAAAGAAACCGGCTGCGGAATTATTATCAGCGAAAATTCTTTCAACGCTCGGAGAAGAACAACCTCTCTCCTCAAGATAGTAGTCCTCAGTCAACGGACCCCTTCCTGGAAAAACTTAAGACCGTATTGGAAGCCCGCTATGCCAACAGCAAATTAGACGTTGATCAGTTAAGTGATGAAATGGCCCTAAGTTCCTCACAACTTAACCGCAAACTAAAGTCTCTGGTCGGTAAACCAACCAACGAATTCATTCGCTCGTACCGCCTACAAAAAGCAGCCGAATTACTCATTGCCGGCGGCTACGATATTGCTCAGGTAGCCTATGAAACCGGGTTCACCAGTCCCTCCTATTTCACCCATCGATTTAGCAAACAATTTGGCTGCACCCCCTCTGAATACCAGAAACGAGGCATAATGCCTGATCCGTGATAGCATTTGCGCGATATGTATTACCCGCCCCCACCCAAATGCTAGTATAATTAAGTACAAACTTTATAGTAAATTTTTTTTAGTCTCAGGTTACAACTGGATTTTCTTGTACACTAAGAAATAGCATTTATTGTAAATACCAAACCCTATGATAGGCCAACTGCCAGTCGCTTATACCAAGAAGAAGTTATACAACGGGACTCATATGCTGCATCGCCAGGATTTCGATCCGAACTTGCCTTACTACAAAGATAACATTCGCCCTATTTTACAAGCACCACAAACCCCTCATTTAGGGCCTGCTTTCTATTTTCTATACGACTACCACACCCAGTGCCACGAACATGTGAGCGAAGAAATTGAACAGGTATTAGGGTATCCACCCGAAGCCCTAAGAGAAGGAGGAATAAAGTTCGTGCAGAAAAATATGGCTTACCGTGACAGTGATTCCTTTGCCCGGATGGTGTTACGCGCTGTACAGCATCTTCATCACGAAATTCCGCAGAGAGAACGTGCTCAGTACTCAGTTAGCTTCGACTACCGGTTTAAAAATGCTGAAGGGAAAGTTTTGCATTTACTACAGCAATCGCTAGAGCTAGCCTACGACCGGGAAGGCAACCTGGTATTCTCTCTAGAGAAAGTAACCGATATCAGTCACCGCCCTTCCGAAACCGGCCCTATGCTGAGTATTTACGGTCCTGATCCCAAATGTTCTTTAGTATACTATCCTGCCCGAGAGCAAAGTAACGGACATAAACTGTTTACCCGAGCCGAAATGCGGGTTCTTCAGCTACTTGACAAGGCCCATAGCACTCAAGAAATTGCTCGTATGCTAAACCTGAGCAGTAACACTATTGCTACCCATCGCAAAAACATGCTGAAAAAGGCTGGAGTAAGCGATACGCCTAAACTACTTCGCTTTGCCCGCCGCAAAGGTATACTATCCTAGTGGTTTGAAGTCAGCGAGCTACCGGCTTAGATAAAAAGCCAGATCTAACAACCCACATAACCCCGTACCGATGATCAATAGCCAGGAAAACCATGAGGTGAACCCGTAGGCCGGATGCTGGCTAAATAAGAAATGTAGCAGTACATGAATAACGAAGAATGCATCTAGCCCAATTACTAATACCGTAGCCGGCCCCTGCACCAGTTCTTGCAGCAAAAACCCGTACAGAGGAATATGCAGGGCGGTAAACAAACGGTAAGCGGTGGGTTCTTTCAGCCCGGAAAGGATAATAAATAGTTTCCACTCTCGGCAACGAACCGCATCCATCTCGTGGGTAAGCAGCAAACCCAACCCCCAATAAAAGAAAAGATGATCCACCACTAGTTAGCTACTGCCTCAGCAACAGACTTTTCGGCTAACTGCCTTTCCCGAACGTAAAGGAATAATGGCAAGCCCGCTGATAGTCCAATCAGCAGATTAACCACGATGTATACCCAGCGATGGCGCATACCTAATTTGCGGCCCTCGTATTCTACGAAAATCAGGAATACTAACGAAGAAATAAGCAGGTCGATGGCCCCCATACTCGAAGCATGATTCACAAATAGCGCTTCGCCAAAGCCCACCACACTCCAGCCTTCTTCCCCAATAAACTGGAACAGCTCGTAATAGGGCAGAACCGTGCCCAGTATGGCTACAATCAGATAAGCGTTCTTTACGTTCATGATAGTTGTTTTATTCCCCTGTACTGTAAATAAGCAAAAATAGCTACTAAAACAGCTACCGCCGCGGTTAGCCATAGGCCGGTAGTGCTTAAAGAAAAAACATTAGTTAGGATAATAAGGGCACTACCTACTACCCAGGCCACATCCTGCCCAATGATGGCTTTAACCGCCGAATGTTTGATGGGTTTGCGGCGAGCCTCGTAGAAAACCGTGACGCAGAAAATTAATAACCCCACTCCTAACACAGGAAAAACGTAGGGGGCGCTAATGCCAAAACGTCCCATAAAAAATTGGTTAAACAGGATGGCATCTATTCCGCTAAGAAAAGAAAAAATTGCATTAGCTCGCAAAGTATTTAGTAGTAACGTGTTTTTTCGCATGACACTGTTAGTTTTGTTATCTTCAAAAGTAGTTCGTACTCAGCAGAGCAGAGCTAACCGAACGTGCCATTTCAGTTACGAAAGATGTCAAACTTATGACTGTTTCTTCGGCTATTGTCCGCGATATTGTGCATTTCTCTGCTTCTTACGAAGTGGATAAATCTTCTCTGTGCCGTCAGTCAGGAATTCGGTTGGATTATCTGGACAGCCCCGATCACCGAGTGAGCCTGGAGGAGCTCGACCGGTTGTGGCAACAGGCTGTACTCCTCACCGATGATCATTTTCTGGGCCTACTCCTGGGACAACAGTTTAATTTTGAAGCTATTGGTGTAGTAGGGTATTTGATGCAGAATAGTCCCAACCTGGGCGCGGCACTACAGCAGGCCCAACGCTACAGCAAAATTGTAGGCGATGTATTGGACATTCGGGCGAGCCAGCAGGGAAATCAGTTTGTAATATCGTTTGATCCGGTACCCGCCTGGCAGATGCTAAGCGAGCTAAGCCTTCGGCAAAGTGTTGAGTACGATATGGCCTTTGCCTTACGCAGCTTTGAGATACTAACCGGCCAGTCCTTCCAACTAACTGCGACAACGTTTACGTACCAAACTCGCGAACCAACAGTGTACCAGCACGCCTTTGGTACCGAAGTGCAGTTTGAACAAGCACACAACACGATGGCCTTTCCCTGCCACTGCCTGGATCGGCCACTCACCCCGGTTCATAGCGGGTTGCTAAATACATTAGAACAGTTTGCCCAGAACCTGCTCCAACAGCTCACCCGACAGGAATCGGTGAGTAATCAGGTAAAAGAGCTATTGGTGAGGCAAGTGGGTAGCGGAACCCCCGAAGTGGCGACGGTGGCCGATCAATTGCATATGAGTAAGCGAACTCTACAGCGAAAATTACAGGAAGAAGGGCAGAGCTTTCAGAAGATTAGTGATGAGGTACGCACGGCCTTAGCCAAGCAGTACCTTCAGCAAGGCGGACTTTCCATCGGCGAAACCGCCTACCTGACCGGATTCTCCGAATCGGCCGCCTTTCATCGATTCTTCAAGCAGCAAACGGGTAAAACCCCGCAGATGTATCAACAACCACCAAAACACAACTCCTCCAATGCACCGGCTCCTCAGTAAACTATACTCCCTGATCATTTCAACGCTATTCCTAACCACTTCGGTTTTCGCGCAGAGCGGCATTGCTATTAGTCAAGAACATCCGCAGTTCTGGGCTTACGATGGTAAGCCAACTTTGCTGTTAGGTGGCTCGGTAGAAGATAATCTCTTTCAGATTGGGGGATTGACCGAGCAGCTGGATCAGCTACAGGCGGCCGGGGGCAACTACGTGCGCTGCACCATGTCTAGCCGCGATGAGGGAAACGTTTGGGCATTCGCCCAAGATGAAAGCGGATTGTATAACCTGGAAGCGTGGAACGAGGAGTACTGGAACCGTTTTGAGAACTTTCTACAAGAAACCGCTGAGCGCGACATTGTGGTGCAAATTGAAGTATGGGCTACGTTCGACTTTTACCGGGATAACTGGGATGTGAATCCCTTTAATCCGAAAAACAATACGAACTACGATCATCACCGTACTAAATTAGATACGGTTGTATCCACCCACCCCATTTACACTGAAAACAATTTCTTCCGCTCGGTGCCTTCCCAGATGAGTTTATTTAAAGTGCTGGAGTACCAGCAAGCTTTTGTAGATAAGCTACTAGAGCATTCGCTGGAGTACGATCATGTGCTCTACTGCATGGATAACGAAACTTCGGTAACTGCCGAATGGGGCGCATTCTGGTCAGGGTATATCAAGAGCATAGCGAAAGAAGAATACAACAAAACCGTGTACACCACCGAAATGTGGGACCCCTGGGACCTGGACCACGTCGCCCACCGCTCCACGATCGACCACCCCGAAACCTACGCTTTTGTAGACATCTCGCAGAACAACCACAACAAAGGTCAGCTACACTGGGATAATGGCTTACGCCAGATACAGCGGGTTCACCAGTCGGAGCAGCCTCGCCCGGTAAACAACATTAAAGTGTACGGGGCCGACGGCAACAAATTCGGACACAATAATCAGGATGCTGTTGAGCGCTTTGTGCGTAACGTATTGCTGGGAGCGGCCTCTACCCGCTTCCATCGCCCCCCGTCAGGTTTAGGGTTGAGCGATACGGCTCAGGCGGTTATCCAAAGTATGCGCCTGCTCACCGATGCCTACGATCACTTTTCGGCCGAACCCTGTATGCATCTACTGAGCCAACGCAACGAGAACGAAGCTTACGCCCAGGCGGTGGCCGGACACACCTACGTTGTTTACTTTCCCAATGGCGGAGAAGCCTCACTAGATCTCAGTGCATTAGCCGACGAAGGACAGCTTCGCTGGCTAAACGTGCTAACATCTGAGTGGACTGAGTCTAGTAAAATAGCAGCTGGTACGACCGTTTCACTTAGCCCGCCCGGCAGTGGCAATTGGGTAGCACTGATTACTAAATAATGCAGTAGAAATAGTCGTCTTTGTAAGAGCTTTGCCTATAAAGTGTTATTGTACACAATCTGAAAGAATCAAATGATCGATAAAAAGATACTCTTCATGGATAAAAAACTAAGGCTTGGAGGCTTTTATGAGTTGTCCATTCAAGTTTGTCCAAGTAAAGACATGAAACCAATTGAAAAGTATACCGACTATCTCTGGAAGTTGGATAATGTAGAAGGACCTTTTGACATTGACTTTAACAAAACGACTATTGACTTTGAGAACTTTGAAAATCAAGGCATTATAAATCTTGATGACAAGTCTATTCCATTTAAGACATTTAATATTCGGGAGACAGAACCTACAGAAACAGGATTCAATTGGTTTGATATTAGCTTTTACACTGCGGCTATTGAACAGGTATTTGGACAAGAGTATCAAACATGGACTGAGAACCCAAAAAGCCCCGAACTTCTTGATAAGTTTTTACAGCATTTGATAAATAGTCTCTACCGAATCTATCCATTTAAATTAGCAATGATTGATTTCGAGATTTCAGGCCAGTACTATCTTGAAGACTTAAAAGATGAATTTGAGAATTGGACTTCCTCAATCTTTTTTATTGGGCGAGAGTATTATAAGTTTGTTGCTGAAAAGAATAGGAGGTTGGTCACAGTAATTGATTGAAAATGAGAAGGTGCGCTTGTTACTTTGTGCACTGGCCATTATAAAAATAAATCACTCACTCTAACTTTTTGCTTATGACATTGACTTTACCCCGCCCCTATCTCTGGTTCTTCACTTTCGCCTTCAGTATTATTTTATGTGCATTTTTCTTAGTACAAAGTCCAGCATTTCTGACGGATGCGCACTGGCTTTCGCTAGGTATCACGGTAGATATTGCGGTCGGCATTCCTCTGTTGTATTATCTGCTGGTGGTTCGTCGGCAAGCAGCCAACTGGATCACTACGCTAGTCGTTTTCCTGATTGCGGTAGGTGTAGCTCACGCCATTTTACCCGAAGATCAGCAGTATTTTCTCAGCTTTGCTGAACGCTCATTAATCATCACTGAGTCGATAATCGTACTCTACGGCCTGAGCCGGATTCGCAAGATTTTGGCAGCTTACCGAGCCGCTGCCCAAAGCAGCCCGGATGTAGTGCAGAATCTGAAGTACAGTCTGGAGGAGGTGCTTGGCTCGCAGCGCAGTACCCAATTGGTAGTAAACGAAGTAGCTACCTTCTACTACGGAATTTTCTTCTGGAGACTACGTCCAGAGGTAAAAGAAGGACAAACCACCTTCACCTATCACCGCGAATCAGCCTATCCGGCTATGATTGGCGCACTGTTGATGGTTACTGTAGCCGAAACGATTGGACTACATCTGCTGCTTAGCCGCTGGAGCGAAGCATTAGCCCTAGGGCTGACTATTTTGAGCATTTATTCTTTTCTGTTTTTGTGGGCTGATCTGATGGCGGTACTCAAGCGTCCCATTATTTTGGATCAGGGGAAATTTTATCTACGTATCGGGCTACGCTGGCAGGCTACCATCTCGGTAGATATGATTGAGAGCGTTGAACCCGTGCCGGATACCTACACTAAAAGCAAGTCGGTGCTGAATGTTGCTCTGCTGGCTTCACCCAATGCGAAAATTATTTTCCGTCAGCCGGTTACCGTTCAGGGAATGTACGGGATAAGCAAAACGGTTTCGGCCGTGGCCTTACCAATAGATAGCTACCAGGACTTTCAGCAGGCTTTGTTAGACCAGAAAAATCAATCTACTTGATAGGGGAACGTAGTCAGGAAGAATATATGGAGCAGGCACTGGCTTTGGCCGAGCAGGCTTACGAGGAAGGAGAAATTCCGGTGGGGGCTATCGTGGTAGCCAATCACCGGATTATTGCCCGGGCGTATAATCAGACCGAGCGACTGAACGATCCTACCGCCCACGCCGAAATGCTGGCCCTTACCGCCGCTTTCGATTACTTCGGGGCCAAATACCTGCCTGAATGCACTCTGTTTGTCACCCTGGAGCCCTGCGTGATGTGTGCTGGCGCTATTCATTGGGCCCAATTGGGCGGATTAGTTTACGGAGCTTCGGATGATAAAAAGGGCTACACTCGCTACCACCAAGATATTCCTCACAAAAGAACATTCGTAACTTCTGGGGTTTTAGAACCAGAATGCCGTGCCCTAATTCAGTCATTCTTCCGAAAAATGCGAAATTAAGATCATCCATCAAGTTACCATGAAACAGCTAGCTGTTGTACTATCACTTCTTTTTTTTCAGTCGGCTGCTTTTAGCCAACCTGATCAACAAGCGTTACTGAAGCAAGCTGGCACTTTCCTGGATTCGGCTACTGCCGAAGTACTGCTGTTGGGCGTATTTCACTTTAACTATCCTGGCTTGGACGGACATAAAACCAGTGACGAGAACCGGGTAGATATTTTGGTAATGGGTTAAAGTAGTTTTTTAAAAGAAATACAGATTGATAAATCGGC
>CAKZYJ010000034.1 GCA_937884755.1 uncultured Flammeovirgaceae bacterium
ACGGCGATGGACAGGTAAATGAAGAAGACTTTATTGTTCTAGGTCATCCTCAGCCGGATTTTATTTTCGGACTGCAGAATGATATTTCTTACAAGAATTTCAGTCTCGATTTTTTTATTCAGGGTACTTACGGAAACGAGGTCTTCAACAGTATTACCCAAACCGCCTTCTTCGGACGAGCGGAAACCACCAAATATGCCGAAACCCTAAACCGTTGGACTCCCGAAAATCCCACCTCCGATATTCCTCGGGCAGGAGCAATTGCCGCTTTATCTGAGATCAAGAGTAATTCGGAAATGGTAGAGGATGGTTCCCATCTTCGGCTAAAAACAGTACGACTATCCTACAACTTGCCTACCGACCGATGGGGCTGGAAAACTATTAAAGGGGTCAATGTATACTTTGCCGGAAACAACTTGTTTGTACTATCTAACTTCCGGCTGGTAGATCCTGAGACCAGTTTATTTGGTCAGAGTGGTAACGATTTAGCACGCAACGTAGCTCTAGGTTTTTCTGAAGGGGAATATCCAAGTGCCCGAACGGTATCACTCGGATTTAATATCACACTTTAGTCACTAACTTTTGATAATCCTTATTCAGAGAGAATCATGAAAAATTTACGACATAAATTATTCACCGTCATTCTACTACTCTTCACAACATTGAGTTGTGAGACTTTTCTGACCGAAGAACCTCGAGATATTGTTTCGCCGTCTAACTTCTTCAATTCGGCAGGCGAAGTTAAATCAGCTGTCAATGGACTATACGATCTCTATCACAATAATTCGCTTCATAAAAAAATTGGCTTGGATCGCTTCTACGAAAATGGAGCGGATGTAATTGGTCCTAACCGAGAGTTTGGGCAGGTAGAAGCCATTCAGAGTTACACCTTAGATGAAGGTAGCATTAGTGCTATCTCCCAGGGTGGCGGTGCTCCTCTCACCTGGCAAGACTTATATCAGGTAATTCAGAATGCGAATATCATTTTAGAAAATTTGGAGGATAACCCAGCCATTCAGGAGGGGGATAAAAATCAGTTTGTGGGTGAGGCTCTGTTCATGCGATCTTATTCGTATTATCACTTGACTAATTTATGGGGAGATGTTCCTTACTACCGAGAAGTGTTACCCATTGAGGAAATTAGAAATCTGGGGCGTACCGATAAAACCCAGATTCGTAACGAAATTTTAGTGGATTTTCAGCAAGCCCAGGATTTTCTACCCGATAGCTACGCTGATAGTGAACAAGGGCGAGTGAATAAGTGGACCGCGGCTATAGTGATGACCAAGTTATACCTAATCCAGCAAAATTGGCAGGCTGCTCGCGATAAAGCCCTGGAAATTATTAACGAGTCATCGCATCGCTTGCTAGATAATTATGACGACGTTTTTGACCCGAATAACGAATATAACGACGAAATAATCTGGGAACTTGATTTTGTGAAAGACATTAACGCCGATGACTGGGTAGATCACTTTACGCCCCGCATTCGGGATGAACCCAAGAATGCCGACGACCGCCCCGCTCTAAGTGCTGCTCTAGGAGATAGAAACGAAGGATTTACTGGTTATGGTTTGTCGGTGCCTTTACCAGATTATGTGAATAAATTTCCAATGGATGATTTGAGAAGACCTTCCAATATTGTAGAGACGTATCTAGGTTTTGAACTCAATTTTCCCTACATGCCCAAAATGTGGAACCTCGATCAGATTAATTCACCCCGGGGCAATCATGGCGATAATAAAATTATTTTTCGGTTAGCTGATGTCTATCTATTGGCAGCGGAAGCTGAAAATGAATTAAACGGGCCCGGAATCGCCTTTCAGTACATTAACGCTGTACGTGAGAGGGCTTACGAACCCGATCAACCCTACGCTGGTCTATCGCAACAAGAGTTGAGAGAAGCAATCTACGATGAACGTAAGTGGGAATTGGGCGGGGAAGGTCATCGTCGGATGGATTTAATTCGCTGGGGAATACTGATGGATGTTGTGAAGAGTACCGAATATAGGATATATGACCCAGCTTCTAATATTGAGCCTAAACACGTTCTTTTACCTATACCAGTAGAAGAATTACGATTGAATCCAGCATTGCTAGAATCAGATCCGACTAATAATGGGTACCGATGATTAATTTATTACTTTAGCAGCGAGCCCCATTAGTTTATCTTTCGTTTCTTGAGTGAAGATGGTTAGAACTGCTTTTTTGTGCCTAATTATTTTTCAAACTACGGGAGGCTGGTCGCAAACGGCCTCGCCTCCTAATGTTTTATTCATCAGCATCGATGACCTCCGTCCTGAACTGGGTTGCTACGGTAACCCTATAGTCCAATCACCCAATTTAGATAAACTGGCTTCGCAGGCGCATTTGTTTACCAATCACTTCGTAACGGTACCTACCTGCGGAGCTTCCCGCTACGGATTGCTTACCGGTCTGTATCCTCGTACCAGGACAGCGGTTTCTAACGATGCTATCCGTAAACTGATTGCGGAACAGCGTCAGGAAGAGCGACCAGAAACCTTCGTGGCTAATCTTAAACGAAACGGTTACTACACGGTGGGCATTGGCAAGATCAGCCACTACGTGGATGGACTACTGTACGGCTATACTGACCCGGTGGGAACCGAATGGGAACTACCCGATAGCTGGGACGAAATGCTGTTTGATGCCGGTAAGTGGGGCACTGGCTGGAATGCTTTCTTCGGCTACGCTGACGGGTCTAACCGGCAGGGTAAAAATAAACAGGTAAAACCTTACGAAGCCGCCGAGGTAGCTGATACCGGATACCCCGACGGACTAACTACCGAACTGGCTTTGCAGAAGTTACAGGAATTAGCGGCTAAAGAGCAGCCCTTCTTTCTGGGAGTAGGCTTCTTCAAACCTCACCTTCCGTTCAATGCGCCCAAAAAATACTGGGACTTGTACGACCGGGCCGACATCCCACTGACTAATTCGCCCGACATACCCGCCAACGTTCATCCGGCCAGTCTGCATAACAACGGCGAATTCAATCACTACCAACTGGGTGAAGAAAAAGCTTCATTGGAGCAAGCTATCTCCGATGAATACGCCCGAAAGTTGAAGCACGGCTACTACGCCAGCATCAGTTATATTGATGCCCAGGTAGGAAAAGTACTGGATGAACTGTCCCGGTTGGGGTTAGCTGAGAATACCATCGTGGTGGTGTGGGGCGACCATGGCTGGCATCTGGGTGATGACCGTATCTGGGGAAAACACACCAATTTTGAGTACGCGCTCAACAGCGTATTCATGATAAAAACTCCCGACAGTAGCCAGGGTAAACGGCACGACGAGATCGTAAGCACCGTGGATATTTATCCTACCCTGATGGAATTGTGTGACAAGGAAGCCTCTCATCCTCTGGACGGAAACAGCTTGGTCAGGCTACTATCTGGCACCAACTCTACCGACTGGAGAAACACCGCCTACAGTTACTTCCGGCAGGGTATCACCGTTCGGACTCACCGCTACCGCCTCACCCAGTACTTCCGGGAGGAAGAGCCAACCACCGAGCTTTACGATCACCGGACTGACCCCTACGAAAACGAAAATATTGCGGCTCAGTCTCCCAACTTAGTAAAATCCCTGCTACCCATCTGGGAAGAAGGCAATACCAGCCTTTTTGAATAACCCTGAACTTTATAAATTTATGTTACAATGGGTACAATAAAGATCAAGTTGAGGATGATTATTAGTACATGAAACATAAGCGGAAATGGGCTGGGGGAATTTTATTATCTATCGTGCTAGTAGTGGTAGTGATAACCGCTATAGACGTGGTTCGCATATCGCGGTACGAAGTTTATCCCCGACGACCAGCGTCAGCTATTCAGTTAAATGAATCAAAGGTTTACTACGGTCTAGTAAACGGTCAAAGCATCGCTGATTGGGGGCAACTCGATGGGGCTTTAGAGTATATTGCCCGCGAATATGACTGTTCCGACTTCAGGTTGGTTAACCTGATTCGTATCCTCTACGAGTTCAACGATAGTATTCCCGCTACCTATTCGCCGAAGATAGAAAACGTACTGACCAACTTCCGCTACTGGATGGATGAGCCGGGCGGAAACTCTATGTGCTACTGGAGCGAGAACCACCAAATTCTCTTTGCCTCCGCTGAGTATCTAATCGGTCAGAAGTATCCGGACCAGATTTTCCCCAATGATGGATTAACCGGTAAGCAGCATAAGGACAAAGCTCGCCGCCGGATACTGGATTGGCTAAAGATGCGCTGGGACTACGGATTCACCGAATTTTACTCCAATGTGTATTATAAAGAAGATATTGGTGCTCTGGTAAACCTTATCGACTACGCCGATGATGAAGAAATTGTGAAGAAAAGCCAGATCATATTAGACTTGCTACTCTACGACGCTGCCTCCCAAAGCCTCGGCACCCTATTCGTTTCAGTCAGTGGGCGAGCCTACGAGCATCACCGAAAGAGCGGTTCCATGCGGGGCACCGCAGAATACTACTGGGGCGATGGCGAGGCGATTGGTCCGGGCATGACTTACGGCTTGGTGGCTACCAAAAACTACCAGTTACCCCCGGTACTAAAAGCAATTGCTTTAGATACCAACGATGTTATCATCAAGCAAAGTAACGGACTGAACCTCAGCGAACTTAAAGCAGAGGGATACTACGGAACCGACACCCGAAGCATGATGATGCAATGGGGCATGGAGGCGTTTACCAACCCCGAGGTGGTCCGAAACACATTATCCTACATGCGCACCAACTGCATGTTCTCCAACGATTTTATCGCTGATTTCAAAACGCTGGACTACAGGCTGTTAGACTGGCTGCACCTCGAGCTTATGATCGTAAAGTTCATCAACCCTCAGTACAATGGCGTGGCTATCCAGCGGGGAAACACTTACACCTACCGTACTAAGGATTACTCAATGTACACGGTTCAGAACCATCAGGTGGGCGACTACGCCGACCAGCAACACGTGTTTGGCATGAACATCGGCGATCATTTTGCTATTTTTCACACTCACCCAGCGGTAGAAAAAGAGGTGGAAGTATCATCGCCCAGCTATTGGGTAGGCTACGGTCATTTTCCCCACTCGGTGCAGGATGAAAATGTGAACCTTTCCATCTATAACCTACCACCGAGTAAGGGAATGATGGAGATGGATCTACTGGACTATACTCACGCTTACTTTCCTAAAGCAAAGTTTGATACAGTGGTGATTGACCAGAACTACGCCTTTGGTAAAAAGGGAGAAACCTATTGTGCTATTATCGGCACATCTGACTTCCAGTATAAAAACGATGCGGAGGATGATCTTATCCAGGCCGGGAAGCAGGCATTCTGGATCACCGAAGCCAGCTCAAAAACACAAGACGAAAGCTTTGAACACTTCATTCGCCGAATTAAGGGTAATGAGGTTGCTTTTGATCAAGAGCAGCTTAATCTATTTTATCATTCCAATGGTAAGAAGTACGGGCTGAGATATAACGAAGACTTTAAGGTTAGTGATCAGGTAATCAACACCAACTACTCCCGATACGACTCACCCTACATTCAAGCCCCTAAAAAAGCTGACACCTTTACCTTCAAAAAAGACAGTCTCTCTCTTTTCTTAGACTTCGAGAACCTAGTTCGGGAATTTTAAGCTGACGAGGTCCCATTGCTTCCTAAAAGCAGATTATCACTCATCCCGCAGCACCTGAGCGGGGTTGGTATTGGCCGTTCGCCGAATGGTGAGGGAAGTGGTTAATAGTGCCATTCCTACGATAATCACCCCGGAAAGTATGAGCGGAAACGGTCCAATTTCTATATGGAAGACGTAGAAATTTTCCAGGAACGCCCAGTTATACAGGTAGCCTATTCCACCACCGAGTACTGCCGAAACCGCCAGAATCCATACAAACTCTCGGTTAAGCGTATTCACAATGCGGGCCACTGAAGCTCCCAGCACCTTACGGATACCAATTTCTTTAGCCCGCCGAGCCACGTTGATCTGCGCCAGTGAGAAAATACCGGCTACCGCGAGTAGGCCGCCCAATACTGCCAGAAAGAAATACACCTTCTTTAGGTTTTGCATCTCTCGCATGGGGTAGCGCATGGTCGCCTGAGTAAGATAAGAGGATTCGTAGGGTTCAAAAGGAACAATCTCCTTCCAATGGCCTCGCAGATAATCGTCTATCTCAGCTAGATCGTTTGGATCGGCCTTAATCATCACCCGGGTATATCTTTTTGGTTGTATCTGACGGAAAAAACTGGGGCGCTGTTCGTTCTCGTACAGGTCATTCACAATATTTTGGACTACGCCAACCACGTAGCGAGCCGTATCCTGGTAGAGAATACGCTGGTTAATCGGATCATCCCAATTCATTTTTTCAACGAAGGCTTCGTTTACCAGTACTGCTTCGCTATAATCGGACGAACGGTCGGCGTCAAAACCCCGTCCGTCCACCACATCCATACCGATAGTTTCTAAGTAGTTGGCATCTATCTGAAAAAGGCGACTGATAAAAGTAGTCGTATCTACCTGCACTTCTTTAGATCCATTGCCCCAAATATCAGTACCGCGTAGTGCCGATACCATTTTTACTTTAGGATGCCGTTGGGCTTCTACCATCAGTGCCTGAGCTTCCTGCGGTTCTAGGCCTCCTAAGCTAACAACTTCATGAATATCATAGCCAAAATCCAGATTTTGCAGGTATTCGGTATTGCTAATCGCTACGAAGCCACCAATCAGCAGTGCGATAGACAAGGCGAACTGAAGGCTAAGCAGGCTGCGCGTGAACCAGTTGGTGCCTTTCAGCTTTAAGTTGCCCTTCAGAATAGTGGCCGGATGAAAGCGGGTACTATAAATAGCCGGATACAGACCGGCAATCATAGACATTAGGATGAGCAATAGTACCAACGCCATACTCATATTCCATAGGTTTACATCATCCAGCGTGAAGGCAAAATCCCACAAGTCAGAAAATGCGGGTGATAAATACTGTGCCATGAGCCATCCAACTCCTAGCGCCAATACTCCAATCAACATAATCTCGAAAAGATACTGTACAATTAGTTGCTGCCGAAGGCCTCCCATCACTTTACGAATACCAATCTCTTTGAGCCGACGGGCAGCCAGTGCAATAGAAGTATTGGTCAGATTGAAGCAGGCTAGCAGCAAAATTAAAAATGCCAACGTACCGAAGATCACCGTGGCAATAGGATTAACTCGGCGATTAGTGTAAGTACGGTATAAATCCGACTCGTTTACCCGAGAGTCCCTGAAGGGAATAATCCGAAAATCCTCGTACTTATACAGCACATCCGAAGCATTGGCTACTTCCACGAATTTCTCCAGTTGACTGCCTACTTCGGCCGCCGCCTGCGGTGAGCTAAGTTTCAGAAAAGTAGTGGGTCGGATGCTTTCGGCCCAGTCATCTTCATCAGAATCAGCGGAGGATAGGTAGTGCGAAAGCGGCACGAAGGCCTCGTAGTTGAAACTAATGTTTTCAGGAAAAGTAATTACCGCCCCTACCGTAAGCGGCTCTTCCTGACCGTCGCCAAAACGCAGCGTGAGCGTTTGGCCTACCGGATTTTCATCTTTATAGAATTTCTGGGCTAATTCTTCACTGAGAATAATTTTATCGGTACCGGCATAGGATTCAGTCTCGCCGAATTTGGTTTGGTAGGGGAAGAATGTGAAGAAGTTAGCATCGGTAAAGCCGATATACTCATCAAATACTTCATCGTCGGTGCGTAGCAGTTCAG
Organism: uncultured Flammeovirgaceae bacterium; assembly: GCA_937884755.1. GTDB lineage: Bacteria > Bacteroidota > Bacteroidia > Cytophagales > Cyclobacteriaceae > Tunicatimonas. The sequence continues at coordinate 7,754 of CAKZYJ010000034.1, forward strand.
TAGTGGCAAACACCCGAGTAGCCTCCCGCACTCCCGAAATTTCTTCAGACGCGGTGGCCGCTAATGGCAATGGAATAAGCTCCGCCACGCCCTGAGAAGCTCGTTCCCCAGCCAATGTACGCTGTACGCGGTAAATGTCCTCAGTATCTGAGAAGTAACTATCAAACTCCAGATTGAAGGCAAAAAATGTGTAGGCGGTTAGGCAACAGGCTAATCCAAGCCCTAAACCCAGAACATTGATAATTAAATATACTTTGTTTCGGCGGGCGTTCCGCAAGGCGATGAGTAGGTAGTTTTTGAGCATAATTCTTTTTCAATGAACAGTGAATAATATATAATGAACAGTTCCCTTAAGTATTTATAAAGAGGCTTTTCATTATTCATTGCTAATTGCAGATTGTTAATTGAAAAGAGTGTGCCACACCCTCACAGCACCTTTGAGGCAGATTTACTACGTGCTGGCTGCTCAGTATTGAACAATAGGTGTGCGAATCCGTACAGTGATTAATCAATACGAAAAAACCATTATACTACAAACCTTTCTAACAGCCTCAATCATAAAACCAATTTAAAGTCTTTACAAAGCTACGGATCTACTGGTGATGATCTTCAGTTAGAGCATAATCCCAGACTTCACCTTCCACCAAGCTTTGAAGTAGCTCTAGAACCTTTATGAAAAACGTTGCATAAACTTAAAAATATTGATCCAGATCAGCCTTTTATGTGAATCAAGAGAAATGAGGAAGAACATCTTCCCCTAGTTCTTCTATTACTTCATCTGCTGGTCTGGAACCATACTTTAAGTTTACGATTATATGGTTTACCCCATATGACTCCAGCAATTTCAAATGGGCAATTATATATGATATGCCCGATCTAAACCCAAGATGGATAGGGGTAGGTTTTGCGCTACCACCTTCAATCAGATCAATGTAGAGTGACTGCATAAACGGTTTCCACGCTTGTTGAGTCTTACTGAGCGCATCTTTCCATCGTTGCATTACTACTCCTAACGTATTGAAATCCCGGGGGTAATACAGCCATCCGTCTGAGTATTCAGCAATCCAATCTAAAGATTGTCCCGAATGACCAGTTACAAGCATGGGTGTTTTTTGATAAAACTTGGGCAATAAATCTATACTGCCATTGACTTTACCATAAAACTTTGAGTCATAAGCGGGAAAGTCCCCTTGTAATGCTTTGATGTAGAAAAAGCTATCTCTGAACAATTCTGATTTGCTTTCTAAATTTTGGTTGAAAGCCGGGTATTCAACGGGACGGTCTCCCGAAGCTACTCCCAAAACCAACCTTTCTTTTGAAAGGACCTGAAGGCTGTTAATAGACTTTGCCGTATGAACGGGATGACGCAGAGGTAAAATTATGCTTCCAGTGGCTAAAGCAATGTCTTGGGTATGGTTCATGATATGAGTCATATAAACCCAAGGGTCGTAGAGTTGCCCGGCATCCCCGAATGATGGGTCATTGAAGGGAACATCCCGAAACCATAAGGCTTTAAAGCCAAGGTCTTCGGCTCGTTTCGACAGTTTTTCCTGGTTTTCCATTTTTGCTACCGAACCACTGTAAGATTCTAAAGGAAAGACCAACCCCAGGGTTAGTTTTCCTTGTGTGGCAATTCTAGAGAACACACTCATCTATGCTAATATTTTGTTGGTCTCAGAAATCAATTTCTTGATCCTATCCTCTCGATATACATCGGGGTGAGCATCGGCAAAAGCGCCCAAGTCATTGTCAAAGTATTTTCCAGAACTGTTAGCGTACTTATCTGAAACAGTTAGTTCGTACAAAATATCTGCACCTTTATCAGCCGAAGACCAGTACCGACCGTATGCCTCCTGAACCATTTTAGTGTTTAATAATGAACCGGGATTTACGGCAATCACATTCAAAAATTTCACTTCCTCGGACAAATAAAAACTCCACATGGTCAAAGCTAACTTACTCTGGGCGTAGGCTTCTTGAGTGGATAGCTGTTCTTTACCTGCCAATGCTCTGAGAGAAACGGTTGCTTGTGCGGCTGAACTTAGATTTATTACCCGTGGGGATGTGCTTTTCTCGAGTAATGGAATTAGCTCATTGGTAAGTAGATAGGGCGCAAAATAATTGACTACAAACCGCAGGTCTAACCCGTCCTGATTTCTATCAACACTACTGTTGAAAACTCCAGCGTTATTAATCAATACATCTACTGCTGAAATTTCGCTAGAGAGTTGAGAAATCATTGGGTAGATACTACTAAAGTCTGACAAATCAGCAACGAAACCACTGACTTTATCATTCTCTGAAATTTTCTTGGTTTCAGCAATTGTATTCTCTAACTTTTCTCTATTTCGGCCGTGTAGTAGTACTTGATGTCCTTCTTTTGCCAGCTTGATAGCGGTTAGCTTCCCAATACCGTCTGTACTTCCTGTAATTAGTATACTTTTCATTAATGTATAATCAGTCAAGAAACAGTTTCTAATTATTGACAACAACCTTCCCCATCGCCTTTCCACTTTCTAAATAAGCGTGAGCTTCGCCTACGGTTTCTAGTGAAAACTGATTGGCATCTACTACTGGGCGTAATCTGCCTTGCTCAATGATTTCACTGAGTTCGGCAAGTATTTGTCCGTGTACTTCACGCTTGTAATTATGGAGCATTGGAATAAGCATAAATACCATGTGCAACGATAAGCCCTTAAAGTGTGCAGTGGTTAAGTCTAGCTCGACCAACGAGACTGTCGTTGCTACGTGGGCATTAAGCGCCGCTGCTTCAAAAGACTTGGTTAAATTTTCTCCACCAACTGAATCATAAACTACATCGAAGCCATTGCCTTGAGTGTATTTTTCTACGTAGTCTTCAACCGCTTCCGTCAGGTAGTTGATGGGAGTAGCTCCTAATTCTTTGATGAGGTTTAATTGTTTTTCTCCACCACCCGTAGCGTATACATCAGCCCCAAAGTGTTTCGCCAACTGCAAAGCTACGTGCCCAACGCCGCCCGAGCCCCCATGTACCAAAACTTTCTGACCAGATTTTACACCAGCCCGAATCAGACCTTCATAGGCTGTAATAACAACTAGAGGTAGCGCGGCGGCTTCGCTCATGCTTAGATTTTTAGGTTTGCGAGCAATCAGCCAGGGATCAGCCACTACATACTCAGCGAGCGTGCCCTGCAAATCAGCTAATCCACCTACACATCCGTACACTTCATTACCCGATTCAAACCTCTCAACTTTGTTTCCTACAGTTTCTATTGTACCCGCAAAATCCATCCCTAGTACAGCTGGGGTATCGGGCGAAAGAGCCAGGTCTTTTCCCATCTTCCGAATCATGGTATCAACGGTATTGACGCTTGAGGCTTCAATTTTGATAAGTACTTCGTGATCTTGAATTTGAGGTCTTTCTATCTCTTCAAGCGAAAATTGAGCGTCTTCGCCATATTTGTGTAATTGCATTACTTTCATACCAAAAATAGTTAACTATAAAAATTATAGTTGCAAAACTATATATAGTATTCTACCTTTGCAATAACGGTCAAAAATGATAGTATAGATTTTATGGAAGAATCTGAGCCGAAAATGCTGGATTTTAGGGGAAACAAGTACCCCTGTTGCACTAGTTTAACAATGGGAATTATCGGCGGGAAATGGAAAACTGTTATACTTTTTCATCTGATGAATGAAAAGTTGAGGTATAACGAATTAAGAAAATCAATGCCAACCGTCACTGAAAGGACATTGAGCTTACAATTGAAAGCACTGGAAGAGGATGGATTGATAAAGAGAAAGGTTTACACGTCAAAGCCACCTTTGAAAGTTGAGTACTCTCTAACCGACTTTGGTAAAACCTTAATCCCGATAATTCAGTCCATTGCCAACTGGGGCGATTTCGTCGTTGAAAACTATTCTCGCTAGTTTTTTTAGTATGATGCGAATCAACTCGGTTGAATATCTTTCTGCAAAAGGCGTAAACAAAAGCTGGGTACCAGATTACTCCGATGCCTTGTTTCTATTCTACCTAACTACTCATCGCTACTAGCAAATCAGACTGGGTAATGATGTGTACCTGATTGAGTTGATCGCGTACCAGCAGAGCCTTGTTATCCTTATCAATTAAAGAGGAGAGTACATCCAGGGTATCTCGAGGCGAGACAAACTGGAAGGGTTTATCCATCAGCTTAGAGACGGGTTCGCTACGAAGCTCCGGCTCTTCAATAAGTTTATGCAATAACTTAGAATCTGTCAGGCTACCTACAAACTCATCATCTTCGGTCACCGGAATTTGGGAGATCGCCTGCTGGTTTAAAATTTTAATGGCCTCACCTACCGAAGTATCAGAAGGGATAGTGGTCAATTCGCTAGAACCGTTGC
>CAKZYJ010000035.1 GCA_937884755.1 uncultured Flammeovirgaceae bacterium
GCTCCCGCACAGTTTGACTAGCCTCATCGTATACCACTGTCGTCGTACCACCTAACCCGGGCTTTTCACCTGAGCCGTAGTCAAAAAAGTCGGCTTTTGCTAGTTTTCGGAATAATGCTTCATCTTGATTGAAGGGACCGAACTCAGTGGGAGTAGGACTATTTTCGTGATTGCGGATGAGTACCACCTTGCCGTTAATGTCAAACGCAGCCATACCATCGTGACGATTAGGGACGAAGAAGCCGTCGCTCATTTTATCGCCCCAGCGGGAGATAATTTTGATAGTGAAACCTTCGGGTAGTTCAAGCCATTGTTTAATCGGTGACCAGGTGGGAGATGCTAAGGCACGAGCGTGAGTAAGATAGCTAGACAAGCCCATAAAACCCGCTGAGATAGCTAGTGATTGACGTAAGAATGTTCTTCGGGAAGCGTGCATAATGAAGTAGGTAGGTTTTATCAGCTAATTTGGAATATTTGGCCTTTGATGCAAGCCTTTTAGATTATCCTTTTGTTAAGTAGTCGTCCCTAGAAAGAGGTAGAGTCCTAAAATATTGATAAAAACACACGCGTTACGCTAGGCTAAATGCGCGCTAGAAGGGCTTGTCTGGCAAAGGCATCGGTTGTGGGTCAAAGCGGAAATTTGTCAGGGTCTTGACGGTTCGGCCAAAACAGTAACAAGTCTATCTGTTCTTCGGTGATTTTATAATAAAGTGTCACGTAAGGATTGATTACCCCGTAATGAATACGTTCGCTGGCCCGGTAGGGTGGATACATTTCCGGATGTTCGGCCAGTTGGTCAATCACCTCAAAGACCCGATCCATAAACTTACGTAGGGTTACTTCCGGCCAGTTTTCCTCCAGATAGTCTAATTGCGCTTGAAAGGTACTTTCCGCTTCTGGTGTCCAGACAATCGGTAGGCTCATGCCGGGTAACGGTTGCGAAAGTCTTGTTTCACACTCTGGTGGGAACGCCCTTCGCCTTGCGCTGACTGCTGTAATGCTCGGTTCAACGCGGCTACAAAGGCTGGGTCTGTTTCCTGTTTCTTAAGTCCGTAGCCTAGCATATGCTTAATGGCTAGAATCAGTTCCAGATCTTCTACTTGCTCTAGTTGGCTCACTACGGCGGCTTTCTCCGCTTTTATATCCATGTCTTTTTAATTTATAGATAAAGATAACATTTTCAGCGAAGAATAGATTCTTTTGATTGCTCAACTCTGAGCAGATGATTGCATGAACATAGTAAGTCAACAGGCCGGGTAAAAGACTCAGTTTTTTATGCTGGTATCCGTAGCCCTCTTTACTGAAGAAGGAAGGCAGGAGAGAATTGCTCTAAATGCCGGAACGAAGTTCCTCTTTTTACATTTCTATGATAGGGCGACCCTTTGGAATATTCCCACTAACGGGATATTCGAATATTCATTTCTGAGAATGGTCTTCTATATAGTCGCTTATTCTTTTGTTTATTTTTCTATCAGAATCGCCATAAAAGAAAAAATAACTTCCATCCGAAAATTCTATTTTCATAAAACTTCCAATACCAATTCTTGTAACTCTTTGGAATAACCTGATATCCTTGATTCTTTGCCTTCCAATGACGTTGTCAATAATTACTTTATTATCCTCTAACCTGATGTAGTTTACTCTACTTATTTGAAAAGTAGACAATATTATGATTAGTCCGGCTGCGATTACAGTTGAGTATTCAAAATATAATATTGGGAATAATAGTGCGATTAAGACGGCTATTACCAGAGAAGCAATGCCGATACTTTTATTTCCTAGGCTAATCTTCATTTCTGTATTCAACTTTAATTCCTGCACTTACACTCCATTGGAAACCCCACATAATTGCTGTAGTACCTCCAAGATTAAACGGAGCTGCCCTAAAAGTGCTAGTGCGACTTCCATCCGAATTTTCAGTTTGCTCACCTGAAAGAAAAACTCCAAAGGGTAAACCTGTTGGGGAACTACTTATTGACATCTCTCTTTTTTCTTGAGTTTTCCGAAACTCACTATTTTCACCCTCTACTTATCGTATTTCTCTAGAAACACCAACATTTGCGCTAACTGGATAAGGACCTACTGCCCCTACTGATTGCCCATAAGATAAACCTTGAGTAACTTCTGTTTCTTTAAAGGTATTAACAATATCGATATTGGTACCTCTATTATCTGTTTCTAAACCGGCTGATACAAGTGATGCAGATCCAAGATTCATATCATGACCAGTTCCGTCTTCAAACTCCCAAGCGTCTCGCGCACCAACAGTAACTTTTGCATCAGCTTTTAAAAAAAACTGACATTAAGGTTATTCGCCTCTTCTTGAATTGATTCTTTGATTGCTCTTCCAGTTTTAACAACAGCTTCTCGAGTTTTTTTAGCAACATAATTTCTAGCTTTTCTTGTTAAATTAGAGATAAAATCGCCAAATACACCATCTCCTGGCATCATCCCATCAGGGTCAATAAACCGAATTGGATTGTCAAAAGCATAATTATAGGGGGAATGCCGCCGCATCTGATCTGATAGAGGATCAATGGAATGCCATCTACCAATACTTGGATCATACATTCTCGCGCCATAGTCATACCAGTTCAAATCTAAGCTATTGGTAAGTTCTTTCCCATTGTAGAGGTATTTGTTCTTCAGTTGTCCGGCCAGCGGCTGTTCATGGGTTAAGCCAAACGGATAATAATCATTCACCTGGACGATATAGCTTTGTTGGGCTACCGTGAACTCATCAAAGTAGACGTTTACATCCCAGTTGCTTTCGTTAGAAAGATAGGTGTAAAGGTAGCCACTTTGTTCTGGGGCTACTTCCAGCATCAGGGTTTGGTGGCTGGCTTGGGCGGGAGAACTACTGGCCTGAGTGCTTCTCCCCTGTACGGCTACTTCGGCTGCTCGGCTTACCTGGGCAAAGCCTTGGTCAATCAGTACGTAGTCTTCGTAAACGAGCAGGTAGTTGAGGTAGGCGCGGGGAACGCCGTCGCCATCGTCGACCAAGAGCCCACTACCTGCCAAGGCTTCGCTT
>CAKZYJ010000036.1 GCA_937884755.1 uncultured Flammeovirgaceae bacterium
GACTTAGGGGCTGATGTTGCCATTGACTTTAGCTATTTTGGTTATCCATCTACCTACCTTTGCTCAGAGACTGAACTGCTCGATTTGTACGAGTCGCTGCTTCGTCTTACGCTAGAGAAGCAACCCGATTACGTGATCATAGAAATTGCTGATGGCATTATTCAGCGAGAAACCAAAATGCTGATGACCAACCATCGCTTTATGAATACAGTGGATGAAGTCATTTTTTCAGCCGGAGATAGCCTGGCAGCTATTCAGGGAATCCAGACGCTTAAAAGTTGGGGTATTATACCTACGGCCCTATGTGGTATGTTTACCGCTAGTCCGCTACTGATAGGCGAGGTGCAAGAGCATAGCTCGATACCAGTTTACAATCTGGAAGACCTTACTGGGGAAGGTGCCAAGCAAGTAATATCCCGTGCTCAGCTTCGTATTGCTCAATGAATAAACGAAAACCGGAACCGCGAGTCACGAGACCGGAATGTATGATCCGGTTTCCTGACTTCGAACTCCAGACTTCTTGATATTATGTCTACTTCTTTGTTAACCGAATTTTGGCGTACTCGGCGAATATACCTTCTGGTCATTTTAGGACTGGGATGGTTGGGTAGCGTCTGCACTTTTATGGTTCCGGTATCACTGGGAGCATTCTTTGATATTCACTTTCAGGCGATTACCAACCGTACTAAGTTGCTCAAGCTCTTTGGAGTACAGCTAGAAACAATGGAAGCTTTCTTCTTTTTCTTCGCGGGGGTGATTGTCTTAAAGGCAATATTTACCTACGCCGAAAAGTACTGGATTACCTGGGAGGCTGAACAGTTTATTCACCAGATTACCCGACGATTATTTGCAGCACAAATCAACTGGTCGCCAGAAACCTTTCAGCATAAACCATACGGACGCTACTTGCTTCGTTATAGTGGGGATATGAATAGTGTGAAAAACTTGTTGATACGGGGGTTGCACGGAGGGATAAAAGATTTACTTTTTTTACTGTCGGGTTTTGGTATTCTCTTCTTGTTGAACACCACACTAAGCACTATTCTACTAATATCATTGGTACTGTACATACCGCTTATGATTTGGCTGGATCGCTACCAAAATCCATTAATTAAAGAGAAACGTAACCGTAAAAGTTTTATGCTCTCCTACGTAGCCAGCCAGTTCGCTCAGCACGAAGAGATCAAAGCTCTGGCGGAAGAGAAAGAAGTAATTAGGAAGTTTAGGCGTAAAACCCATAAGCTATTGGTTGCTGACCGGGCGTATCACGTTTCAGAGAATGTGCGGCAGATATTCGCCCCGCTAATGGGGCACGTACTCACCGGGATTCTACTGTGGCAGGTAGTAGTACGCCCCGAATTACAAATCAGTGGAGGGGCCTTGCTGGTGTACTTATTAGTGTTAGCCTCGGTAATCTCACCACTAAGAAGATTGTTTAAAGTACCGGGGGTACTTCGGCGGGGAATGCTCTCGCTTAACAAGATTGAACTATTTTTACAGAAAGAGAGCCACATTGCTCCCCAGAAAGTTGCCACCAAAACTATTACACGCGAGTTGGTCGCTTAAAACGTACCCAGCCGAATATGGCTAGCAAAATAACCAAGCCTGTAAAACCGAATATCCAGAGAACTGAACTAGATGCTTTAGAAGCATGAGGAGTACCTACGAAAACCAAATGGGACCAATACGTAGGGGCATGAAACTGGGCAAACTGTTGATTATGAAGCAAGTCTAACTTTGCTTGGCGTAACGCCTTAGTAATGCTATACTCTTTACTTAAATATTGGTAAAAACGTTCGCTCAAGTAAGCGGTGGCGTTATCTTCTGCCTTCCAAAGGGAAGTAATCAAATTAGGGCAACCCGCGTAAGCAAACGCTCTCGATAAACTCATAATACCTTCACCATTTACTATCTTGCCAGTAGCGGTTTCACAGGCGCTAAGAAAAGCTAGTTGGGTACTCCGTAGAGGAAGGTTATACAGCTCATGGGCAAAAAGTTTGTAAGCACTATCGGCCTCGCTGTGGGGGTAAAAAGCAATGTACGACCGCGAAGGATCTTCACTGTTGGCAACAGCATGCGTAGCCAGATGAATGATAGAAGCCTCGTTGGTGTATTGCAAAAAATTAGCCTTAGTGGCTTCACTGTGTTCTAGCATAACTCCACTTAATCCTGCTATTTCAGCGACGGATGATGTAAGCGGAGCGAATTGGGTAGAAGCATAAGTTTCATTCGCCGAAAAAGGAGCTAAAGCCAGTGTACTGCTTAAGTCAAAAATAGGGGTGGTTTGAGTACTAAGAAAAGAAGCCGTATACTGATAACTAACACTGTGGCTGGTAATCAGGTAATTTCCCTCAGCATTGAGTAGAGCCTCAAAAGGTAAATAACTCAGCTCTTGATGGGGAACGATGACAAGTGATAAAGTTTGGTCTAGTACTCTTTGAGCAGGAAGCAGTAATTGCTTGTATAAACTCTTTGCTAGTTTGGCACCCTGATAAGGTTTACCCGCTTTTATTGTTCGCAGTTCAAGCTGTAACTGTTGTAGATTGTTCGCATAGGTCGAGTCGCGAGGAGCAGTGTAGTAGGTGAGCTGCTGAGGCTGCAAGGCAAACAAGTAAATAAGACTATCGCTTAAAAAGTACGATAGCACCGCACTCTGTTTATCAAGTACTTCTTTTTGCAAAAAAGCAATATCTAGGCTGTCGTACTGAAATTTCTGCTGGTGATAGGCAGGGTAGTCATGTAGCCTGTCTTGCAGTCGCGAGAGGGCCAGTTCAGTATCCCTGATTTCAGTTTCTAGCCCACCTATTTCTACCTCGGTCTCGGCTTGGTCAATCCGTAAAAAAAGGCGGGACAAGTTTTGCTGAAGGGTATGCTCTTTAGTGAGTAACGAATCAGGTAAGCCCGTATAACTACGTATTGTATTTTCTTTCAACGCTGCAGCTAGGGCATTCGCCTTACTCTGCTCCGCCCAGCGAAAAGCAGTTTCCAGATAGGTTAGGTTTTGGGTGTGTTTGTAAGCCAAAACCGAAAAATCAACCGCCCGCTGATAGGCAGGAAGCACCTCATCGGCTAAAAACACACGGGCATCCTCATTGTCAACCCACTTATTTACATAATCTGCCATCTGAAAAGCCGCTTGGTAGGTATCTAGGGCTGCCAATAAGTAATCGGTAGTTTGGTTTTGCTGGTACAATAATTCCAGACAATGCGCTTTGGCCGTAAGGCTACCAAAGAGCGCGAAGTTGTTAAATGCTGTCGCAAAATCGTGGGGATTATTCAAAACAGTGGTATCACTAAAGTCATAATCAAACTGTATGATCGCTTGCTGGTAGTATCGTAAGGCCTGCAAAAGTCGGCTTTGTTTAGTGTAGGCATCGCCTAGTAACTTATACGTTGTACCAATATCCTGATTCCGCCGGGCTAAAACTCGACTGCTGTCCCTAATAGCTAAAGCAGAGTTCAACTGCTCAATTGCTTTAGGATAATCATTTTTTAGAAGATAGGCACTGCTTAGGCTATTCAGCAACTGAACATTTCCGATTGTAGACGTATCTTTAACTTGCTGTAGATAATTTAAAGCACTATCCGGCTGTCCCTTATCAACATAAGCAACCCCTAGATTGAGATATACTTCATTCAGCTCTAGCCCCAACGGAATTAAGCTCTTATACATTACGGCTGCCGAATCGTATTTTTTCAAAAGTCTAAGTGCTGAGGCGATATTACTGGTGAAACTATAAATAGCTTGTTGATCGACAATTTCTTGCTCACGGAATATCTGTAAAGCTTTTGAGAAATAATTAATACTCTGTTGATAGTTTCCTGCTTCATAATATACGGAACCAAAAGCATTATAAAGTCGCTCGGCCTCGCTGAGAGTGTACTGTTCAAATAACTGTTCGGCTTTCTTTAAATAAAAAATGGATGAGTCAAGACTATGCAGATAGTAGTATGCATTACCAATGTACAAATAGGGACGGTAGCGTAGTGAGTCAGTTAGAGTAAATTGTTCGGTAAGATCAATAGCACTTTTATACATCTGTACCGCTTGTTCATTTCTATCGTAGATTTGATGGATGATACCAATCTTTTCATAACTGTTAATTAGTAGCTTGAGGTTGACCATAGTTGTATCATCCACAAGAGTTTGGATAGTTTCCTGATACTTGAGTAAAGCCAAGCTATCAGACTTTGGCGTTGGGTTAGTTGCATTATATAATCGTTCAGCTTCTTGATACGCTGGTAACGTATCAGGTAACTGGTAGGATGGAAAGGAAAAAGCATACAGTTCTACCTGAGCTGTATATAGTAGGCAATAAAAAAAAAGTCTCATACAGTGTTGAGCGGTTAAGTTAGGAAAAAGCTCAATACAGTATGTGACTCTTTTCTAGTATTCTTTCAGAAACCTCTAACGGGGACGGCTCACTATGACAATGTAAGGAGGTCGTCCGTTCCGGTCTAGCATCTTAGCATTTTTAGATAAGCGGGCACCGTTAGTGAAAGTAAAGTCTTTACGGTCCGCAATTTCATCTTTAATAGACTGAGGCACATCAGCTTCAGTGTCGTAATAGTAGAAGCGCACGTCAATGGAATTTAAGGCACCGTTGCTGGCATCATTCAGTCGGTAGAAGATCGTAAAGTCTCGAGAGGTTCCGTTGGGTGGAGTGGTAGAACCGAAGGTGCCATTGTTGAGGGTTTGCTGGAGGTTGATTGAACCATTAGCCTTATCAATCGCTACTCCCAGCGGAATTACTTCTTGTCCGGGAGCGGGTTCATCGTCATCGCCATCCCCATCGTCATCGTCAGCACCATCATCAAATTCGCATTCATCGTCGTCATCATCATCATCGTCGTCGTCATCATCATCTCTACATGGTAGCATGGCAAGCGGATCAGCATTGTAAACGGGAAAAGCTAAACTATCGCCAGTACTTAGCACATAGATGCTATCTAAGTAATTAATACCAGAAATAGTTACGAAAGTACGACAGGTATCGGTAGTGTTGGTAGGAATAAATCGCACCTCATACTTGAGCCCTGTCTCACTGGCATTTACATCAATCACTCCAGTGGTTGAGTTGATTGATAGTCCGAGAGGATACGAACTATAGGTACCCACTAGTGCTGAATCGGGGCTGACTAGGTTGGTGGGAGCTTCTTGTACAAAAAAGATAGAATCAGGGTAGGTGAATAGAGAACAATCAAGGGGGGTGGAAGGGGGTGTCGTAGGAGGAGTTGGTGGTGGATTAGCGTTTACTGTAGTATCCTGATCTATCGGTGTGGGATCGCTAACAACATCGTCATCATCACATGACAAGAGTGCCAGGCAAAGAAAAAGAAATCCAAAGATATAATTAGTGGCTTTTTGTGGGTTACGCATGATGGTTTACGGTTAATTTTTTAAACTTTCTTCAGTGTCGTATGCCAAAATAGTATTGTAACCTAGATAGCAAGAAAATAATTGTTAGAAGAGTTACTCTTTTGTATAAATAAGATACTATCGTGAATAGTATAAAAAAAAATAAGTAGCATTCTACTACTTTACATTTAGTTTCTAATCTTCCCTAATCGAGAGGCAATATAGAAAGCCTTTCGCATTAAATATTTTTACTATTTTTCCTGCAAACGGTTACAAACTTCCCAATTACATCGACCTTAAACTGATAATTATTCATGCACATTGCCCGAGATTACAATGACCAAGAGGTAGTTCATGCAATTAAAACTGAAAAAGATATTGATGAAGCTATTCAGTTTATTTATCGTGAATATTACGGTCTTTTAGAAAATTACGTGCGAAACAATAGTGGCAATGAAGACGATGCCGCCGATATAATTCAGGAAGCAATTGTAGCTTTTATTGAGATGGTAAAGAAAGAAAAATATCGAGGTCAAGCCAGTGTAAAATCTTTGCTTTTTACGCTCACTCGTAATTTGTGGATTAGTGAGCTTAGAAAGCGGAAAAGTGCTACTCGGCGCCACGAGGTATACGAAGATACCCGAGATGATATTGAGCAGGATGTGAGCGAACACCTGGCCTACAAAGAAAAGCAAGCACTCATTATTGCACTACTTGACCAACTGGGTAGCACTTGCCGCAAGATTTTGGAGTTGTTTTACTACCAAAACCTCTCAATAAAAGAAATACTGGAGCAATTACCGCAGTACACCAATGAGCAGGTAATCAGAAATAAAAAATATAAATGTCTGAAGGAGTTAGTCAGTAATGTAAAAAGCTCCCCTACGATTATAGAAAACTTAAAAACTATGTCCCGCTATGTTGAATATTAACGAGGAAAACAAGATCGAGATTCTGGAGCAATATCTCCAAGGCGAGCTGAGTGAGTTCGACACCCAGTACGTAGAAAAAAAGATCAGTGAGGATGCTAATTTGCAGCAAGATGTACAAATTATTCGTTTGGCTCAAGATGCAGTTCATTCTTCATCTATTCAACAAAGAGTAAAGCAGTGGCATACGAAATATCGCCCCTTGACTGTTCCCGAGAAAGCTCCGGAGTCTGTATCCGAGAGTCATTCCAATCAAACTCCGGTTATTCCACTTTGGACTAGGATTGCTAGAATAGCGGCAGTCGTACTTATTGGTGGGCTGAGTTATTTGTTCATTCAGTTCGCCGCGGTGAATACTGACGATTGGTACGATAATCATTACGTAGAATATAAACTTCCAGTCGCCCGGGACGCGGGTTCCGAGTCATCACTGATAGACTCTTTATATTTAGTGAAAGATTACGGACAGTTAACTCAGCAGTTTGAGAAAATGAGCAATCCTGATTTGCAAGATCAATTTTTGGCGGCTATGAGTTACATGCAGCAAGCTAATT
>CAKZYJ010000037.1 GCA_937884755.1 uncultured Flammeovirgaceae bacterium
GCTGTTTGAATGTTTGCCTAAGCCGGGCAGCATTGCCGAAGAAATAGTGATGTATGAAATCGGTACTACTGAATTCACATTGTCTAATGGAGTGAAGGTAGTACTGAAGCCTACCGACTTTAAAGACGACGAGATTCTAATGACGGCCTCTAGCCCCGGCGGACACTCGGTTTACGAGCTGGAGAAGTACTATTCGGCGGTGAACTCAGACGGAATTGTAGCTCAGAGTGGAGTGAAAGACGTTTCGGCTACGGCACTGGATAAATATTTGGCTGATAAAAATGCTAGTGTTAGTCCGTTCATCGGCAGCCTTACCGAAGGATTTTCCGGAAATAGTACTCCCAAAGATCTGGAAACGATGCTGCAACTAACGCATCTGTATTTTACTGCCCCTCGTCAAGATCAGGAGGCTTTCCAGTCCTTTATCTCCAAGAACAAGGCGATATACGCCAATCTGCTGTCTAGTCCACAGTACTTCTACCAGGATAAGTTATCCAAGATACTTGCTCAGGATAATCCTCGGGGCGGCGGCTTTCCTACTCAGGAAGACTGGGAGAAGGTGGATTTTGAGGAGGCCTTTGCGGCCTATAATGATCGTTTCGCTGATGCCAGCGATTTTACCTTCTTCTTTGTGGGCAACTTCGATGTAGAAGAGATGAAGAAGATGACTGCTCAGTATCTGGGAAGTCTACCAGATATTGATCGGGAAGAAAGTTGGAAAGATTTGGGTATCCGTCCACCATCAGGAGTCGTAGATGAGAAAGTGTACAAAGGTACTGATCCTAAGAGTATGGTGAATATCATCTTCAACGGCGAATTTGAATATGATCGTAAGGAAGCCTACGAACTAAACGCGCTGATTCAGGCGCTGAATATCAAGTTGATTGAAGAGATTCGAGAGAAGAAAAGTGGGGTGTACGGAATTGGGGCGAGTGCTAGTCCATCCAAATATCCCTACGAGCATTATTCCATCCGTATCAATTTCCCTTGCGCGCCTGAGAACGTAGAAGACCTAACCGAGGCCGTATTTACTGAGATAAAGAAAATGCAGGAGAACGGCCCAACGGCAGAGGATTTGAACAAAGTGAAAGAGACCCAACGACGGGATATGGAAACTAATCTGAAGGAAAATCGTTTCTGGCTGAGCAACTTGCGACGGGCATACTTCCTGGATCAGGACCCGACTAAAATCATGGATTATGAAGAGTCTATTGAAAGCTTAACTGCCGAAGGATTGAAGGGAATTGCTAACAAATACTTCAATTTTGATAGTTATGTGCGGGTGGTACTTTTGCCTGAAGAAGGTGCCGCTGCCGATGATTCGGAAGAGAAACCGGCCGGTTCGGGACAATAAACTGGATGCTTCTTTGTATTGCAGGAGCCCCTTGAGAATACCTCAAGGGGCTTTTTTTATCTGCTTTTGTCGTCACTTCTATTAATGGGAAACCGAGGGCTTTCTAGGAAAAGAAAAGCCACCTTAAAATAAATTTCTAAAAAAGCCGAGTACTCTTAAACATTTTTTACTGAACACCGTTCAGTAAGTGAATGCCGTTTAAAATATGGGAATAACCGAGCGAAAAGAACGAGAAAAACAGGAGATGCGCACTCTTATCCTTTCTACAGCGACAAATTTATTTGTCGAGAGAGGGTACGAAAGCGTGAGTATGCGAAATATTGCGGAGGTGATGGAATACAGTCCGGCCACTATCTACCTTTATTTTAAGGACAAGAATGAATTACTTTACGCGCTAAGTGAAGAAGGTTTCCGAAAGTTCTTCACCTATTTTCAATCGCTCCCTCCGCAAGATGATCCTCTGAAAAGATTGCAGGAGTTAGGACGTATTTACGTTCGCTTTGCCCTGGAAAATCCGGTATACTACGATCTGATGTTCATTATGCGCTCACCGATGGAGTCGCACCACACCGGGGAAAGCTGGGATTTGGGTATGAAAAGTCACGGGATACTCACCTCGGTGGTGAAGCAATGTATTGAAAACGGTTATTTTCATCAGAAAGATCCTGATACGGTAGCTTTCATGGTATGGTCATGTGTACACGGTTTGGTGTCCTTCAAAATTAGAGATCGGATGAAGATGTACGAAGATCAAAATCATGAAGAGTTTATTTATGATGCGCTGGGCCTCTTTAACGAAATGCTAAACTGTCCTTAAATTTTTTTGCAGATATACTGAACAGTGTTCATTAAATTAAATATGATAAGTTAATTACAAGTATTGAGAACTATGAACCAAATACCAATTGTGGCGCTGATGGTGCTAACCATTCTACCAACCTACGGGCAAACGGTGCTTGATAACTACATTGAGCTAGGGCTGAGTAATAACCAGCAGCTCATCCGGGAGCAACTTGGAACTCAACTGGAACAAGAAAAAGAGAAAGAAGCTCAGGGGCGTTATCTACCCGATGTCACATTCAATGCTTCTTATATCTGGGCTGAGGGAGGACGTATCATCAGCGTTCCTGCCGGAGATCTGGTTAACCCAATTTACGCAGGACTTAATCAGGTACTGGGTGAAAACCGCTATCCAACGGACATTCCCAACGTAACGGAGCAGTTTCTGCCTAATAACTTTCACGAAACTAAAATCCGGATTATTCAACCTATTCTAAATAGCCGAATCTATTACGGTTATAAAGCGCAAACTGCTCAACGCTCGGCCCAGCAAGCCCAGCAAGAGGCTTACGAGAATCAGCTTATCAAGGAAATTAAAACGGCCTACTTCCAGCATTTAGCGGCTCGCGAGCAACTGTCAATACTAACGGATACCAAAGATTTACTTGAGAAAATACTTCGGGTTAATCAACGGTTAGTAGCGAACGATAAGGCGACCCCTGAAGTGATATTTGCTGCTCAGGCCGATGTGAGTGGAATAGAAAGTCAACTGGCCACTGCCCGAAAGCAGGTGAATACCTCTCGCATATTTTTTAATTACCTGCTAAGTCGCGAATTGGAGGAAGACATCATCGTGGATTCTACTGCGCTGGGTACCCCAGAAATGCTAACTACTCCATTAGGCAACTTACAGCAGCAAGCTCTCGCTGATCGCCACGAATTGGATCAAGTACGCTACGGATTGGAAGCGAACAAACTCGCGGTTAAGCTCAACCGGAGCTACTTGATACCTGAAATTAATGCCGTAGGTGATGTGGGTTTTCAAGGGCTTGATTACACATTTGATGATGATCAGGACTTCTGGTTCGTTCAACTCGGACTTACATGGCCTATTTTTCAGGGGGGGCAAAACCGAAGCCGTATTCAACAGGCGAGGCTGAGTCAGCAGCAGCTGGAGTCAGAGTTTGTTGACGTCCAGCAACGGATAGCGTTGGAAGTGGCTCAGGCGTACTACGATTGGCAGGAAGCCCAGGAGACTCTGGAATTCCGGCAGGATGAACGGCAGTTTGCCCAGGAAACTTTTCGCCTTATTGGTAAGAAGTACCGCGAGAATCAAGCGATTCTGGTAGAGCTTCAGGAAGCTCGCACTAATTTCACTACGGCCCAACTGAGCGAGGCTATCGCCCGCTACGATCTTAAAATTAAAGAAGCTGCCTTGGAAGCAGCAATAAATCTTCCCTAAATAAAATTTTCTCATGAAAACTAATCAGTTTATTTTCTTCAGCTTGGTTGTACTGGGTTTAGCCAGTTGCAAGCAAGAATACGCTCAGAATACTCAGCCAACCGAACCGACGGCCAAACGAGTTTCTATACAGGAGCTAATACCAGACTCCGAGCCTATTTCATTGATTGCTAGTGGAGTACTAGCTTCTGAATCAGAAATGAACTTATCGTTTAAGGTAGGAGGTATTGTGCAGGCGGTGCTGGTGCGAGAGGGGCAGTCAGTCCAACGGGGCCAGTTACTAGCTAGGCTGGACTTAGCCGAGATCAACGCGCAGGTATCGCAAGCCCGTAATGCCTTAAAGAAAGCCGAGCGGGATTTAAAACGGGCCGAAAATCTTTACCGAGATACGGTAGCTACCTTAGAGCAGGCGCAAAATGCTCAGACGGCTTATGAGGTAGCGAAGGCTAATCTGGAAATCGTCGAGTTTAACCAACGTTACGCTACAGTAGTGGCGCCGGTGACAGGTAAGATTTTAAAGAAAATGGTGGAAGCCAGCGAGCTGGTTTCACCCGGTCAGCCCTTATTCGTACTCGGTAGCTCTGGTACGCAAGGTGCTCAGGTCATCAAAATCGGCTTGGCCGATCAGGACATTGTGCAAGTAGCCCTGGGAGATTCGGCCGATATCCGTTTTGATGCATTTCCCCAGCGAACGTATCCCGCCCGAGTAACGGAAGTGGCCGAGGCTGCTAATCCGGCTACCGGTACTTTTGAAGTAGAGTTGACCCTGGATGAACAGTTCTATCCCGAACTCAAAAACGGCTTTGTAGGTAAAGTCGCGTTATACCCGTCGCTCACCGAAGATCATATCAAAATTCCGATGGCAGCACTGGTAGAAGGAGATAAGAAAGAAGCTACAGTATTCGTCTCTACTGATCGGCGGACGGTGAAGCGACAAAAGCTACCGATAACGAGTATTCATAGCGACTACTTTACAGTCAACGAAGATGTAATTCAGCCCTCCACCTGGGTGGTGCTGGACGGCAATGCGTATTTGAACGACTTAGATACTATCACCATCATCAATTAAGTAATGGGCTGGAAGTCAGAAGTAGTAATCGCGAAGTCGGAAGTGGACCGCGGACTATGGACCGTGCGGCGGCCGCTAATGACAATTAACAATCAGCAATCGAGTCATCGAAAAATTTAACAATTGAATAATGAAACTCCCCGAACTCGCTATAAAGAATCAACAGTTTGTATACGTACTAATCGTACTGGCGCTGTTCATCGGCATTCGTTCTTTTATATCTATGCCAAAATCGGAAGATCCGTTTTTATCCCTTCCCAGCTATACCATCATTGCGGTGTATCCAGGAACCAGTCCGGAAGATATGGAGGAGTTAGTAGCCGACCCCATTGAGGAAGTGATCGATGAGTTAGATGAGATTACTGAGATACGCACCGAGATAAGTAATGGTTTGGTGGTGATGCAGGTAGAGGCTGAATTCGGTATTGATTACGATGAAAAGTATGACGAGATACTTGCCGAGGTAAATACAATACGTAGTGAGCTACCTCAGAACCTCTACTCTCTGGAAGTAAATCAATATAAACCGGAGGAGCGCGTTGTTATTCAGCAGTTTGCCTTGATATCGGAAACAGCTACTTTTCAGCAGCTACATGATGTGGCCGAAGACTTAGAGGAGGAAATTGAGCAACTAGCTTTTGTCAAGAAAACGGAAATTGAAGCCTTTCCAGTAGAAGAAGTCCGGATAAGCGTAGACTTTCAGAAGATGGCTCAGTTGGGTATTCCGTTGCGTCAAGTACTTGGCGTTTTACAGGGTGATAACGCTAACATTCCTGGCGGTGATATTGCTTCGGGTAATTTAAGTTTCAACATCCAATCTACTGGGGGCTACGAGTCACTGGAAGATATTAGCAATACTGCCATCCGCTCTTCGGGTAATCAAATTGTCTACTTGCGTGATTTTGCCGAGGTAACCCGCGAATATGAAGATGAACGCTGGAAAGCCCGGTTCAATGGTCAG
This sequence comes from uncultured Flammeovirgaceae bacterium, assembly GCA_937884755.1. Lineage (GTDB taxonomy): Bacteria > Bacteroidota > Bacteroidia > Cytophagales > Cyclobacteriaceae > Tunicatimonas. Next base: position 5,627 of record CAKZYJ010000037.1, read on the forward strand.
CGCTGCTTATATGTCTCAGTATTTCAAAAGCGAAGCACCAGTATCTTAGCCCTATCCGAAGAGCTAAATGCAGTGACCGCCTCTTTTCAGGAAACACTACCCGCTGAAGTCCAGTTGGAAACCGCTTTTGAACAAGCTCCTGCAGTGGAAGCCCGTATTAGCGATTTTGTTAATAATCTGTTGCAAGGTATTGTATTAGTAGGGGTTATTATCGCGCTATTTTTGGGTTGGCGTCCCGCTTTAGTGGTAATGACCGTCATCCCTTTGTCTATTATTTTAGCCATTACGACGCTAGACTTTACCAGTTACGCTCTTCAACAAATTAGTATTGCCGCTTTAGTAATTGCGTTAGGTTTACTGGTAGATAACGCTATTGTGGTGATTGAAAATATTGTTCGCTTTCGGCGGGAGGGTTACTCATTACGGGAAGCAGCGGCCAAGGGAACCCAGGAGGTGGGCTACGCCATTGTTAGTTCTACGCTCACTACCGTACTGGCTTTTGCTCCGTTGGCGCTTTTATCCAGCGGCCCTGGTGAGTTTTTGCGTACTTTACCACTCACGGTTATCTACGCGCTACTGGCTTCCCTAATCCTGGCTTTGGCATTTACCCCTATCATTACCAGTCAGGTACTTCCGAATACTTCTAAGCAAAAGAATACTTGGGTAAGCCGTAGGATTGATAGGCTAGTAGCTCGGGCTTATCGTCCTACAGTTGATTTTGCCTTGCGTCGTGGGTGGATTCCAGTAGTGGTAGGCGTGCTGTTATTAGCCGGAGCGGGAGCTTTATTTCCCAGTATAGGAGTTAGCTTTTTCCCGACGGCAGATAAGAATCTACTGCTAGTAAGTGTAGATTTACCCTATTCGGCCAATATGGATCGAACCGAACGAGCAGTACGGTACGTAGAGAACGTACTAGATACCACTGATTACGTACAAAGCTACACCATCAATGTAGGCCACGGTAACCCGCAGGTATACTACAATCGAATTCCCGAAGAATATAAAAAGTACCACGGCGAAGTACTGATTAATTTTAAAGCGTGGGACCCGGCTACCTTTTACGCTACTTTAGGGCAGCTTCGCGATGCTTTTGGACAGTACTCCGACGCCCGAATTACCTTCCGGGAGTTATCCAACGGCGCCCCGTTTGAAGCCCCCGTAGAAATCCTGTAAATAAGTGATAATCTGAACACGCTAAAAC
>CAKZYJ010000038.1 GCA_937884755.1 uncultured Flammeovirgaceae bacterium
AGTGGGTCAGCAGGTACGGCCAAAATTGACGCTAGTGTTCGAGTTGGCTTATCAACTCCAGCCTTCAACAACTTGCTGGAACCACTGAGTGAGCCACAATACCGCCAATTGTACGTAGAAGGACATATAAACGGCGGTAATTTTGACACCGAAGCAGAAGCACTGGATTTTTACAATCAGCAGTTTCCTGATCAGGCCAACACTACCTGGATTGACGAAATTACTCAAACTGGGGTTACTCAGGACTATAACCTGAGTGCTTCGGGTGGTAATGATAAGTTTACCTACTTTGTATCGGGTAATGTTCTTCAGCAAGATGGTATTGTGGTAAATAATAAATTTGACCGCTACTCAAGCAGGATCAACTTAAGCGCTAATCTTACGGAGAAATTAACGCTTACCAATAATCTTAACCTGTCTTATTTTACTCAGCGTGGCATTACTGATGGGGCTCGTTGGCAGGCACCATTCTACGTAGGTTACCTAATGGCTCCTACTGTTCCGGTACTCGATGATCAGGGTCGTTTTTACGGCGATCACCAGAGCTTCTTTATGGGTGGTAACAACCCTCGAGGTCACTTATCAGATGACCGTAGGGAACGGGAACAAACCCGAATTATCAATAACTTCACACTATCGTACGATATTATTGAAAACCTGACGTTTAAGTCAGCTTGGTCGTTTGATCTGCTTCAGGTTGTTGACTTTATCTTTGCTATTGGGCGGTACGGTGATGGTCGTAACGTAGGTGGTACTTCTCAGGAAGCCACTACTGACCAACTGAACTGGTTAGGTACTCAAACGTTGAATTACAATAATACCTTTGGTGGGGTACATAATTTAGATGTACTAGTAGGGTACGAAGCTCAAAGAGTAAAAACTGATCAGTTAGATTATTTAGCTGAGGGTTTTTCTCACCCATCACTAATTTTCCCATCTGCTGGAGCTAATCCTCAAGCTCAGACTTTTAATAGCCGCTCTGAGTTTGCCTTTGAGTCGCTGTTTAGCCGGGTCAGTTATGACTTTGATCAGAAGTACTATCTATCAGCTTCGCTACGTAGAGATGGTTCTTCCCGCTTTGGCCCAGAAACCCGTTTCGGAACTTTCTGGTCCGTAGGTGGTGGCTACGCCATTAGTGAAGAAGCATTTATGCAGAACGTGAGTTTTGTTAACTTCTTAAAGTTACGAGCTAGTTACGGTCAGTTAGGTAATGCTGCCCTGGATGATGACAACGCCGATACCGACGATAATTACCTCTGGGCCGAAACCTACGGCTTTGCTCGAGAGTATGATGGCACACCGGGTGCTGCTCCACTTTCTATCGGAAACCCAATGCTGACCTGGGAGTCGCAGGGTAACCTGAACTTTGGATTAGACTTTACTGGGTTTAATAACCGGGTAAATGCTACGGTAGAGTACTTCATTCGTGAGTCTTCTGACTTACTACTGAATCGGCCTTTGTCTCGAACATCTGGTTTCCGGGAGCAGTTAGCGAACATTAGCGATATGGAAAACCGAGGTATTGAGATTCAATTAGGTGCCGACTTAATTTCTACCAGCGATTTTGTACTGAACGCTGGATTTAATTTTACAGCAATTACCAACGAAATTACTCGTTTGGACGAAGCTATTGTGGACGGAACTAAGCGGCGAGAAGAAGGACGGGATTTTCAGGAGTATTTCCTTTACGGTTGGGCCGGGGTTGATCCCACTAACGGTGATCCACTTTGGTTTACTGATGAAACCAAAGTTGAAACTACGAATCAGATCAACGATGCGGTACGTTTCTATGATGGTAAAAGTGCTACCCCTGATTACTTTGGAGCCTTTAATCTTAGTGCGCAGTATAAAGGGTTTACCCTATCCGGCCAGTTAAATTATCAGTTTGGTAATTACCTATATGATAATGTAGGCTGGGTAATTCACGGCGATGGGCGTTTCACACCTCGTAGTACTTCTACTTATGCTTTTGAAAACCGGTGGACTACACCTGGTCAGCAGGCACTCTTCCCGCAACACCGCTGGGGGGGTAACCAGAGTTCTAACCAAAGAAACTCTGACCGATACCTTTTTGAGGGCGACTACATGCGGCTACGAACATTAAGCTTAGCTTATAATGTTCCGTCTAGCTTCTTAGAGCCAGTAAAGCTTCGCTCACTTCAGTTTTCAGTTCTGTTGAACAACTTCTGGACCTGGACCAAAGACGATCAATTGTATTTTGATCCGGAACAGACTGTTAGTGGAGTTTTTAATACGGTTACACCGATTAACAAAACCGTGAATTTTATTCTAAACATTGGTATTTAAAGCAGTGCAATAAGATTATGAAGACTATAAAGCATATTTATAAATCAATTGTATTGGTTCCGCTTATGGTGCTGAGCGTATCCTGCGGAGACGATTTTTTGGAACTGCAACCACCGTTGCAGGTAGCGAACGAAGAATTTCTACTGACTGTTGATGATTTCCAGGCTGCCATTTTAGGTACCTACGATCAAATGCAGTTGGCCGATTATTACGGACGCTATTTCCTTCTGATCCCAGATATTATGGGTGAGGACATCAAGCAGAACGCCAGTGCTAACCGGGGTAAAGAGTGGGCTGAGTACAATGGTGCTCCTACTACTAACCAAAATGAGCATCGGGAGTTCTGGGCTGAAATCTACGAGGTTATCAATATGGCTAACCAGATGATTAACACCGAACTAGAACCCCCGGCTAGCCGTCAAGAAGAATACAATAATATTTTGGGGCAAGCCCACGCAGTACGGGCACTGGGGCACTTTGATCTAGTACGTCTGTTTGCCCAGACGTATACTTTTACTTCAGATGCATCTCATCCGGGAGTTCCGATTGTTACCGAATTCGATTCAGAAGCACGGCCAAGTCGCAACACAGTAGCTGAAGTATACGGCCAAATTATTTTAGACTTTGAGCAGGCTATTTCACTGATGAATGGTACTCCTGAGAATGCGAATGCTATTTCCAGAGAAGCAGCTCAGGCTTTACTATCCCGAGTATATCTTTACATGGGACGTTATGCAGAAGCAGAAGCCCTGGCTACTGAGGTAAATAATAGTGGACGTTTTAGATTAGTGCCCCGTGATGCTTATGCTAATCAGTTTCTCGACGGAAATTCTCCTGAAGCGATCTTCGAGATTGCTTTCAACCTGGTAGATAATCCGGGTTCCGATCATATCGGTGGTATGTATAAAGAGAGTGGCTACGGCGACTACCTTCCTTCACGGCAGTTATTCGCGCTGTTTGAAGACGGTGATATTCGCGGCACCCTGTTTGTTGACGATGATAATCTGGATGGTGGTATCTACGCTGATGCCAACGGTGAAGGAAAGCGATTGTACAAGTATCCTAGCGAGGGTTCTATCATTGCTACCGATAACGTACCGGTTATTCGTCTTTCTGAAGTACATTTAATTCGGGCTGAAGCCCGAGCCAAAACCGGGAACGATGCGGGGGCACTAGCTGACCTTAACCCGATTCGTGAGCGAGCCGGCATAGCTCCTCTGGCCGGTTTAAGTGGACAAGCTCTGGTAGATGCAGTGCTGGAAGAAAGAAGAAGAGAACTATTTGGTGAGGGACATCGGGTATTTGACATTACCCGTAATCAGCTAGATGTGGTGCGTACTGATTGTACGTCTCCTACTTGCACCATTACCTTCCCGAACGATCGCTTTATTCTACCTTTACCTCAGGAAGAAACAGATGTAAATAGTAACATTCAGCAGGCTCCGGGCTACGGAATCTAAAGCCTACGCCTACTTAGCTAACCGAACTAAAAACCGCCTGAAGTCTTTCGGGCGGTTTTTTGTTTTCTCTGATTTTTGCTCTTTTAAAGTAACAGTCGTTCTATAGAAGCGGTCAGATAGGGAGAATAAACAAAGTAGCCCTAACTCACAGGTTGACAAGACAGATACCTCCAAGCTTCTCATTCAAAGATTCATGATGATCAAAATGCACATCCTTACTTCACTTCTCATCATAGCGCCTGTACCGATGTTCGCTCAGAGTCAAAATACCGATAGCCCGTTTCTACCTTGTCAGGAGATTGAATTGGTAACGGATACCGTAGGCTCAGTAAAGCGGAAGCTGTTATCTTCTATCCTAGATCAGGCATTTAGTGATGGCTACTTTATCAACGATAAAGGAATCGTGCATGTGTACCGTTACCGCAATTCGGAAGGTGATAGTGTATGGCTATTAGAACCTTCTATTGACGACAGGTATCAGGATAATCCGCCTACTAAATTTGCTGACTACCGAGGAGATATCTTCCTGGTATGGGAAGCTGATAAAAACGGCTCTCCCGAAAAGAATCCTGATCCAGATGTTTACAATCAGTGCCTGGAGCAAGTCATTGGTGACCGGGTATACCTACGCCCTGAAATAACTACTCGCTGGACCAGTGATACCACGTTGTCTGGATTACCCCGCCCGAAAGGAAACAGTAGGATAGCTACGGGTGGCGGGGGTGCTTTAAAATATGTCTTTTCAGAC
>CAKZYJ010000039.1 GCA_937884755.1 uncultured Flammeovirgaceae bacterium
AGTAATGGGTCGAATAATGCCCTGTACCGCAATGGAATCAGCTAGTTCCTGTAAAGCTTCCCGGTCAAAATGACTACGGGGTTGAAAAGGGTTGACCTCAATATTTTCGAGAGCAATTTCATTGATAGAGCTATACTCCCGCACTGAATCTTCGGGTCGGGAGGTATCGCGAGAAGAGTCTTCCAGTAGAGCTCCCAAGCCTCTTCCTAGCGCATTTTTTCTTCGAGTTGGTCTTCCGGTTGTTTTATTAATACTCATTCAGAAAAGTCGGTTTTCAATGATTTAACGTATATAATGGACGTGAGGTATCTTTAGTAGCCTCAAATATATTTTATCAGCAATTTCAGCGAACAACCTGCCGGTTTCGTTCCAGCAACTCCTTGGCCAGATTGAGGTAGCTAATGGCACCCTTACTGTCGGCATCGTGGATAATAGCGGGTAGACCGAAACTGGGTGACTCGCTTAGCTTTATATTCCGGGGAATAAGGGTGGTAAACACCATGTGCTGAAAATGAGAGTTGACTTCTTCCACCACCTGATTAGATAACCGTAGGCGTGAATCGTACATAGTGAGTAAGATACCCTCAATCTCCAATCCGGTATTTAGCCGCGACTGAATAATTTGAATTGTATTCAGCAGTTTGCCTAAACCTTCCAGTGCATAGTATTCACATTGTACCGGAATAATCACCGAATTAGCTGCGGTAAGAGCATTAATGGTGATTAGTCCCAGGGAAGGCGAGCAGTCCAAAATAATGAATTCGTAATCGTTGCGAATCGGTACTAAAGCCTCGCGCATCTTTTTTTCTCGGTTCTCCAGGCTCACCATTTCCACTTCGGCGCCCACTAAGTCAATATGAGAGGGAAGTAGGTAAAGATAGTCTAGTTCAGTAGGTACGATGGCTGAGCGAATGTCGGCTTCATCCACCATGCATTCGTAAATGCTGTCTTCTACCTCTTTAGGGTTAAATCCTAAACCGGAAGTGGAGTTTGCCTGAGGATCGGCATCCACTACCAGGGTTTTATGCTCCAAAGCTGCCAAACTCGCGGCCAGATTAATAGCACTGGTTGTTTTTCCTACTCCACCTTTTTGATTGGCTATGGCAATAATCTTACCCATGACTGTATATTCATCGTTTAGGCTGAGGGCGCGAAACCATTATCGACAAAATTATTGTAAATTTGCAATACTGCCTGGGTGACCAGAGTGCTGGCTACCAGAATGGAAGAGCGCATAGGCCTCAGAGTTATAGAAGGCTAAAATTGCTTTGCACAAATATAAAAAGTTTAACCGCACATTTAGTAAAGTGCTAAAAATAGCCGGACAAAAAACCCTAACCTACTGAAAATCAATTACAAATTACAGTAGTACCACGTCCATGCACATTGTAAAGGTTCAAGACAAGTATTCTCAGCGGGAGTTTTATCAGTTTCCGACCAGACTGTACCGAAATTATCGGCAGTGGGTGCCACTAAAATTGCAAGAGGTTGATCAGTTTTTTGAAACCGAGCGCGACGGTTTTCCTAAAGAAAACGAAGTTTGCCGCTGGATTCTCCAGAATTACCGAGGAGCAACTATTGGGCGTATTGCTGCTTTTGTAGATCGGCAGGAGGAAAACACTACAGGTTATCTGGGGCTCTTTGAATGCATTGAACACGAGAAAGCAGCAGAAAAACTATTAGAAGAAGGTAGTCACTGGCTCCAACGACAGGGAGTGGCTATTGTGAATGCGCCAGTGAACCCTAATAGTTTGCTTCTAAAAGCCGGATTACTCACCCAAGGCTTTGATAGCTCACCCGGCTATACCTCTAACTATCACCCTAATTACTATCAGGAATATTTTGAGTCGTGCGGCTTCGTTAAGCACCTACGGCAGCAGACGCTCCGATTTAAGGTAGATGATTTAAAGCTTCCCCGTTCGGTTCAACAGAAGGCACAGAACGTATTGTACAACCGAGACTTTAAACTAATCACTTTTAAAAAAGACAAGCTGGATCAAATGGCCAGGGATATTGCCAACGTATACAATGCTGCCTGGCAATCGTCGCCGGTATTCTATCCGCTCACCGAACCTCAGATTAAGGATGAACTTCATGAATTACTACCCTGGATTGATGAAGATGTTTTTCTGTTAGCTTACCATCAGCAACAAGCAGTCGGATTTTTCTTTAATCTGCCCGATTTGAACCAGGCCCGACGGTTGGCCCGCAACGGGATTTTCAAGAAAGTACGAGAGGCTTATTTCAGAAAAGTCAAACATAAGCATTTGCTTAGTGTTCTCTTGGGGGTTCTGCCCGAGTTTCAGAACCGGGGAGTAGGCTCAGCACTGATTAAGGCGGTTGTTGATCATCTCAAGAGTTCAAAAGCGAACTACACCAACATTGAGACTAACCGAATTGGTGACGACCTAGAGGTAGTTCGTAAGGTAGTGAAGCAGTTTTTGGGTAAAGTACATCAGCAATATTGGATCTATGACAAACAACTGCCCGTAATAAATAAAGAACCTGCTATTTTGGCGAACCAGTCCTCGGACGAAAAATAGATTTAAGTTTTAAAATCATTCATTATTTATGAGTTTACTAGTAGTTGGCACGGTTGCCTTCGATGCTATTGAAACCCCTTTTGGGAAAACCGATAAGGTAATTGGCGGTTCGGGAACCTACATTTCACTAGCCGCATCCTACTTCACCAAATCGGTCAACATTGTAGGAGTAGTAGGAGAAGATTTTTTACAGTCGGATATTGCTATGTTTCAGCGGCATGGCATCAATACTGAAGGTTTGCAGATTAAGGAAGGAGAAAAGTCTTTCTTTTGGGCGGGGCGTTACCATAACGATCTAAACACCCGTGACACACTGGCTACCGACTTGAATGTGCTGGCCGACTTTGACCCGGTCATTCCGGATTCTTACCAGGATTGTCGGTACCTGATGCTAGGTAACCTAACTCCGGAGGTACAACAAACTGTACTGAACCGACTGCATAACCGTCCTGAATTGGTAATACTGGACACGATGAATTTCTGGATGGAAGAGCCGTTTATCGGTGGGCTAAAGGAAGTAATCAAACAGATAGATGTGCTTTCCATTAATGATGAAGAAGCCCGCATGCTATCCGGGGAATATTCCTTGGTGAAAGCGGCCCGAGCTATCTTGGCGATGGGACCGAAGTATATAATTATTAAGAAAGGTGAACACGGAGCTTTGCTATTCAGCGATGACCAGATATTCTTCGCGCCAGCATTACCCCTGGAAGAAGTGTTTGACCCTACTGGGGCCGGTGATACTTTTGCTGGTGGGTTTATTGGACACTTAGCTCAGACCGAAGACCGATCTTTCGATAATATGAAACGGGCTGTGATTTACGGTTCAGCGATGGCTTCGTATTGTGTAGAAAAATTTGGACCGGAACGCTTGATTGGCCTATCGGCAGATGCACTTGAGGAGCGGGTTCAGGAATTTATTGATTTAGTGCAGTTCGAAATTGATTATGCTTAATTTAAGTATTAATACTCATTTTTTAAGGAAGATACTCTTTTTGATTCTTTTTTTGAGATTATTCTAAATTATAGCTAGCTTGAAAGCGGTTACCCTTTGTCGGTAAGCAGACAACCTATCAGACTACCATTCTTCTCGTGGATGGTTGAGTAACTCGTTGCTTAGCTATCCGTGAACTAACTACAAAACAGCTTGATCTGATTTATCTATGAAAGATTCCGTCTCCACTATACTTACGGAACTTGCGCCTCCTACTTTAGCCTCTCGCTACGAGGAAGTGCGCCAACAGAGTGTTTATCTGTGTCAGCCACTGCAACCGGAAGATTATGTGGTGCAACCCATCGTAGATGTGAGTCCTCCCAAGTGGCACTTGGCCCATACTACCTGGTTTTTTGAGCAATTTATTCTCATTCCCTATTTTCTTAATTACCGGGTTTTCAACGATCAGTTTAATTTCCTGTTTAACAGCTACTACGAGAGCAAAGGCGACCGTATGGTTCGTACTAATCGCGGAAACATGACTCGGCCTACCACCGAAGAGGTGATGCAGTACCGTGCCTACATAGACAGCCATATTGCGGAGATGCTTCAGGATGTAGATGAATCTGATTCAGAAGTAGCTACTTTGCTAGAGCTAGGCTTACACCACGAGCAGCAGCATCAGGAATTGCTGGTGACTGACCTAAAATACATTCTAGGGCACAATCCCTTGTTCCCGGCTTACTCCGAAGCTTCCCCTCCGACTTCTTCCGAAAGAATAACTACAGAAGATTACGTGACTATACCTGGGGGGAATTATCATATTGGATTTCAGGGAAATGGATTTCATTTCGACAACGAGGAGGGCTATCACCAAGTTTATTTGGCCGATTACCGGCTGTTGAACCGCTTAGTGACTAACGGCGAGTTTCTGGCTTTCATAAAAGAGGGAGGCTACCAAAACGCTGACCTGTGGCTATCGGATGGTTGGGCCTGGTTACAGGAAAACCAGATTAGCTCTCCGCATTACTGGCACCAGCAAAATGGGGAGTGGTATAACTATACGCTACAAGGACTGCGAAAAATTAACCTAGCTGAGCCAGTTACGCACGTAAGCTACTATGAAGCCGAAGCCTACGCCCGTTGGCGGGGTAAGCGATTACCCACTGAAGCTGAGTGGGAGGTGGCTTGCCGGTTGGTCGGATACGAAAATGATTTTCACCAATTATCTTCGGCTAATTTGGTAGAATCCTCTCATTATCATCCCCGTCCTCTTCAAAAAGAGGGTACCGATTCGGTTCCGGCGCAAATGGTAGGTGATGTGTGGGAGTGGACGCATAGTGCCTACCTGCCTTACCCGTTTTACCAACGCGTAGAAGGAGCGCTAGGAGAATACAATGGTAAGTTCATGATTAATCAGATGGTACTGCGAGGTGGATCCTGTGCAACTCCCGAAAGCCACTTGCGCATTACGTACCGCAATTTTTTTCAACCCGATAAACGCTGGCAATTTACGGGCTTCCGTCTTGCCGAACACTGCTAAATGTCTCAAACCGACCGATCCGAGAAGACTGCCGCTATTTTAGAAGGAGACAGTTTTGAAAGTTATTCTAGAAAAATAAACCGGCAGTTTGCTGCCAATGTGTACGAAGGCCTTACTGCGCAAGAGAAATTTCTGCCTTCCAAGTATCTATATAATAAACGGGGTGACGAGATTTTTCAGCAGATTATGGCCATGGAGGAGTATTATCCTACTCGGGCTGAATATGAAGTCTTTGAACTTCATTGTCAGGAAATGCTGGAGCACTTTGCTCAGAATCAGGTTCCCTTTCGCCTCATCGAGTTTGGGGCAGGGGATGGCACCAAAACCAAAGTATTGCTTCAGTACTTTCTGGAACAGGATACGGATTTCACCTACGTACCTATTGATATTTCGGCTAATATCCTACAAGAACTCACGGCTGATTTAGCCGAAAATATGCCTGAACTGAAAGTTCAAGGGATTCAGGATGACTACTTTCGCGCTATTGATCAACTGAGAGCGTCTTTCAATGGACAGCAGGTTCGTAATGTAGTACTGTTCCTGGGTGCCAATATTGGTAATTTTTCGCATCAGGAAAGTATTGGCTTTTTGAAAGAGATTGCCGACCATTTAACTTCGGGCGACTTACTGATGACCGGCTTTGACTTGAAGAAAGATCCAGAACGTGTCCTGAATGCTTATTTTGATAAAAATGGTATTACTCGCGACTTTAAACTGAATCTGCTACAGCGCATCAACGATGAGCTAGACGCTGATTTTGATTTAGACAACTTTCAGTACTTCCCAATCTACGACCCTATGGAAGGAAGCATTCGTAGCTACTTGGTGAGTAAACAGGATCAGCAGGTAACTATTCGGGCTATTGACGAGGTTGTTCAATTTGAGGCCTGGGAGGCAATATATATGGAGCGTTCGCAGAAGTACAGCATCAGTGATATTCAGAAATTAGCTGATAAATCTGGCTTTTCGGTAATCCATAACTTCTACGATGCCGACCAGCTTTTCACCGACTCGCTCTGGCAATTGCCTTGATAATGCTGACTCGCTAGAGTTTGTAGCAAAAAAAACGGCATCCTTTCGGTATCCTAAGTATCCCCCCTATATTTGCAGGAAAAACGAATATGCTACGTCGTCCACGTCGTAACCGAAAATCGTCGGCTATTCGCGATTTGGTAGAGGAAACTCAGCTTTCGGTAAAGCAACTGATCTTTCCAATCTTTATTATTGATGGTGATAGCCAGCGGGAAGAAGTTAAGTCTATGCCCGGTATCTACCGCTATAGTATTGATTTACTTCTGGAGGAGGTAGCTGCCTGTCGGGATTTAGGCATTCGTACGTTTGCCCCTTTCCCTGCCCTAACCGATGATAAAAAAGACCCATTTGCTGAAGAAGGACATAATCCGGAAGGGTTATTTCCCACGGCTATCCGCCAGATAAAAGAAAACTTTCCAGATGTGAGCCTGATGACCGACATTGCTATGGACCCCTATAGTTCAGACGGACACGATGGGTTGGTACGCGACGGCGAAATTCTCAACGATGAAACCCTGGAGATTCTGGGAAAGATGGCATTAACTCAAGCGGAGGCTGGTGCCGATATACTTGGCCCCTCCGATATGATGGACGGTAGGGTTGGCTATCTCAGAAATTTGCTGGATGAACACGGCTATCAGCAGGTTTCTATTATGTCGTACACGGCTAAATACGCCTCAGCATTCTACGGTCCCTTCCGGGATGCGTTAGACTCTGCCCCTAAATCAGGCGATAAAAAAACGTATCAGATGAACCCCGCTAACCGGGTAGAGGCTCTGATGGAGGCCGAATTGGATTATGAAGAAGGTGTTGATATGCTGATGGTAAAACCGGCTCTAGCGTATTTGGATATTATCCGATCATTAAAAGATAATTTTCCTATACCCATTGCGGCTTATCAGGTAAGCGGTGAATACGCTATGATCAAAGCTGCCGCAGCTAACGGCTGGCTAGATGGTGAAAAAGCGATGCTAGAAAGCTTAATTAGCATCCGGCGGGCCGGAGCCGATATTATATTGACCTACTTTGCCAAGGAATACGCTATATTACAAACGCACTTGCCAGATCTATAAATATTTTGACTTTATTTTTAATAGTTTAAAACTGAACAGGCAATATTTTGAAGACTGTATCGTTTAATCGTATTATTCTTAACTGTGGAACAAACCTTACCTACCCTACAGACCGCGCAAGACCTGGGATTACTTGAAGAAGAGTTCGAACGGATTCAGGAGATATTAGGTCGAGTACCTAACTTCACCGAACTATGCATCTTTTCGGTAATGTGGTCAGAGCACTGCTCCTACAAAAACTCCATTGTTTGGCTCAAGAAACTGCCCCGTGATTCGGACCGGATGCTAGCCAAAGCCGGGGAAGAAAATGCTGGATTGGTGGATATTGGCGACGGACTGGCCTGTAGCTTTAAAATAGAATCGCACAATCACCCTTCAGCCATTGAACCTTACCAGGGAGCAGCTACCGGAGTAGGGGGAATTAATCGGGATATTTTCACAATGGGCGCTCGTCCCATTGCTCAACTCAATTCTTTACGCTTTGGCGACATCAAGAACGAGCGTACGCAGTGGCTACTTCGTGGAGTAGTGAAAGGAATTGGCGACTATGGTAATGCCTTCGGAATTCCCACTGTAGGGGGCGAATTGTTTTTTGATCCCTGCTATCAGGTAAATCCACTAGTGAATGCTTTTTCGGCGGGTATTGTGGAAACTGATAAAGTTGCCAGCGCCATTTCCTACGGAGTAGGGAATCCAGTGTTTATTGTTGGCTCAGCTACCGGCAAAGATGGTATCCATGGGGCGGCCTTTGCTTCTAAGGATATTACCGAAGATTCAATCAAGGACTTACCAGCCGTACAGGTAGGTGACCCCTTTCAGGAAAAATTGCTGTTAGAAGCTACCCTGGAGGTCATTGCCTCCGGCCATGTAATCGGCATCCAGGATATGGGTGCTGCCGGTATTATCTGCTCTACTTCAGAAATGAGTGCCAAGGGCGAACACGGTATGGAGATCTGGTTGGATAAAGTGCCGTTGCGCCAAAGCGATATGCTTGCTTGGGAAATTCTTCTTTCCGAATCGCAGGAACGGATGCTGATTGTGGTAGAGAAGGGGAGTGAGGAAGAAGTAAAACAGATTTTTGAAAAGTGGGATTTGCAGTGCGAGCAAATCGGGATAGTAACAGATACTGAGCGGTTAGTATTTCATCAACACGGTGAAGTAGTAGCCGATGTTCCGGCTGATGATCTGGTATTAGGGGGAGGAGCTCCCGTTTACCAGCGCGAATATAGAGAGCCAGCTTACTACCAAGAATACCAGAAATTCAACATAGATGACATTCCTGAACCTGATGATTACGCTGAAGTAGCTAAATTTCTATTAAGTCATCCGAATATTGCCTCTAAGCAGTGGGTAGCTCAACAGTACGATTCTATGATCGGCACGGGTACTGTTACCACCAATTCTCCCGCGGATGCTGGAGTAGTGCGGATTAAAGGAATGGACAAAGCCATTGCCGTTACAGTAGACTGTAACGCCCGCTATGTTCACGCTGATCCCGAAATAGGCTGCGCTATTGCAGTAGCTGAAGCAGCTCGTAACATTGTTTGTAGCGGAGGGGAGCCAGTAGCAATTACTAATTGTCTAAACTTTGGTAATCCTTACGATCCGGAAGTATACTGGCAGTTTGTGGGTGCTATTAAAGGAATGAAGAAAGCCTGCGAAAAGTTTGGTACTCCGGTAACCGGGGGTAATGTTAGTTTTTATAATCAGTCCAGCGATGGGGGAGCGGTTTTTCCTACTCCAACCATTGGTATGCTAGGGTTGCTGCAGAATTATCGCAACAAAATGACTCTTGCCTTTCAAAATGAGGGCGATGTTATTTATCTTCTGGGGAAATCAGTGAATAATATTGCTGGTTCTGAATATTTGTATAGCTACCATCAGGTAAAAAAATCACCGGCACCTTACTTTGATTTGGAAGAGGAATACGCTTTACATCGGACAGTAGAAGAGCTTATTAAGCAAAAAATGATCGTTTCAGCTCACGATGTATCCGATGGAGGCTTATTTATTGCGTTGGCCGAATCCGCTATGGCTGGAAACCTAGGATTTAAAATTCAAACAGATGGTAAAGTAAGAAAGGACGCATTTCTATTTGGTGAGACTCAAGGTCGGGTGATCGTGAGTGTGAGTCCTTCTATTCAAAGAAGGTTTATTGATTTTTTGTCCGCTTCCTCTTCTGAATTTTCTCTTTTGGGGGAAGTCAGCAAAGCTGAGTTTGTTGTTAATAAAGATAGGTGGCTAAAAACAGAAGAGGCTCTGACTGCTTACAACAGTACATTAATTAGTTACTTGAGCTAGTGTTCTTTGATTTATAAAGAAAAGCTGGTTTAGAGTATAAAAAATAATAATATGTCTTTTTATTACATTAGTTAGGTTTGATTGAAGCCTTCTGCTTACACTAATGTACTATTAACGCATTGTGGTTATTTCTGATGAAATAGCTATCGTGTAAAATAGAATATGAAAATAATTTTATTTTTTTGGATTTTGGCTTTTTATATGGCCGATTAATTACTAGATTTGTTAAATCAAATAGAAAAAATTAAATAAAATATTAGTTGTGTATAATTTTCAGATGATACGTAGAAAATCAAGCGCGAATATTCTGGGCTTATTCTCAATAATATTACTACTAACGGGTTGCTACTCTAAAAATCAACTGGTCTACCTACAAGATAGAGATTTTAACAAGGAATACCCTACTGTAATAAAGAACAGACGGCCAGAATATAGGATACAAATTAATGACGTTTTACAGATTGATATTAGAAATCCTGACCCTACAACAACGGCGCTTTTCTCAAAATCTGACGGGCAGGTACTAAATGGAAACGTAAATCCTGCCTTCTTATATTTGTCTGGTTATTCTGTTGATGATCAAGGGTTTATCAACATTCCTATTGTTGGGAAAGTACGAGTTGACGAACTAACGATTAAAGAGGCACAAACTTTGGTACAAACTGAGATTGACAAATACCTAAACAATACATCAGTTGAACTCAAATTAGTAAGTTTTAAAATTTCCGTTCTAGGTGAAGTCAATAATCCTGGATACTACCTGATTTACAATGGTCAGGCAAATATTTTGGAGGCCTTGTCTTTGGCTGGAGATTTGACACAATTCGGAAGTAGAGAGAATATTAAACTTATCAGACAAACAAATGAAGGTTCAGAAGTAATCATGTTGGACTTAAAAGATGCTCAATTAATGGCCTCTAAGTACTATTTTTTACTCCCGAACGACGTTTTATACGTAGAACCTAACCAGGAACAGGTACAGCGTTCTAACTTAGTGCCTCTCACTGTAGTTTTTTCAGCGTTAACTACACTGGCTCTATTTATTAACGCTTACGTGAACGTAACTAGAAATAACTAATATCAACTACAAATGGAACAAATAAAAAAAGTGGAAGACGGTGGAGCTGATATTTTGCCTTTAATCCACAAGATTAAGTCAAAGTGGTATTGGTTCGCTATAAGTACTTTCTTCTTTTTAGTGATTGCTGTAGGGTACAGTAAATTAGCAGAAAAAAAGTATGCTGTTCAGGGTAGTATTCTTTTTGAAGCAAGAGAGATTGGATCTACTGATGTAGATGAATTGTTAGACGACCGCAATCAAAATACCCGGCGTGATGATAAAACTATTGCGCTATCTAACGAAATTGCCAAGCTTACGTCCGATAATATGGTCGGTCAAGCTATAGATAAGCTAGATTCGAGGGTTACCTACTTCACTGCAGGGAAAATTTGGCCTGGCTTCTTGAAAAAAAATGGCCTTCAAGAGAGATATAAAGACTTTCCTATCGAGGTTGTAATAGATTCTAGCCAATTTCAATTAGTGGGTGCACTAATCTTTGTAGAATATGTATCGGATACACAAGTTAATATTAGTGTAGAAGCTGAAGAAGTAAGAGCATATAATTTTGAGACTCAAGAGTTCTCGGGTATTATTCCTAGTGTTTCTTTTTCTGAAATTATTACTGTCGGCGAGAAACTTCAGACCAGTTATTTGAGTATTGAAATTCGTGAGCGTCCAAGGTCTATGATAAGTAAGGACGAATTTGATTTAGCGTTTCGTATAAACTCAGACAAGTCGCTAGTTGATAGTTATAAATCTAAGCTTAGTGTATCTCCGGTTGATGAGACAGACCAAGCTTCTCGCGTGGTAAACCTTAGCATGGAGATTAACATACCTGCTAAAGGCGAGGATTTTATTAATGCGCTAATCGATACTTACTCAAATTCCGTTTTGTTCAAGAAAAATCTGAAAGGTGAAAATTCACTAGAGTTTATTGATCGTCGTTTAGCAATACTCTCTGATTCTTTGAAAGAAGCGGAATTAGCTTTGCAATCCTTCAAATCTAACTCGGCAGTAGTAGATGTAGACTATGCTAAAAACAGTCTATATAACCGATTAGATCGCGTAGAACAGGAAAAAGCCCGTATAGATGATCAACTTAACTACTATCGAAGTACATTAAGAGCGTTGGATACGCCCGGATCGGGATCAATTGTTGCCCCTTCGGCAGTAGGAATTAATGATCCAGTTTTCAACAAGTTAATTGATAACTATATTCAACTAAGTGCTCGGTTAGAACAGATGCGCTATAACGCCAAGGACTCGAATCCTCTAGTAACTCAGTTAGAAAGAGAAGTAGAGAATACGAGGCAAGCTCTGAAAGATAATGTTGGCGGCATTGTTTCAAATTTATCTTCAACTCAAGGAAGGCTAAATAGAGAGATTTATCAATTACGGTCTGAAGCAAATACCTTACCTCAACAAGAGAGGAAGATTACGGTATTAGAAAGGGATTATAATTATTACAAAGAAAAGTATTCGGCACTAATGGAAAAGAAAGCCGAAGCAGAACTTATTCTTGCTACCAATACCACCAATGTTGAAACCATTGAGAAAGCAGAAATGGTTGGTAATGGACCAATTTGGCCAAAAACATCCTTGTTTTTGTTTGCAGCCATCATACTAGGATTAACCTTTCCACTAGCGGTTATAGTGATAACTGACTATTTGGACGATCGAGTACTTGATAAGGATGAATTAGAGAATAAAACAAAAGTGCCTTTACTTGGCATGATTGCTAACGGGCCTAAAGAATCAGCAATCATTTTAAATATGTATCCTAACTCAGCGATTGCGGAATCATTTAAGTTCGCAAGAATCAATCTACAGTACTTCCATCAAGACCCTCACGACCAGGTTATTGGAATAACATCTTCCATAAGTGGTGAAGGTAAAACTTTTTGTGCAGCTAATTTAGCAGCAACCTTTGCCGATTCGGGGAAACGTACTTTGTTGATAGGCGGCGACCTAAGAAAACCCCGTATTCAAGAGTATTTTGATCTTAGTGGCCCTGGTTTAACGGATTATATTCAAAATTTTGCAACGCTCGATGATGTGATTCAGCCTACCGAATTTCGTCATTTGGACGTTATTGCTCCGGGTATGCCTCAAGACGATCCTACCAAGTTATTTGAATCTCCCAACCTTGACCAACTGATTGCTCTAGCGAGAGACCGGTATGATAAAATCATCATGGAAACGCCACCCATTGGGTATGTTCCTGATTATTTTGTATTGATTAAGCACTTTGATATAAACTTATTTGTAGTGAGATATAAGTACACAAACAAAAATATTTTAGTAGGCATTAATGATTTGTATACCAACAAAAAAATCAAAAACCTTTATCTACTGTTCAACGACGTAAAACACAGTCAAGAATATGGTTATGGTTACCTTAGTAACGACAATGGGTACTATACAAAGTCTAAAAAGAAAGCTCTAAAGAATCCATTTGCTTAATATATGTTGTTATTAATAAAGCAAATTCATAGGTATGATCTTATGCAAATGAAGTTTATAAGGTCAACCATGTTCTGTCCTTAAGTACTGGTGTAAGTTTTGGTCTACTACGAGAGTCGGATGATTTTTTTAGTGGCGGTATGAATAGCTAGAATTACCGCTAAGAAAAATTTTTTTTGAAATGGGTAGTATTTTATACTACTAAATAAGCCGAAAGCTGGTACATCAAATCTACCTTCACAACCTTCCACCTATCTCAATGAAGATAACATTGTGTGAAATTATGCTGAATTGACTAAAGTCCATATGACAAAGAAGCACCTATGCTTTCTAAAAATAAGTTTGAAAAAGGCACTGTAATGAGAGTACACAAATCAGAGCAACTTGATTTTGCTAGTCGATTTGTAAAAAAAACAGTAAGTTCCAAGAAGTTAGGGTAATATGGGAGGACAAGAAGTTTTTGATCAAGTTCTCTATATAGCTCCTAATTACAGATGGTGGAAAGGCGGTATTTCCTCAGTGATTATTGAGTACAAAAAATCCATTAAGTACTTTCATTTTTTTCCGAGCACTACTTCTTCCAATATAGTCATTACAGCAATTAGCTTTTTGCCCTTATTGTTGTTGTTTGCCGGTAAGTTACTTATCACTCCCAAGCTAAAAGTAATTCATATCCACGGCGCATCTAAAGGAAGCTTCTATCGCAAGTACATATTTTATCTTATCGCGAAAAAAATCTTTGGTAGAAAAGTAGTTTATCACATTCATGGTGCCGGGTATCACTTATTCTATCAAAATGCATCACCTATCATTAAGAATCGAGTTAGTCGCATGATTAATGGGAGTGACGCGCTTGTTGTGCTTTCGGAATGGTGGCGGGATTATTTTCAATCACACTTTGATCCAAAATTGATTGAAATTATTCCGAATATGGTAGATGAGCCAACTCCTGTGGAAAAAGCGTCTCAGGTGAATTCGAAAGTTAATCTATTGTTCTTAGGCCGAATAGGTGATAGAAAAGGGATTTTTGATTTAATAGATGTAATTATTTCTAATAAAAATTTCTTCAAAGAGTATTGCAAGCTTTTTGTTGGGGGAGACGGAGAGGTAGACAAACTAAACCATCTAATTGATCAATACGAAATCCAAGATATTGTTAGTTACATAGGGTTTATCGGAGGTTACCAAAAAGCAGAGATTGTAGCTAACTCTGATATATATGTTCTGCCATCGTATAACGAAGGTTTACCTATATCAATATTAGAAAGTATGGCCTATGCTAAGCCTATTATTTCTACTAAGGTAGGAGGAATACCCGAAGTGGTGATAGAAAACAGAAATGGATTGTTAATTGAACCTGGCGATAAAGATGCACTTTTCAAATCTATACAGAAGTTAGTAAGAAGTAGGGAAGAGCGGCTCCGTTTTGGTGAAGAGTCTTTCAAAATTGTAGAAGCTAACTATTTTCCCAACCCAGTAATTGAAAAGTTGAAAGGCCTTTATAGAAAAATTTTATGAAGAAGAAATTTTCTTTTTTCAAACGACATATACTTAAACATAACTACTTCTTTCATAGAAGATTAAGAGAGGTACAAACTCAGAAAGATTTTCCGAGGGAACTGTTATCTGAACTTCAGAGTGAGCGATTTTCAGCGATGGTCCGGTACGCTTATAAACACTCAAGGTTTTATAGGCGATTCTATGATGAGCATGGTGTGAACATCAATCAGGTTCAAAATATTCAAGACTCAGCGAAACTTCCAATCCTTGAAAAGGAAATGGTACGGAATTACAACAAAGGGTTCCTAACTACTTCACCGTATTTTTGTATTGAAGCCCGAACGAGTGGCACTTCTGGATCACCACTTGTAGTTTATCGAGACTGGAAATCTACCGTAGTGGAAGAAGCATACTTGTGGCGTCAAAGAGGGATATTTTCTCATAAGTATGGTGAGCGAGCTGTATCGCTAAGAGGTAATCTTGATCGCTCTAAATTCAAGGAATACGACCCTTTTTCTAAGGTTCTGTATTTAAGTAGCTACTTGCTAAATGAGCGTTCTGCGGATCACTACTACCACGAACTTAAGCAGTTTACTCCTAAGGCCATGTATGCTTATCCGAGTTCGTTAGAAACGCTGGCTAATTTTTTATTAGATCAAGGAAAGAGCCTTCAAATACCAGTTGTATTTACCTCATCGGAAACTTTATACGATTTTCAGAGAAGTAAAATTGAGAAAGCATTTAATACCCGAGTGGTTGACTGGTATGGTAATGCTGAAAGAACGATAGCCTTAGAGGAGAACGTAAAAGGTGATTATGATGAATTACCCTTGTATTCTTTTAATGAGTATCACGACCAATATACCTTATCTACCGGATTAATTAATTTTTCGTTTCCACTTATTCGCTACAAAGTCCACGATATTATTATTCCGGGTACTGAAGAAGGTAGAGTATCTAAAATCTTCGGTCGTGCAGATGATGTTATTACCCTACCTGACGGTACCAAAATAGGGCGATTAGGAATGGTCTTTAAGAATATCGATGGATTAAAATTGGCTCAAGTAGTGCAGGATAATGTAAGGGAGCTAGAAATTAATATCGTTCCTAACCAGCACTTTAAAAAAGAAGAAACCAATTTACTTCGAAAAAATATGCACAAACGAATTGGTATGGAAATGAAGCTAAATATTCGCATTGTAAATGAAGATGATATTATTAAAACAGAGAAAGGTAAATACAAACTAATAGTGAATAACCTTAATAAAAGTGTGTTACCTGAACTAATACCTTCATGATTTGAAGTAAGTCACGAGAAACAAGAGTATCATCTTTCTATAACTAGAAGAAAGAGAAAATAACCTACCTAACCTAAAGTCCTGATTAGAATTACCGCTACGTTATCTAAATTATCAGAGATTTTATGAAAGATAGAATTCTATTTATCAAGTTAGGGGGCTTTTCTCACGTCAACAGAAAAGTTGCTGATATACTAAAAAGAAATTATCCTTCTGCCGAAGTTGTAGTTTATGATGTATTAGAGGATCTGTTTAGCAACAGGTTAATATACCTCACAAATCTATTTTATTTTTTTTGGGAATACCGTTACGATATCATTGCAAGAAATAAGACCCCACGAGAACTGAAATCTTGTCTGATAGTGACGACATATTTTTTTAAAAAGGTAAAAAATAGAATCAAGACTAAATTTGCTAACCAGCCTATTTCTTTCACCTTTCAAACTCAATCCCAGTTTGACTGTAGCATCAAGGACATTCCTCATTTTATATATACTGATCATACATTAAGGGCAAACTTCTTGTATCCGAACATTAATTATCATGCATACATGAAGCCTAACTTTTATATGTTGAGACTTGAGAAAACCGTATACGACAATGCTAATCGGATACTGACCTACAGTGATTTTGCTAAACAATCCTTAATCAATCAGTATGAAATTCAGGAAGATAAGATTAGTGCAGTAGGTATTTCACCAAATGTTCCCAGCCAGTCAGATTCTGACAGCATAAATAAAACCGACAAGGTTGTGCTATTTGTCGGAATAGATTGGAAGCGCAAGGGAGGCGATTTGCTAGTAGAAGCCTTTATGAAGGTATTGGAGGAAATTCCTGATGCAGTGCTAAAAATTGTTGGCTGCAGTCCTCAACATATCAATCATCCCCAAATAAGAGTAGTCGGCAGAGTACCTTTGGAGAAAGTATCTCAGCACTATCAAGAAGCTTCAGTATTCTGCATGCCTAGCTTGCGCGAACCATTTGGTATTGTATATCTAGAAGCAATGGCCTACAGATTGCCGATAGTTGCTTTAAGACGTGGGGCTGCTGAGGAGATTGTTGATCATGGAATTACAGGTTATCTTAGTCAAGAATGCCATGCTGCTTTATCAGAGTATATAATAACCCTTTTAAAAGACTCAGACACGAGTAGAAAGATGGGAGTAAAAGCTTCTAAAAAAGTTGAAAATTTCTATAGTGAAAAGATATTTGAGAAGAATGTTACAAATGCTATTAGTATCTAACTTGATTCAATAAACTAAAGAATATCTATTATAATTAATTTTATTAAATTACGATACAATTATCAAGTCATACAATGAATAGTATTATAGTAAGAAGCCGAAGAAATGTTTTTCGTCATGAAACCGAGTTGCTTGCTTCAGAATACGGCTTTCAAGAAATCAATGACGGTGAGACTTCAAAGGGAATAAAAACTCCTAAGGAACTCGCTTTATTTTTTCTAGGGAATGTCTTTTTCGTATTGAAGAATATTAAAAATTTAAATCGCAAGCATACAATAATCGCTGTTGGCTATCCTGCTCTAGTAATCAAACTGCTAATAAAATTAGGGTTGGTTAAATGTAAGCAACTACTTTGGTTTGGGTTTTTTATACATACCGATCTTGCGTTCAAAATATTCAGAGTCTTGTTGAACTTGTTAAGCATTAAGAACGAAAAAATTGTATTAAATGCTTGGTATGAAATACCTCTTTACGCAAAGAGGTTAAATATTGAGGAACATAAACTAACGTGTCTCCCTCTAGGTGACTGGAAGCCCAATGAACTTTTTGATCCTGCGTATCAACCGCCTTTTAAAGATTACCATTTTGCTGGAGGGTTTACAAATCGCGATTATGCTTCACTCATTGAAGTTTTTAAGAATACAAATAAGAATCTTATTATTGTCGGATCTAAGTTGAATTCAGACCTTAATGTTACAAGCCTTCCTGAAAACATTTTGATACTAAAAGATATTGATAAGGTAGAATTTGAGTCATTAGTGGGTAATTCGTCTGTTTGTATCCTACCTATGAAAGATCGTGACGCTGGCGCTTCAGGGCATATGGTGCTATTGGCCTATATGCGTCACAAGAAACCTATACTCGCCTCAAATTATCCCGCAATTCAGGAATATCTAACTGACCAAGTATCGGGGTTACTATATGATGATCCATTGAAAGATCTTCCGACGATTTTAGAAGAGATTGATCAAAATAAGTATGGTCTAACTGCTTTAGGTGAGAATGCTCTACTTTCTTACAATGAAAAATTTACTAGAGAAGCCCTGGCAAATAGGCTAACTGAGATTATTGATGAAAGTTCGATAAATGCGAAAAACAAACTCAAAAGTACTGGTATTAACGCCTGAATTACAGGTTCCAGGTGGAGTAAGTAACTTCTTCGAGGCTTTACGCCTGGATCGTTATCCAGATATAGAGTACTTCTTTATATCTCCTTCAAAAGAAGAAGGGTGGTTGGAGTCTGTTTGGAGGATTATTAATAACTATTACTTATTTATCAAAATATTGTTACAGGGTGAAGTATCAACAGTCCATGTGAACCCTTCACTTAATCTTAAGTCATTTTTAAGAGACGGAGTTTTTGTTTTCATTGCCCAGATGTTTAGTATAAAAACAATAACGTTCTTTCATGGCTGGGATGAAAAATTTGAATATCGATTGAACCGTAATTTGTTATGGAAATGGTTTTTTTCAAAAACATTCCAGAGAAGTGAGCATCTCATTGTACTAAGCAAGAAATTTAAAAGCAAACTAATAAATCTTGGCTGTTCAGAGCTTACTTCTAAGTTTCATTTACTGACTACGGTAGCTGATACTTCGTTTATAAACGATTTTTCAATTGAAGCAAAAATCAATAGCTACGATAATGAAATTGTGATTCTTTTTCTGTCCCGAATTGAGGAAAGTAAAGGTATATTTATCGCAATAAAAGCTTTTGATCAATTACAAAAAGAAGTTAAACATCTCAGATTTAAGTTAATTGTGGCTGGTGATGGATCTGTCCTAAATCAGGCTAAACAGTTGGTTTCAGATCAACATATTGAGAATATCGAGTTTACTGGCTATGTACGAAATAATGCCAAAAAAGAAGTATTGCTAAACTCGCATATTCTCTTATTCCCGACATACTACGGGGAAGGAATGCCGACAAATATCCTAGAGAGTATGCTGTACGGTATGCCAGTGGTATCACGCTATAATGCTGGAATAGCAGATACAGTTGAGCAAGGGGTTAATGGATACTTAACTGATAGCTTAGACCCTGAAGTGTTTGTAGATTTTCTAAAGAAAATAGTGCTACAGAAAGATTACTATGAGCAGATAGTAATTAGAAATAACCAAAAAGCACTGAATAATTATTCGCCAGATAAAGTGAATGAAAAGCTTTTGAGTATATATGGTCTTACTTCATCAAAAAGTTTAATACACTGTTAACAATCAAAGTTAGCCACTTACTATTCTGCTGAAAGTTTTTTGTGTAGATGTAGTGATATATTGACTATCAGTGACCTTATTGCTATAAGGTGCTCCTAACTTATCCCACTTCCATTTCCAAACTCATTTTCCGGTTGAATAAAGACGAGTGAGCCATTGGAATCTTCGGCCATCAAGATCATACCCTGCGACTCAATACCCATCATTTTTCGGGGGGCAAGGTTTACCAGCACGCACACCTGTTTGCCAATAATTGTTTCCGGCTCATAGTGCTGGGCAATGCCGCTGAGTACAGTACGCTGGTCCAGGCCAGTGTCTAAAGTCAACTTGAGCAGTTTTTTAGATTTTTTTACTTTCTCGGCGGCTAGGATAGTGGCTACCCGCATATCCAGTTTCACAAAATCATCGTAGGTAATTTCTTCTTTCATAGGTGGAATGGTTGGGGTAGTTCCTTCTGTTGCAGTATCTTCCTGATGCAGTTTAGCTATTTGTTCCTCTACCCAGGAATCCTCAATTTTCTGGAATAGTAATTCAGGCTTTTCTAATGTATGTCCTACTGTCTGTAAGTCGTCGAGGCCAGCATCGACCCAATCAGTAGACTGAAAATTGAGCATACGTTGTAGTTTGTCAGCCGTATACGGAAGGAAAGGATGACAAATGACGGACAGACTGGCTGTAATCTGTAAACCAATATTCAGAATAGTTTCTACCCGATCTTTGTCGTTCTTGATCACCTTCCAGGGTTCGGTATCGGCTAGATACTTGTTACCGACTCGGGCTAAATCAATCATATGAGCCGCCGCCTCCCGGTAATTGTAGTTCTCGATAGACGTAGCTACTTTGTTCGGGGCTTCCCGAATCTGTTGAAGAGTCTCTTCATCTATGGTGTCTAATTTATGCCGTTGAGGCACTATTCCATCGAAGTACTTTTGTGTAAGCACCAGGGTGCGATTCACAAAGTTACCGAAGATAGCTACCAGTTCATTATTATTTTTGGCTTGATAATCTTTCCAGGTAAATTCACTGTCTTTGGTTTCCGGCATAGTGGTACAGAGTGTGTAGCGCATCTCATCTTCTTTCCCCGGAAATTCATCCAGATACTCGTGCAGCCATACAGCCCAGTTGCGACTAGTGGATAGCTTCTGTCCTTCCAGATTCAAAAACTCATTGGCCGGTACATTTTCCGGTAAAATATATCCGCCGTGCGTATGCAGAATAGCTGGGAAAATAATACAGTGAAATACGATATTATCTTTGCCAATAAAATGAATAAGCTGTGCGTTGTCTGCTTCGTCCGGTTGTTTCTTCCAGTACAACTCCCTATCTTTTCCATTATCTAATGCCCACTGTTTGGTGGCCGAAATGTAGCCAATGGGAGCATCTAGCCATACATATAGTTTTTTGCCTTCAGTGTTGGGAAGCGGAACATCAACTCCCCAGTCTAGGTCGCGGGTCATGGCTCGGGGCTGTAAGCCGGCTTTGAGCCAGGAACTGCATTGCCCGTATACGTTGGGTTTCCAGATTCCTTTCTTTCCTTCTAGTAACCACTCTTCCAACCAGGGCTGGTATTTATCCAGCGGAAGATACCAGTGCTTAGTCGGTTTCAGTACGGGCGATTTTCCGCTTAGCGTTGATTTGGGATTGATCAGATCCGTAGGACTCAGGGAAGAACCACAGTTCTCACACTGGTCGCCGTAGGCGTGGGGATAATCGCATACCGGGCAGGTTCCGGTAATGTAGCGGTCGGCTAAAAACTGGTTGAACTCTTCGTCGTAATACTGCTCTGATTCCTGCTCAATAAATTCTCCCTTTTCGTACAGCTTAGTAAAAAAGCTCTGGGAAGTCTGGTGATGAATGTAACATAATGGCTGCTCCGTGCTCGTCGCTACCGCCTATGAAAATTATATCGCGTCCTTGCTGGCGCTGATAGCGGACGTAGATATCGGCAGGCAGGTAAGCACCGGCAATATGGCCGATGTGTAATGGACCATTAGCGTAAGGGAGAGCTGCGGTAACGGTTATACGATTATTGTTTTGATTGGTCATGGAAGTCAGATTACAAATTGCAAAATGGCTAATTGTAGATTGAAATAACACAAATTGAAAGAGCTGCTACAAAGCTAGGTCTTTTCAATTTGTAATCAATCAAAGAGCAGAATTGAAGTGAACGAAGAATCCAGCGGTGCCGGCAATCTTCCAGGATCGCTCCAGCCGGAATACAGTATCGTAAAAAGTGACGATATCGATGCCCAGTCCGTAGCCCATTAGGTACTGATTAGCCAATCGATCGCTCTGCTCATACTCAATGGTATTGCTTACGTAGCCGTGGTCAACGTAACCTTTGATATACACGCTGAGAGGGATCACGTTAAATTGATCAATAGGTATATAGCGCGACATGTCAAATTCAGTAGCGAAAAGGCGCTTACTAATAGTATTCTGTTGCATAACAAAAGCTTGTCCTTCAATCACATCGAGTTCGTAGCCTCGTAGCCAGAGCCGGTTATAACCCAGTCCACGAAAGTTAGCGTAAGGCTGAAAGCGGGGAGTACTAATATATCCATTGACCGAACTGGCAAAGTAAAAACCTTTACCCAGGTTGAAGTAGTGGCTGTACATACCCGAAATTCTTAGTAAATCTAGATCACCGAAAATCCCTAATCCTAGCTTACTGATGGAGGCCCGCCAGCGGTAGCCTTCCAAGGGGTAGCCAACGTAGTCGCGGTGATCGCCGGTGGCAGTGTAGTTGAGCATAAAATACTGCTGCCGCGTGTCGCCATGAGTGAAGTAATTAGGGTTTAAATCCAGAACCGTATCTGCTACCTGCATATCCGAATAGGTGAGAGTGATACCGTGCGTATTATAGTAGGTGGGGCGGTAGGTCCAACCCGCCAGCGCGGAAATTCTCCGGGAAGCCGGGTTAAGCGGGGTTTCTACCACCTGATTAGTAAACTGGAATTTATGATCCAGCGTCATGTAGTTGATATTTCGGTTTTCGGAATAGCTAAAGCCTACTTCTATGCCATTTTTTTGTGCTGCATCTACATAGGGTACCGTGTAGTTTACCCCAAAACGCCGGGTAAAGCCAAACTGGGCCAACACTGAAAGGCGTTCATTAAGTCCGCGAAAGTTGAATTGTGTGAACTTGATGCCGTAGGTTAATAGATTCCAGTCTGGATCTCTCAGAAATACATTAATGTTAGGAACAGCTCGGGGCAACGCTAGATGCGGAGTCGGTATAGTGTACCAGCGCTCAGCTACTCGCACAATAATATCAGCCGTACCCGGATAGACTTCAACTACGTGTAGTTCTACACTTAGAAAAAGCGTGGTGTTTATTAGCTTCTGCCGGTCTTTCTTAAGCAGCTCATTCAGCTCGTATACCGGAAAAGTCAGACCTTCCTCTACGCTTAATTCCCGTAGAATAATCTTGTTTTTAGTAATCCGGTTGCCCAGCACAAAAATACGGTCAATCGTGATAAAATCGGCTTGGGTAGAGTCGGAAGTAATGATGTTTGGGGTGGATAGAGCAGAAGTATCTGTAGATACTACTTGCCCCCAGGCGGATAGGGTCAATATCCAGCAACCAAACCAACCTATACACTTAAACCAATTCCGCACGGATATCAACGTTTGAGATAATTGAGCTCTAGTAATTCAAGCAAAATTAGTGATATTTATTGTGTCTGTAGGTCAAAAAACCGACGGAGGATAACGAACTGACTAAAAACAGGTCTCAAATAGCGTGCAAACGTTCCCAAAACAGTGAAAAAGCAAACATTTTACTTCGCTTTGGCGTAATAAATCCCTAACAATTTCTAAAAATACCATAAATTTGTATCATTATAGATATTCAAAAATCAATTTTTTATGGCACTAGACTATAACCATCCTATCGACATTATTGAAGACATTGATCTTCGTCATTTTGAAGAGAATTATCTTATTCCGCAGAAGCCAGTCATTCTGCGCGGATTATTGAAAGGTACTAAAGCCTACGATGAGTGGAACTTTGAGTACTTCAAGAGAGTAGCGGGTGATTTAACCATTGGCGTATTTGAAAACCGGGAGGAAGACCTGGATAAAACCATGAAGGTTCCACATCGGAAAATGAAATTTGCCGACTATCTGGACTTAATTGCTACTACTCCTACCGACTTACGAATTCACTTGTGGAACATCTTTAAAGATTGCCCGCAATTGATGGATGACTTTGAGTTTCCTCCCATCAATACCACCTTCCTGAAAGGGTTTCCCTATATGTTCTTCGGGGGGCAAGGCTCAGTAGCCCGAATGCACCAAGATATTGATATGTCGAACGTGTTCCTTACCCAGTTTGAAGGAAAACGTCGGGTAGTGCTATTCGCTCCTGAATATTCACATTTGCTGTACCGCTATCCGTTGAATGTACACACCGGAGTAAATGTAGTTAAACCTGACTATGAGCGCTTCCCTGGTTTGAATTACGTAAAGGGTTATGAGTGTGAGATCAAGCATGGCGACACCCTCTTTATGCCGGGTGAGTACTGGCACTACATTGAGTACACCGAAGGTGGCTTCGGTATGAGCTTACGTTCGTTGAACCCTCATTTGTCTAAGCGCTTTAGAGGATTGATGAATATTAGTGTACGTCAGGCCGTAGACTGGTCTATGCGTAAGGCGATGGGCGACGGATGGTTTGAGGCGAAGCAAAAAATTGCCGACCGTCGGGCTAACGCCGCTATTCGTAAAGCAACCAAAAAAGAATCAGAGTTGATTCCTCAGTAATAGAGGCTTCTGAAAATAACATTCTAGCCAGAAAGGTCGTATTTTGAAGTACGACCTTTTTTATTTAAACTACTCAATAGCGAGGATATCCATTACTATGAAATACGCAATTGTTATTTTCTCAATATTAACCTTAGTCGCTTGTCGCTCCAATTCATTTGAGAAAAGTCCGGTAGACGAAATGATTCGGGACATGACCGATGTCCCAGCCTACTCCATTATCCTCTACGATATGGATCAGGCAGGAAACTTTTATCCAGAATACAAGCATCAGTACCGCATCATTAAAGAAACTAACGATGCTGATAGCATTCCCGAAGAAGAACTCACTGGTTGGTATACTGTGAGCGAAAACTTCTTCAATCAGAATCTGGATAATATGGGAATGGAGATCGTTTCCAAAAACCGAGATGGTGAAGTTTCTAAAACGGCGGCCCCTCCGGGTTACGGTAATTATGTAGGTAATCCCCAGTATGGTCAGTGGCAGCAAGGAGCAAATGGTGAGACTTTTTGGTCGTTCTACGGAAAGTATGCGTTGTTAAGCAGTTTGTTCAATATGGCCTCTTTTCCGGCTCGGCGGTCTTACTACGATGATTACCGGGGGTACCGAAGCAGCGGTCGTCCTTATTACGGCCCCACCGTAAATAACCGCCGTACCTATGGAACTAATAGTAGCTATACCACCACTACTAAACCCAACACTACCTGGCGGACCAAAACTTCAAGTCGGAGCTTTCGCACGTCCACGTCTAGTCAGCGAACTTCTCGTTCTAGCTCTCGCTTCGGGAGTAGCAGCTCCAGTTCGCGATCGCGAAGTAGCGGAGGGTTTGGTAAATAAATTTCGCCTAAGTACTCGAAGTACGCTTTTCAAATTCCAGTAGCCATTTCTTTCTCTCTATTCTGCCGCCGTATCCAGTTAGGCTGCCATCTTTTCCAATAACTCGGTGGCAAGGAATAATGATTGAAATTCGGTTGTGGCCGTTGGCAGTAGCCACTGCCCTAACGGCTGTTGGTCGCTCTAATCGCTCGGCTTGTTGCTGATAGGATACTGTGTCACCAAATGGAATTTGTTGCAGTGATTGCCAAGCTAGTTGCTGAAAATCGGTACCTGGGGTGTGCAATGCAACATCAAATTTCTTGCGCTTCCCCTGAAAATATTCAGTCAGCTCTTTTCGTACCTGCTGTATGTGTACGTTTTCGCCAATGATGATTGTTGCTGCCAATAGTCTTTGTAAATCTCTGAATTCCGTTTCCAGCATTTTCCTTTCGGTAAACTCCAATAAGCAGATACCTTGGTTAGTAGCACACGCAAACATAGGCCCTAACGGAGTAGCTATCCGGTTAATGAGGATGATGTTTTTGTTCTTACTTTTTAACGGGGCTTTTCCTACTAGTTTTTTGTACGTATACCCAAAACCGCTCAATGATTCATATCCTGAGTCAAAAGCCACTGTGATGGCATTTTTTCCCTCTTTCAGCTCTTGGTACGCATTGTTAATCCGATACATTCTTTGAAAGGTGTGGAAAGTCAGGCCATAGTGTTGCTTAAACCAACGTCTCACCAGATTTGGGCTTATGTTTTCTTCCCTTAATTTAAAGTTGGAAATTTTTTCTCTGGGAGACTCTTTTACTAACCGAATAGCTCGTTCCACCTGCTCAGGGGCTTGATGAGCATTTTCAGTAGGCTTGCAAACTTTACAAGGACGAAAACCATCAGTTAGTGCTGCTTGGAACGAGGTATAAAATACCACATTTTCTTTTTTTGGCTTTCTAGCTCTGCACGTTGAAATGCAAAATACGGATGTGGTAGTAACCCCTACGTAGAAAATTCCGATATACTTTGGGTCTCTATTCAGCAATGCCCGATAGTAGTCGTCGATTTTTTCTGGAGAATGAATACGCATTATTGAAATACTGGTTTAAAAGAACCCGATGATTTAATCGCCAGAAGTATGTTTTCTAACTGGTTCAGCATTTTAGTATGTACGAAATTTCCCATAGATATTCTTTTCACACCGAGTGTTTTTAAAGTCTGAAAATCAGGTAAGTTTGGCGTACCCATCACATTTAGGGGAAGATGTGTCGCCTGAACTATGCACTTGATATCCGCCTCTTTCTCAATACATGGAACGAAAATTCCATCGGCTCCTGCCTTTTCGTATTGCTTTGCCCTTTTTATCGTTTCCTCAACTGGATTTGTACAATGCAGTAGGAAGGTATCGGTTCTTACATTGACGAAAACATCAATACCCTGAGATTTTAGGCTAGTACAAATCGTCTCAAGCTGTTGACTAAAATCATCAGCATTAATTAATTTTCGTTGTTCGTTTGCTAAACTGTCTTCCAAATTAATCCCTACCACTCCTAATTGTACTAACCTCGTAATGTGATCTACTACCTCATCCGGATGGCGACTATAACCTGCTTCCAAATCTACCGACAAAGGCAGGTGGACGTTTTTCACAATTCTTTTGATAATATATTCTAACTCGCTAAAGCTCATTTCTTCACCGTCTTGGTACCCTAGCATAGCGGCAATTGCCCCACTCGATGTGCCCATGACCGCGTAGTTTAGCTTCGCGACAATTCTGGCGCTAGCTACATCCTACACATTGCCAATTAGCATCGGTTTGTTCAGATGGTGTAAATCTTTGAAACTCATATTTCTTATTTTTACACAAATGTTGGCAGATGGATTTTAGCCAGCAACCGATTTTTTAACAAGTATTTTTTCTATAACTGCCCAAAACCATAAAATAAAGCGTTCGTATTCTTAAATTACTGACGAAGTACGACTAACCAACGCATCCATGCCAATTCTTGACGCTATTCTATCGGCCATTACGTATCTGGCCCTCTGTTTCATTTTGTTCTTATTGGGAAAATGGGTCTACCGGCTATTTCAGCGAAAAATTAAGGTGCAGCAGGAGTTAGTGGAGAAGGATAATTTTGCGTTTGCTGTGGCCCACGTAGGGTACTTTATCGGACTGTTGTTGGCCATCGTTAGTGCCGTATCGGGACCATCCGACGGGCTGTACTACGATATTATCGATATTACTGTTTACGGTTTGCTGGCGATTGTGCTGCTGAACTTTTCCATTTTGATTAACGATAAAATCATCCTCCGGAAATTCAGTGTCTACAAAGAAATTATTGAAGACCGTAACGTGGGGACGGGGGTGATTGAAGGAGCTAATGCTATTGGTACTGGACTAATTATTCTGGGTGCCGTATCGGGAGAAGGGGGCGGAGTTCTAACCGCGCTGGTTTTCTGGGTGGTTGGGCAACTACTGCTCATCGCCACTGCTTATATTTACGCGGCCATTATTCCTTTTAATGTGCACGATCAGATTGAAAAGGATAACGTTGCGGTTGGCCTGGGCGTGGCTGGAGCATTAATTTCTATTGCCAACCTTATCCGCTACGGATTAATGGGTGATTTTGTAAGCTGGGATGAGTCGCTCCTTACGGTAGGTATTGATGTGCTAATCGGCCTGGCATTTTTACCCGTAGTACGTTTGCTGACGGATAAAATTCTGCTGCCCGGCCGAAACTTAACCGATGAACTGATAAACCAGGAACATCCTAATGTGGGGGCGGGTTTGATTGAGGCGTTTGCCTACGTAGGCGGCTCGGTGTTAATTACCTTATGTCTGTAACCCACTCATCTACTGATAAAGATTCTTCCTGGCTTGACCGTTCTAAGTCCAGAATACTTAAGGTTTCGCTGTTTGCTACCGGGTTAGCGGGTATCGTCGCTGAATACGTACTGTCTACGCTGGCCACTTATTTTTTGGGCGATTCAGTTTTTCAGTGGACGATGATTGTCTCGTTGATGCTATTCTCCATGGGCTTGGGTAGCCGGTTGAGCCAGTTTTTTCAGAAAGATTTACTGCAAAAGTTTATCCTGGTAGAATTTACCCTGTCCGTACTTTGTGGCTTCTCAGCATTATTTGCTTACCTAGCTTCCGGCTATACCTTATACACTGGGTTAATCATTTACGCCTTGAGTATGTGTATCGGTATCCTGATCGGACTGGAGATTCCGTTAGTCATTCGGGTGAACAATACCTTTGAATCGCTGCGGATTAACGTGGCCTCGGTGATGGAAAAAGACTATTTCGGAAGTTTACTGGGAGGCGTATTCTTCGCCTTTGTTGGGCTTCCATATTTAGGGCTTACCTATACACCATTTATACTGGCCTTTATCAACTTCGCGGTAGCGATTGTACTGTTGTTCATCCTGTGGCGACATCTGTCCTCGACTAACCAAAAACTTTTAGGGGGGATTGGTAGTGGAGTCGGAGTATTGTTAATGGCCGGATTGATTTTTGCCAAACCCATCATTCTGTTCGGTGAGCAGCAGCGTTACCGTGATAAAGTAATTTTTGAACAGCAGAGCCGCTACCAAAAAATTGTTTTGACCCAGTGGAAAGATGATTACTGGTTGTATATCAACGGAAACCAGCAGTTGAGCACGGTAGACGAAGCCCTCTATCACGAACCACTGGTGCATCCAGCGATGACCTTAGTATCGCAACCTCAGCAGGTTTTGGTACTGGGTGGGGGAGATGGCTGCGCAGTGCGGGAAATTCTAAAGTACTCGTCGGCAGACAATATCACGCTGATTGATTTGGATCCGGCTATGACTCGCTTAGCGAAGGAACATCCGGTACTACTCAACCTGAATGATAGCTCTCTGTACCATCCGAAGGTAACTATTCAGCATCAGGATGCTTACACCTTCTTAGATCAAACCCGCGATTACTACGATGTTATTATTGTGGATTTACCTGACCCTAAGTCGGTTGATCTGAACCGTTTGTATACGCTGGAGTTTTACCGTATGGCTTATCATCACTTGCGAGAAAACGGAGTACTGGTTACCCAGGCTGGCAGCCCGTACTTTGCTACGCGAGCTTACCTTTCGGTAGAGAAAAGTGTAGCGGCAGCCGGTTTTCGAACGGCTATGCTACACAACCAAATTATAACGATGGGCGAGTGGGGCTGGATACTGGGGGTGAAAACTAATAATGAAATTAACGTAAAAGAACAGCTACAAAACCTATCGTTTAAAAATGTGCCTACCGTCTGGATCAACCAGGAAGCTATGCAACTGATGACTTCTTTCGGAAAAGACATCTATGGTTTCCCTACCGATAGTGTGGAAGTCAACCAAATCCATAACCCAGTACTTTACCAATACTACCTTAAAGGCAACTGGGACTGGTATTGACGATATATCTACTATCATTACCTTTCAGATGATTGATCTTCACCACTTTCGCTGCTTTGGTTCTCTATTAATTTTGGCTCACTAATGTCAATTTTATGTTGCTGTCTAGTTAAACGCTGTTCGTATCTATTACCATCAATATCTTCAAAGTGAATAATAATATTAAATGGCACCTGCTTTGAATTAAGTTCTGTCCTAGTTGAGTCAGACCTTCCGGAGAACTCTAACTTTTGATTTTGATCATATTCTTTGGTTGAGTCAAGTTTTCTTATCCTTGCTAGCTCTTCTCCTATTTGTTCTAACCTTAAGTTTTTTGCTGTTTTACCTTTATTTTTAAGGTGAATATCGAATTTATCTACGTTTGAAAACATACCAGCACTAACAAAATGAGGCTTAATACTTAATCTTCTTTCTTTCTTCTGAAGCTCTATTATCTGTTTGTCAGTGACACGATTATGAAGAAAGACTTGATTCTGGATGTTTACTTGATCTTTAAAGATTTCATTGGACTCTCGCATCAGCTCCGAATGATATTGATACTCTGAAGTTTGTCGAGCTAACTCTTGAATCTGAAGAGCTTGAGATTGAGCTAAACTTTCAAGTGCATTTAATTTTTTTTCCTGATCTTTATTTTTCACAAAAAGGCGAAATATCCCATAGATAACTGTAGGTATTCCTAACAGGGTACCTATTGAGCTTATCCAGTCCGTAATTTTAGGTTCAGTCCAGTCTATATCCACTTTTATATATAGTTTTTTCTAATAATCGAGGAAGAAGAATTAAGGTATAACTCCTCAAGCAGTACTACAGCTAGCCAGGCTCTAATATTACTTTTACCTTATAAGCTTTAAGGTTTTCTAACAAATTCTTTACTAGCTCTTTTTTTCTATACTCATATTGACCACGCACGAAATCATCGTCATGGTGAATATCAATCATGTTATTGACTGACTCGATTTGTTCCAGTATATCAAGCACTTCAACTATCCACAATGGCTTTCTAAGTTTCAGATATTCGCAGGATGTTTACAACCCTTTGGCAAAATCTGGGGTCATACCATTAATGGTACAATGCAGCTTCCTCTGATACTGAAGTAATTCTTTGTTAGAGGATGTACAGATCGGCAGTTGGCTATGCTGGCTGTCGATCTAATTTTTTCAACACATCTACCACTCTATTCAATTGCTCATCGGTAAAATCTAGATGCGTTACGAAGCGCACGTCCTGTTTGCCGAAGGCCACTGCTTTTACCCCTTTCCCTTCTAGTTGAGATAGAAATTGAGACGGAGTGATGTCTTTTAGTGTAGCGATCACAATATTAGTTTCTACGGGCATTACCGAAGTTACGTAATCGCATTTCTTTAGTGTTTCGGCCAAAACTCTAGCTCGTTCATGGTCTTTGCTCAGTCGTTTAACATGATAATCCAGCGCGTAGATACCCGCCACGGCCAGATAACCTGCCTGGCGCATACCACCTCCAAACACCTTGCGAATTCTCCTCGCCCGCCGAATTAAATCCTGACTGCCTACCAGCACCGAGCCTACCGGAGCACCTAACCCTTTGGAAAGGCATACTGAAATAGAAGAAAAGTGCTCTCCGTACTGAGCGGGCGAATCGCCGGTAGCTTGCAGGGCATTAAAGACCCGGGCACCATCCAGATGAAGAGCCAACGAGTGCTTGTGGCAAACTTCTGATATAGCTTCTATTTGGCTCAAAGTATAGCAGGCCCCACCTCCCTTATTCATCGTATTTTCTAGTGAAACCAAACTTGTTTCCGGAAAATGAGCATCGTCAGGGTTAATATTCTCCTCCACCATTTCCGGACTAAGGATTCCGCGCACACCGTTGAGTAGCCTTACTGAGACCAAAGAATTATACGCTAGTCCACCGCCTTCGTACAGATAAATATGCGAACGCTGGTCGCAAATAACCTCTTGCTGGGGCTGGGTTTGTGCTCGAATAGCAATCTGATTAGTCATTGTTCCCGAAGGACAGAATAATCCCGCTTGCATACCGAATATACTGGCAGTTTTATTTTCTAAATCCTTTACGGTGGGATCTTCGCCAAAAACATCATCGCCAACTTTAGCCTGCATCATGGTTTCTAGCATGGCTGGAGTAGGGCGGGTTACCGTATCACTTCGTAAATCGATCATAATACATTGATAAGTGTAACTTCAAAATTGCTAATTTACCGGCGAAAACTTGAGTTACAAAAAATTTACCCAAGAACGCAACCCTACCAAAGGTGAATGCATCTTACCTCTGAAATGTATAACCGAATATGAGATTAAACATTTACCAGAGCCGTACCTTGGATAAACTCGTTGACGGATTACGTAAGAACGACAGCCGGTCGCAGCAGGCAGTGTATGAGCGATTTTCGCCCGCCATGTTTGCGGTCAGTCTACGCTATGTGAAAGATCACGATAGTGCGCAGGATGTGCTGTTGAAGAGTTTCATGAAGGTATTTAGTAATATTCGGCAGTACAAAGGCAAAGGTAGTTTTGAAGGTTGGATTCGCCGGATTGTGGTGAATGAGGCACTGATGTTTTTACGAAAATACAAGAATATGTCGGTAGAGGTAGATATTCAGGAAGCAAAAGATACTGCTGCCAGCACCTATGATCATCTGGAAGCGGAAGAACTGTTGCACGTGGTTCAGCAACTACCAGTAGGTTACCGTACGGTGTTTAATCTTTACGCTATTGAAGGATACTCCCACGCCGAGATTGCCGAAAAATTAGACATTAGTGAGGGTACATCTAAGTCGCAATTAAGTCGGGCTAAGCAACTACTCAGACAGTTACTAAATCGGCTCGATCAGTCTTATAGAGATCAAATCGGATAAGTATGAACGATATTGAAAAGTTATTTAAAGAGAAAATCCAGCATTATCCAGTTACTCCGCCTGCGGAAGTCTGGGAAACGTTGCAGGATTCTCTTCAACAGCAACGACAAAAGAAAAAAGCAGGTTGGTGGTGGATGGCTGCCTCAATTGTTCTGCTGGCTACTGCCGGAGCTTTCTTCTATCTAAACAATCAGCCAACTGTTTTACCAGAGAGTAGGGGAATTGCGAATAATCCAGTGGTGGTACAGCCGGTGGAACCCCTAAAGTCTATATCTCCAGGTTCTGATACTGAATCTGAGGTTAATCATACCGCGCCCTTGGCAACAGTTCAGCCTAAACTGCTTCCGGTAGAAACTACGGAGTCTTCGGTAGCAGTAGTAGCTCAGACTACCCGTGTAATTAACAATCCTGAACGTATGCGACCTGTTGCCAGATTAGATATAAGTCCTTTAGAGGAAGAAAATACGAGTATCAACCCTATGCTTCAACCGAAAAATTTAATTGCCATAGCCAAAATGCCAGTTGAAAGTACTCCTACGGTAACTATCATTTATAAGTCGGGAGGGGAAGAAGTAAAAGAAGAAAATACCAATAAAAATCCGCTAACGAAGGCAGCCAATTTCTTAGCTAGCATCAAAGAAAACGGAGTAGGTTTCTCGGAGCTTCGTTCGGCTAAATCTGAGATTATATCCAAAGCTTTTTCCAGTAAACGCGACCCTATACCCGCCGAGTAACTACGGCGCAAATTTGTAATTAACCCATTAAATTCAATACAATGAAATCTATACTTACCAGCTTGCTGGCCCTGGCTAGCTACGCCCTTTACGCTAATTCCTTCGCTCCCGATACTATTATTATTCGCCTAAGTAATGGTGAAGAAGTGATGATTGTGTCGGAAAACGATAACGAAGTAGAGCTACTTCAACAGTACGATATGAACGCTATACTGCGCGACCTTCAGCGAGATACTACGCAGGAGGGGAGTATTTACATTGAGATACAAGATCAAACCGGAAGCAGATACGATTTAGAGGAAGAAAACGATGATGACTTATCGTTGGAAGAAAAGCTAGAGCGATTGGAAAGAAAGATGGAGAGAGCAGGTAGGCAGCGGGAATATACTGCCGAATCCTCTTCTTCAGGTTCTACGCAATCTTCATCTCACTCGCATAGTCGCCGTCGCCGCAGTGGTACTAGTTCCACTATGATGTTTGATTTCGGTTTGAATAATTATTTACTCAACGGCAGGTTCCCAGATGAGACAAACGAGTTGTATACCGTAAAACCACTAGTATCCTGGAATATTGCTTTGGGAGTTACGAATACCACAAAAATAGCCGGACCTTTGTACCTAGAGTGGGGTGGAAATATAAACTGGTACAACTTTAAGTTTGAGAATGATCGTGTTCGGATGGAAAAAACTGACGATGGGGTCGTGTTTTTTGAGGACCTGGATGTGGTAGACCCCCGAAAGAGCAAATTTGTGGTGCCCTATTTGAATGCTCAAATGGTGCCTATGTTTCAGTTTGGAAAAGCCCGACGCGACGGCTGGTTTCCCTTAGACCGAGATGATGATTCCGGATTCCGGATAGGAATGGGTGGCTACGTGGGTTACCGGGTAGGAAGCAGGCACAAGTACGTAATCAGGGCGGATAACCGTATCCGGGTAAAAAACAGAGTGAACTACTTCGTAAACAACTGGCGCTACGGAGTTCGGTTTCAGCTAGGGTTTCGCAGCTTTGACTTTTACGCAAATTACGATCTGAATGAACTTTTTATAGAAGGCAAGGGGCCAGAATTGAATGCCTTTAGCTTTGGAATTATGTTCTAGGGCTTCCATAAATAATTAGGCATAAATGCCGGACAAGGGTTTTTCATAACTTTACGACTTACTTTTCCTGGTTTGGGCTTGGTAGAAAATTGTAGGGCTAACGAAACTTCGTGAGAGCCCCCCGATGAGGCGGGACCTAATTTTGAAACCGTCAGATCGTAACTATACCCGTTCGAGTATCCGTTCACTGATACCCCGAACGCAAATGCCAGGGCATCGTGATTAATAGTGCGAGGCATATCCCGTTGCAGTGGTAACCCTCGGTACCAAACCCCCAGCATTAGCATCCGGTAGAAGTAGCTCATTCCTACATCCAATTGGTTGAATCGGCCTTGCTGCCGGTACTGGAAAGAAGGATTAATACTGGATGCCATTCGGTTGCGGAATGGGCCCAGATTGATGGGGATTTTATAGCCTGCATGTACCGAGAACCGCATGGGTAGTACACTTTCTTCATCCAAAATAGACTGGTTCGGTTGGTTCAGATGGTGTAGCGCAAATCCTCCCCAAAACCGTTTATCGTAAACTAATAAACCGGTAGCAAAATCGAAGTGACTAACATTTTCCAGACTCCG
This sequence comes from uncultured Flammeovirgaceae bacterium, assembly GCA_937884755.1. GTDB lineage: Bacteria > Bacteroidota > Bacteroidia > Cytophagales > Cyclobacteriaceae > Tunicatimonas. The sequence goes on from CAKZYJ010000039.1 coordinate 34,468, forward strand.
TAGCGCCGGGTCGGTGCTCGGAGCATCGGGGTTTCCAAATTGCAGCTGATCGGCAAAAACTAGTTTAGAATAATCCAGGTTTTGCATAACGTAGCCTACCTGTACCGAAGGTACGGCTTGCAGTCCGTTGGTAAGTGGGATACGATAAGAATAAACTCCCCCTATTGAAGTGGACTGTAATCCGGCGGTTCCCGCCCGATCATTCATCGCAATAACGCCTACGCTACTTGCTGAGTTTTTAATGTTGTAATCGTACGAAACGGCGTAGGTAACAAATGCTTGTGGTAAGCTAGACCAGTGGTTACGGTAATTCATCGCTACTCGATGTTGGCGGGTAGCTCCGGCAAAAGACGGATTAAGATAAATAGGAGAGGAATAGTATTGCGTAAACTGAGGGTCTTGCGCCTGCAAACTTTCCGTACTAATCAGTATAAGTAATAATAGCGTAAATATTCTCACCATAGCTTCTCTATTCATATCAATCACCTCCTTAACGGACCAGTGTAACATCCCCCACTACCGTTTTAAAGTTTCCGTCGCTAAACTTAAGCTCTAGTTTGTAGACGTAGGCATCTTTCGGACACAGCCGGCCTTTGTAGTATCCATTCCATCCGTAGTTCTTGTCAAAGCTCTCAAATAGCATCTCACCCCAACGGTTGTATACCATCATGTGGAAGTCGGTGACTCCTTCAAAAACTGGCAGGAAAATGTCATTTTTTCCGTTGGGGCCAACTACTTCCGAATTACTAGGGCCAAACTGACTGGGCGTAAACGCATTGGGTACTTGCACCTTTCCACCATTCTCAATTAATACTGCTGATTCAACTACCAAAGTATCTCGACATCCTTTGTTTGACTCGGCGATCAATGTAATGTCGTAACTTCCGGCCTGTTCGTAGGTATGTTCAGGGTTCGGATCAGTAGAGGTGTTACCATCGCCAAAATCCCAGTAGTAGTTCTCAGCTTCGTAACTAAGGTTCACGAAGTAAATAGGTTCACCTAGGAACGCTCTATCAGGGCGTAGGTTAAAGTAGGCGCGTGGTGTTTCGTATACTTCTACACTAAACTCCTTTCGTTCGGCCACCGTAACTCCAAAGCTGTTACTAGCCTCTAGCGTGATGGTGTAAAAGCCTGGTTCGTAGTAAGTGTATACTGGGTTTTCTTCCGTAGAAACTCCCTCACCTTCGCCAAAACTCCAGCGGTAGCTATCGGCTTCAGCGTAACGACTGAGGTTTCGGAACTGTACGGTCAGGGGACGACATCCTTTGGGTGGTTCATACGTAAAATCAACTTCCGGAATCAGAGGCTCAATAATAATCTCCTTTACCAAAGTATCGGTACAGCCTAATGTACTGTATGCAATTAGCATAATATCGTATTCTCCTTCTTCGGCATACTGGTGTGTCGGCTCTTCATCAGTAGAGGTAGTTCCATCGCCAAAGTCCCAGAAGTAGGAGTTAGCTCGCTGACTCAGATTACTGAAGTAAATATCTTCATTTCGGATATACCGTTGAGCTAACCGGGGCCTGAAATTGGCCTGAGGGCCTTGGGTAAGATCCACTACCAGTGTTTTTTCTTCAGTCACTACCACTCCTAATTCATTGCTGGCTTGCAGAGAAACGGTGTAGACACCTGATACATCGTAGGTATGAACCGGATTCCACTCGGTAGAAATCGTTCCGTCGCCAAAATCCCATAGAATAGTGGTGCTATCGGCGTATAGCGTGGTATTAGTAAAAGTTACCTCCAAAGGAAGGCAGCCTTCAATAGCAGTATAATCGAAGCTGAGCTGGGGCAACGTTTGCTTAATGATCACTTTGGCGGAATCCTCCTCAAAGCAGTAGGTGCCCGTAGCTCTTAGTTTAATGGTATACTCACCGGGGGTGGCGTAGGTATGGGTTCCCGGATTAGCTTCATTAGAAACTGTACTATCTCCAAAATCCCACTCGTACGTCCAATCACCAGGATTGGTTGTATTAGTAATAGTAACGGTGGTATTAGGAACTTCTAATAGGGTTGGGTCAACCGTAAACGATGTGCTAATGTCTTCCCGCGGATCGATCGCGATCGTTTCAGAAGTGACAGCACTCTCACAGGCGTTACCGCCGTTGATAGTCTTTAATGTTACCGTTACTGGGTAGCTTAGGTTTTTCTTCTCAAACACCACTTGTAACTTTTCAGCAGTATAGCTGGGGTTATTCAGCGGAGCCGGATTCACTGTCCATTGATAAAACAATCCTTTCTGATCTGCCTCTAATTCGTAGGTTACCAAATCGCAGGTGCCGTCTATCGGAGCAGCCGTAAACGATGAAGAAGGAGCAGGGAAGACCTGTACCACTTCTTCGTAAGGAGCAAAACATTTATCGTTAGCTAGGGGCTGAAGCTTTATCCGGTACTGTTTGATAAGCGCTTCGTCGTTGACTACAGTATAACTGTAGGTAGGATCAATAGCTGAAATAGTGTCAGTAGAGACGATAGATGAATCAGCTTCATCAAATACTGTCCAAACATATTCATCAGGACTCAATGCCTGCGTAGCTGCGGCTACCTCCAACTCGAAGGTGTGCGGAGAACAGTTAGTGCTGCTTCCGGAAAAATTAGTAATAATATACTCTGAAGGTGGACCAGCAAATACAGTAATGGTATCTCGCTGGCTAACAGCATCGCAACCGTTGCTCGCTTTTACTTCTAACCAGACTTCGTACTGTTGATCAGCAAAGCTGGCTAACGTATTAAGGAAAGTCAGCTCGGTCGTATCAGCAAGCGGATAGGAAAACAATTGCTCCGAGTTATCGTCAAGGTTTTTAACGTGCCAGATGTAGTCGGTTGGGGCAGTGGGCTGGTCTACTAGCAGTGTATCCACCGCAAAAGCGATGGTAAGCGGAGTACAACCCTGGGTAATATCCGGAGTGAATGATGCAAAAGGAGAGGGCTGAACCGTAATAACATCGGTAAACACATCGGAGCACTGTCCTTTTTGGGTAACTACTCGGTGGCGGACAGTATAGCTTCCGGCGGCAGGAAATAAATGCTTGAACGGGCCTTCCTCGGTAGTTTCATAAGTACCATCGTTATCTAAGTCCCACCCATAATCGGCAATATTATCACCATTTACCACTTGTGAGATAAAGGCAGTACTTTCCAGTACCACACTATCCGATTGGCAACCGGCGGTGAAAGTGAAATCAGCGGTAGGAGGAGCGTAGATATGAACATAAGCCGTATCACGGGTTTCGCAAGGAACGCCAACTGATGAAGCAATCAGCTCGGCCATATAAGTACCTGGGTTCGTAATCGTAACCTCTAAGCTATCGGGAGCAGTATCACCACTATCATTATCGGCGAGTGCCCCAGTTTCATCGTAAAAATTCCAAATCCATTCGGAAGTAGCTGGATCAAAATTACTGGAGATATCTTTAAACCTAACGTTGTAACTCACTGGCGAAAGAGGGTCATAACACAACGTTGTTGGTAGGGAATTACCGCTGAGGTCGGACACTTCAATGGCTGCATTGGCAGTTTCTACAACATCTATTGTTTTGACAAATCGCCCCCCGCAACCACCTACTGAGTTACCATCAGTAACAGTTAGCGTAATTACTTTTTGACCCGGAGTAGTAAAGGTATAATTTGGGTTCTCTTGAGTAGAGGTATTGAGTACCGTTCCGGTAGTAACATCCCTAAACTCCCAAGAATATGAGAAGTCGGCATCGTTATTCCCGTCCCCGTCATCATCAATATCAGGAGTAATATTCTCGAAATAAACACTCTCGTTTAGACAAAACCTGGTCTGAATTGGCCCTGAAGCATTATTGAGTCGGGTTTCAAATTCAGCCTGGGCGGTATCTACAATAATAATTTGGGCAGTAGTAAAGATAAATGGTCTATCTCCTCCGGGTGTTGCCGGATTAAGTGGATCACCATCCGCTAAATTGGCATCGTAAGGGTTACAGGTATTCCAGTTCCGGAGTGTGACCTCAAAGACTTTTCCTATATCAGCCCCAGTGGTTACTGGCACGAAAATATTATCACTCCGGCTTTCAGGCCCGTTAGGCTGGGGGTCAGTCAATAGAAAGTCTGCCCCGGGTTCCCAATACTTTACGTTTTCTTCGTAGTTAGTTGTCCCTGGAAAAGAATTGGGGCCTACGGTGATACCCGGAATCCGGTTGGCAGCAATACCATCTGTACCGTACACCCACTGGGTCCACCGATCGGCATTGTTTAAGTTGCTTGATATAGTAGGTGGGGTACAGTTCCAGTTACTGTTATCCTCCATAGTCACTAAAGAGGAATTACCTACGCAAACTCGATATACGTTAGGAGTGATAATTAATTCGGCACCAGCTTCATTATCCACATCCCATACTTTGAAGTTTGTTTGCTCTTGCTCGTTGTCGCAGAGTACCCCATCTACTTGTACTCTCACTCTAGGTGAGTAAAGGCATTGATCCTCACCAGCGGGGTATAAGTGCGTAACTGTAGCTTCGCAATCGTTACCTACGCACGTTACGGGTATCACTTCTTCTGGATTACCGTCATCCCAATCTACTACAAACCGCACATCGAGAGCATCGCCTCCAGCCACATCCCACTGAACAAACCACTGAAAATTGACCGGGGCACAAGAATTACCCGAACTTAGCACTAAGTTACCCGGATTAGATATGTTATCGCATACGCTCTGACTCTTTGCGGAGGTAGCTAGTAGAATGCAGAAGCTTAAGCAAAGTAGTCGGAGGCTCCAGAACCGTGTATTTCCCTTCATCAATCTTAATATCTCCCAACTCATAGGCGTTTCAGAAAAAACTTTACAGGAATAATACAAAAACTGAGCCTTGACTAATTAGTTAGTTGAGTGTATTTGTAAGAAGGGAGTTAAATCGAGGAAAGGAGTGTATGTAAGGAAAAATAGGCTTATTTTATTGATTTTAGTCAATCAAGTATAAATAAAATGTAATTATTTTTGAATTTGTTATCATTTAAGTAGCCTAAACAGACTGCGATAAAGTAATAAATGAAGCAATATTACCAGAGTAGCTCGTTGAGAAATATTAGAAAAAGTCAAAATGAAGTTGTTGATCGGTTTCATTTAGTAGATTTGATAAACTCAAACCTACTAAACGGATAGGGCGAGGGTCGCTAAGAACTTCATCCAGTAACATTACTACAAATGGCCACCATTCGTTAGAGGCTGAGTGTAACTGAGAAGATGTATGGCTGCGGGTAATTTGCTGAAAATCTGAGAACTTCACTTTCAAGGTAATGGTGCGGCCCTGAGCCTGGTTTTTCTTTACGCGCTGCTCAAGAGAAGCAGATAATTCAGCCAGTTCTTCTAGTAGATCATTCCGATGGGTGATATCATTGGAAAATGTGGTTTCAATACCGATGGATTTTCGGATGCGATGCGGCTTTACTTCACGCCGATCTTGTCCTCTAACGATATGGTAATAATGTCGGCCAGCTTTGCCGAAATAGCGAACTAGCGTGGGTAACGGTAATTCTTTAAGGTTTTTTCCAGTAAAAATCTGGAGAGAATGCATTTTCTTGGCGGTAACCCGGCCAATACCGTGAAATTTCTCAATGGGTAATCCTTCCAAAAAAATTTCAGCCTCTTTTGGCAGAATCACCTTTAGTCCATCAGGCTTATCAAAGCCGGAAGCCACTTTTGCAAGAAATTTATTGTAAGAGACTCCAGCGGAGGCTGTCAACTGAGTTTCGGAAAAGATTTGCTGCTTAATTCGTTGGGCTATTCGGATAGCTGACCTTTCTTCTACTTTGTTATCTGTTACATCCAGATAGGCTTCGTCTAATGAAAGAGGCTCCACTAAATCAGTATACTGAAAAAAAATATCTCTGATTTGTTGAGATACTCGACGGTATTCATCAAAACGCGATTTTACGAAGATAAGGTCTGGACAAAGCCGAACTGCTCTGACGGAGGACATGGCTGAATGTACCCCGTATTTTCGGGCCTCATAACTGGCTGCTGCAACCACTCCCCGATGACTACTGCCGCCTACCGCAATGGGTTTACCTCGGTAAGCAGGATTATCCCGCTGCTCTACCGAAGCAAAAAACGCGTCCATATCAATATGAATGATTTTACGTATAGTAGGCTGGGGCATGTATCAGAGAACTATTTTATTCATTAGTGGTTGACTCAGTAAACGAATTTGCGGATATGCCTCACATGACATTGCAAAAGAAGATATTTCTGGTAGCAGCAGTCCTTTTCTTACTGGTCGTGCTGTACTTTAGCTTTGATATTGCCCGTAAAACTACATTTCCTGGTTCTAAACCCAATTTGAAAGAACGTATTGCTCCGTCTTCGGATACCATAAAGTGATGAATTCAGTACTATGAGTCAAGATACCCAAAAGCAGAAAATAGATATTGATCGGATTGATCTGGAGAAAGAGCGGGAGAAAACCACCGAACAGCCAGGCCTGATTGCCTTTCCGCATACGGTTGGTGGAGCGGTCATTAAACCGGAAGATCAGGGAAAGATGAAAGGGCGGGCAGTTTCGGCCATGCGCCAACAAACCGACCGGCAAATGCGGCAGTTATACGAGCAGGCGCAAACGCTGGCTCGGCAGGCACAGGCCATCAAAGATCGGGTAGATATTTCAGAACGGATTTACGAGGCTGAGATGAACTTCGAGCCGATTATTGCTCATACCTATTTCTTGTATCAGAAAAAAGACGAAACTGATGTATTGTCGTTAGTTGCACCAGAAGAGTGGGGGCGGAGCTACCCATTTAAAGCTTACGTGGCTAAAGTAACCCTATTATCAGACCACACCTGGGAGGTAGAACCTAACTCTGAAAATCAGTAAGCCGCCTTCTCTAATAAATTTGATTTCCTGGCTAGTTTCGTAAATTTTGCAGCATAACCAAACTAGGGCTTAGTGAGAATCTACAAACTGCGGCTGGAGCGATGGCTTACCATTGGACTATTCAGTCTGACAGTATTCTTTGTAGGAGCAGTTTCGGTGGGTTTCTATACTCAGTTAAGAAACGCAGTACTTACTCGAACGCAAGACCAATTACTGTCTATTAATATTTTGAAAAACCGATTGGTAGAGCAGTATTTGGATAATCAAGTTCGGCAAGGAGAAGAACTATTTCTAAGTTCTTTGAGCGAAGTAGAGCCTTTCCAGCAGATAGGTTTTACACAGCGTAGCAAAAAGTACGATTGGCAAAAAGCCGTCTTTATAGATTCAGCCGGAAGAACTTTTTCTTCAGCCGATACTAGCCCGGCCTGGGTCGATAGTATCTTGCAATATACCAAGCCTGATTATACCTCTATTGGGCTAATTGCCCCAAGCGATGGAGCCAACTCTGAGTTTTATATAGCCATACGAAGTAGTCAGACTGCTTTAGTCCTAAGTTACGATATGAGTGGTTTGGAGGCAATCATGACTGAGCGAACCGGAATGGGAGCTACCGGTGAGTCGTATCTGGTTACCGAAGAGGGCTGCATGCTCACAATATCCCGGTTTTTTCCGGATACGATTCCTAGTCAAGTTCTGGTAGATACTGAGGGTTTTTGGGCTGCTCAGGTCGGTGAAGAGGGGGTGAAAATTTATCCTGATTACCGGGGAGTGCCGATTGTGGGAGCGTACCGGAGAATTCAACTTCCTACCAAAACCTGGGTAATTCTAACCGAAATTGATGTAGCTGAGGCTACCGCACCTATTACTGAGTTAAGAAATCGGTTCGTAGGGCTATCGCTATTGTTCTTACTGCTATCCTGGCTTATTTCGTCTTGGTTAGCAAAGGGCCTGTCAAGACCAATTCTATCGCTGAAGCGTAATATCAACAGCCTGGCACGGGGTAAATTGCCTAAAAAACAACTTCAACCTTCTCAAATTCGGGAAATTGAAAGTATTGCTGACTCTCTAAACGAGCTTATTCAGGCACTCAATAGTACAGCTAACTTTGCCCAACGTATTGGGCAGGGTGACTTTGAGGCTACCTATCATCCTTTAAGTGAGCAAGATAAGCTAGGGCACTCATTACTAACCATGCGCGACCAACTGATTCTATTGAACGACCAGAAAGAACAACTAGAACGCGAAACCAAAAAGATACTGGTGAGTACCCAGGAAGCGGAACGGGAGCGTATTTCCCGGGATATTCACGATGGAATTGGCCCCTTGCTTACGGCTACCAAGTTTAAAATGTCTTCTTCGGATATTCCTGATTCCACTCGGAAAGAGGTAACTCAATTACTGGATGATATCATTGCTGAGATTAGACGAATATCCAGCAACCTGATGCCCGCGGTATTGAGTGACTTTGGCCCTGGCGAAGCGTTAAATCAGTTGGTGTGGGAGATCCAAAAAAATTCTCATCTTACTGTACGGTACGTCAATGATCTACTTGCTGAATCTCAACTAGGTAAAGAGGCTGGCATTGCTTTGTACCGCATCGCGCAGGAAGCGATCAACAATACCTTGAAGCATGCCGAAGCCACTGAAATTACCATGTCGCTTACGGAGTTTGAGGATCAGGTAGTTTTTTATTATAGAGACAACGGTAAAGGATTCGACCTGCAAAAAGTATATCAAGCGCAGGGCAAAGGATTGAAGAACATTCAGGAAAGGATTGGTATTTTAGGAGGTATTGTTCGTATCCATAGCAGCGACGGAACCACCATTGAAGCTGAAATCCCAGTAGTATGAATAAAATTAATATAGTGGTAGCTGACGACCACCAGTTGTTTCGAGATGGACTGAAGGCCATGCTCCAGGCTTGGGGACAAGTAAACATTGTGGGTGAAGCATCTCATGGTTCGGTGCTGCTTACGGTGCTCGCTTCCCAAACCCCTGATATTGTGCTACTAGATATTTCTATGCCTCAGGGTTCAGGGATTGATCTGCTACCAACAATAAAGCAACGTTTTCCGAACGTGAAGTGTATTATGCTGACTATGCACGAAGACGTTCAGTACGTACTTCGTAGCCTCAAACAGGGCGCTGACGGTTATCTACTAAAAGATGCTGCCGAAGAAGAACTTAAGACGGCTATTCGAGAAGTATACGAAGGCAATAAATACTTTAAAAATAAAATCTCCGACATGATTGTGGCTAACCTTTCAGGTGCGCGAGCACCCGAAACGCTACTCAGTGAGCGCGAAATTCAGATTATCCGACTAGTGGCCGAAGGTAAAATCACCAAGGAGATTGCCGACCAACTTTATGTAAGTGTGCGTACGATTGAAACTCACCGATCGCGAATTATGAAGAAGCTAGGGGTGTCCAACACCGCTGAAATGATTCAAATGGCCTATAAGAAGAAACTTATTGGCTAGATTTATTCAGTATTTTTCACAAACCCACAGGGATACATTACGTATTTACCACATTTTTCTTGTCGGTTTTCCGCAAAAAAATATACCGATATTTTTGTATTAACACATTGATTACTAGTACGTTATAATGAATACAAACTATATGAATCCGCTATAAAAAAGCAAAGAGCTATTTGAAGAGGCCCTCGTGCAAGAAGTCACAAGCCTTGGAACAAGTAAAGCAATGTATAACCCTTAAAGTATCGTAATCATGATTAAAGCAACAATTAGAGAACGCTACATTAGCAGCGAAAATGGAATTGCTCATGAGCAAGTAAAAGAAATCACTCACGAGTCTCGCATTTTCTCCACCGAAGAAAAATTTAACGAGTGGCTACAAACCTTTAAGCACCAACTGTGGCAAGACGATCCGACAAAAGTACAGTTGGTAGAAGGAATCTACGTAGACAAGCAAATAATCAACGTAGATGATACCACTCCTCCTAGAAAGATACGTAAGTATGCTACTTTCCGTAAAGGGGTATCTTACTACTACGCTCACGACAACGAAGAGCATGTAGTGTAAGATCTACATACAATACAAAGGAACAGAATAAAAAAAGGGGCTATCACAGTAGGAGCCCCTTTTTTATTTGCTTTATAAAAATGATCTACGCTGGAACCGCAGCTTCTTTGACAGTCTTTACAATTCGGGCGGCAATTTTATAAGGATCACCGTTAGATGCTGGACGACGATCTTCCAACCAGCCTTTCCAACCATTCTCGACTGTAGCAATCGGAATACGAATAGAAGCACCTCGGTCAGAAATCCCGTAGCTGAACTTGTCAATCGATTGGGTTTCATGGGCACCAGTAAGGCGTTGGTCGTTATCGGCACCGTAGACTTCGATATGCTCTTGTACCACTGGCTCAAATGCCTGGCAGATTTTGTCATATACCTCTTTAGAACCCGCTTCGCGTAAAGTAGAATTAGAGAAGTTGGCGTGCATACCTGAACCGTTCCAGTCGCCTTTAATTGGTTTAGGGTGGTAATTAATAGATACCCCGTACTTTTCAGCGTTACGCTCGGCTAAGTAACGGGCTACCCAAACGTGATCACCAGCCGCGGCAGCACCTTTAGCGAAAGTTTGAAACTCCCACTGTCCGGTGGCAACTTCCGCGTTAATACCTTCTACGTTTACACCGGCTTCCAGGCATTGATCCAGATGTTCTTCAATAATCTCCCGGCCGTAGGCGTTCCCTGCTCCTACTGAGCAATAGAAAGGCCCTTGAGGACGAGGATAGCCGTTAGACGGGAATCCAAGGGGTAAATTGGTTTCCGGATCCCACAAGAAGTACTCCTGCTCAAATCCAAACCAGAAATCGGCATCATCATCATCGATAGTAGCCCGACCATTGGTTTCGTGCGGTGATCCGTCGGAGTTGAGTACCTCGGTCATCACTAACCAACCTGCTTGACGAGCCGGGTCAGGAAATAATGCCACGGGTTTCAATAAGCAGTCAGAAGAACCTCCTTCGGCTTGCTCAGTAGAACTTCCGTCGAAAGACCACATTGGGCAATCTTCTAATTTTCCACCGAAGTCTTTTACAATTTTAGTTTTACTACGTAGGCTCTGGGTGGGTTTGTAGCCATCTAACCAGATGTACTCAAGTTTTGCTTTGGACATATGCAATCTGCATTTAAGGGGTTATAGATTAGATTTTAGGTATATGCCTACAAAAGCCGCGTGAACGGCTGTTGTTTAGCATGATCTCAAAATAAAAAAC
>CAKZYJ010000040.1 GCA_937884755.1 uncultured Flammeovirgaceae bacterium
TTTATCAATCTGTATTTCTTTTAAAAAACTACTTTAACCCATCACCAAATAGCTGATTCTAAGTCCAATTCTGACAAAAAAGAGCGAGTATAGATGGCTATTACTTTAGCAAATGAAACTAAATACAGTCGGCTGTATCATAGCAATTTTACTATTGCATGAATCGTGTAATTACAGAAAACCCAGTAAAGCAAGACTCGAAAATATCACTGGTATTTCACTATCAGACTCAATAATAGTTACTCAGGATTTATTTGAAGAGTCGGGACCAGATTACGGCTTGTTCTACAAAGTAATCTTGAATAAGAAGGAATGTCAGGAAATATCTGAGATAATAGATGCATCAGAAGGTTGGGTACAAGAAGGAGGTACGTGGAAATTTTATAAAACGGTTGATGGGACGATCTATAACATTACTTTCACGATTGACGAATGCTTTATTTTTTACAGAGAAGAGTTATTGTAGCCGAAATATTACCCAAATTTTATCTGAAATACCGAAGAAGAACTTAACCTGAATACTTGATGAATTTTTCCTGGTTTTTAAAGATGGCGTGGCGCGATAGCCGCAAGAACCGCTCTCGCTTATTACTATTTATGAGCAGCATGGTGCTGGGCATTGCCGCGTTGGTAGCCATTAATTCCTTCGGCGATAATATGCGTCGGGAGATTGATGGGGAGGCCAAAAAGCTACTGGGTGCCGATCTGGTAGTAGAAAGCCGCTTTCCGATTACCGATACTGTACGGGCCTTCTTTGATTCGTTGGATACGGAACAGTCTGAAGAAATTAGCTTCGCATCAATGGTGCTGTTTCCTGAAAGTGGTGGTACTCGCCTGGTGCAGGTGAGAGCTTTGGAGGGAGATTTTCCTTATTACGGAGCCATTGAAACCCAGCCGGTAGAAGCTAGCCGGTCGTTCCGCTCGGGACAGGAGGCCTTGGCGGACAACACATTGATGCTACAGTTTGATGCCCAGCCGGGCGATCCGATAAAAGTAGGTGAACTGACCTTCACGCTGGATGGTAGCATTCATAAAGTGCCGGGGCAGCCAGGTATTGCTGCCACCGTAGCCCCCCCGGTCTACATTCCCCTCTCGTATCTGGAAGAAACTGGATTGCTCCAGAAGGGAAGCCGAGTAAACTACAAGCTGTATCTCAAATTTCCCGAGAGAACCAACGTGGCCCAGTTAATGGCAGAAACCATTGTTCCATTTCTAGAAAAAGAAGAGCTTCGCTACGATGATGTCGATGAACGAAAAGAAGAAATTGGAGAGAGTTATCAAAACCTAACCGGGTTTCTTAACTTGGTCGCGTTTATAGCCCTCTTACTGGGCTGCTTGGGAGTCGCCAGTGCGGTGCATATTTATCTGCGAGAAAAGGTACTTTCTGTGGCAGTGCTGCGCTGCCTGGGAGGAAAAGGTGCTTACGGCCTCTGGATTTTTCTGATTCAGATTGCGGTGATGGGGTTACTGGGGGCAGTGGTAGGAGCCGGGCTGGGTACAGTTATTCAGTTTGTACTACCGGAGTTGTTTGCCGATTTTATTCCGGTAGAAGTTGATATGGCACTTTCATGGTCAGCTATTCTTCAGGGAGTAATTACCGGACTGCTGATTGCAGTGTTGTTTGCTTTGTTGCCACTGCTTTCGGTACGGAAAGTATCGCCACTACGTACTTTACGGGCTTCGTTTGAAGGCGATCAGTCACCCGATCCGCTTCGCTTCCTGGTCTTCGGCCTGATTGCCGTGTTCGTTTTCCTGTTTTCGTTTTTGCAGCTCAACAATTGGCTGGATGCCCTTATCTTTACCGGTGGCACATTCATTGCGTTCCTGATTTTGGGCGGTATGGCTCGTCTGTTGATGCTGGTGGTTAGAAAATTCTTTCCAACGGGATGGAGTTATCTGTGGAGACAAAGCCTAGCAAATCTCTACCGACCTAATAATCAAACCCTAGTGTTGATCGTTACTATTGGCCTGGGCACAGCCCTGATCGGAGTACTATTCTTTGTACAGCAAGTGCTGATTGACAAAGTAGCCCTTACTGGCAGTGAACATCAACCGAATATGGTATTGTTTGATATTCAGTCTGATCAGGAGAAAGAACTGGCTCAACTTACTCAATCTTACGATCTACCCCTCATTCAGCAGGTACCCGTCGTGACCATGCGCTTAGGAGGACTGGAAGGGCGAACCGTAACAGAGATTAAAGAAGATACTACCGACCAGGTACGAGGCTGGGTACTCAACCGAGAGTACCGGGTTACCTACCGCGATAGCCTAATTAGTTCGGAAGAAATTGTACAGGGCGAGTGGTTGGGTACGGTCAATAGCCCCAGTGATTCAGTTTTTGTCTCGCTAGAAGATGGCTTAGCGGAATCCATGCAGGTGGATATTGGTGACAAGGTTACTTTCAATGTGCAGGGCGCAATGATTGATACCTACGTGGGCAGTATTCGGAAGGTAGACTGGCAGCGGGTGCAAACCAACTTTCTGGTGGTGTTCCCTACCGGGGTGCTGGAGCGGGCTCCGAAGTTCCACGTTATCATCACTCGGGTAGAGTCCGACCAAACTGCCGCCAATTTTCAGCAAGCTGTGGTGAAGCAGTATCCGAATGTTTCGGTGATCGATCTTAAATTGATTTTACAAACGGTAGACGATATTCTGAACAAAATTGCCTTCGTCATTCGCTTCATGGCCTTCTTCAGTATCATCACTGGTATTATCGTCTTGATTGGTTCGGTCATCATTAGCAAGTATCAGCGTATTCAGGAAAGCGTACTGCTGCGCACCATCGGGGCCACTCGCAAGCAGATTTTCGGTATCAACGTACTGGAGTATTTCTTTCTAGGCAGTCTGGCCTCACTCGCCGGAATCGGCATCGCCCTACTCGGTGGATGGCTGTTGGCACAGTACAGTTTCGAGACTCCGTTTACTCCATCGCTGCTCGTGGTGCTAATAGTCTACCTAGCTATCACCGGACTCACTATGCTAATCGGCTTGGCTAATAGCCGCAGCATTGTGAATAATCCACCGCTGGAGATTTTGAGGAGGGAGGTATAAGGCGCAAAGCGCCGTATTAGAGTATGATGGTGTTATAGTATTGAATTTTGCATTCACTATAATACACAAACACCATAACACTCAGTATGATTTTGGATTTCCCACCCAGCGGACGTACTTTACACTTCACAACCTACTTATATGCGTCCAGCTGTTCAGCCTACTATTCCTCCGCGCTCGCTGGAGACGAGTGTTAAGTTTCTTTCCCTGGCGATGATTTTCACCGCGTTAGTTTTTGCTTTTACGGATTCGGTAGGTTGGTACATTAGTCTATCGGTGATCAGTATACTAATTTGGTCAGGTTGGCATCGGGAGCAGTGGCAGGTTTTTGGTATTTTTGGTGGAGTGGCTAATGTACTCACCGGATTGCGGTGGCTGGGAATTGCTGCTTTGGGTATCTTTTGTGAACAGCTTCATCCCTATATCATTTTGGTTTTGGGTATTCTGGTATTGGTACTGGATGGCCTAGATGGCTACTACGCTCGTAAGTACCAAACTACTTCCATCTTCGGTGATGTGTTTGATAAAGAAACTGATGCATTTTTTGTACTGACTTACGGAGTAATTATTGTCTCGTTAGGACTGGCTGGAAGTTGGGTGTTGCTACCCGGTTTGCTACGCTACGGTTACGTAATCATACTAGCGTACATAGATAAACCGCCTAATCCGTCAGACTATTCGTACCGGCGGCGCTTCGTCGGAATGTGGATGATGGGAACACTACTGGCTCCGTTCGTTGTACCTGCCTGGATGTATGTCCCGGGACTTATTGCGGCTATCGCCATGACTCTTTATTCCTTTGCTATTGATCTGAGGGGTTCGTGGAGATAGAAAGAACGCTTTATTATGAATAAACTTTCTGTATTTCCAAGCCTTTACTCGACCAATACGTTCTACCCATAAAATCTTCTTGCCGCTTGGTAGTTTGTGATTGACGTTAATCCTGAGAGTTGGCGTAGAATTGAAATCCAACAAAACCCCAGACTGAGTAGGAGAATACCTGAGTAGCCATATTTGGAACGATAAATCCCAAAAGAAGGACGAGAACGGCCACACCCGCAAATAGATAACCGGCCAGTTTAACGCGTCTGATACCCCGCTCAGTACTTTTGCTTGCAACAGCACTTACAATAACAATCAGTGCTATCCCGTAGCATAACAAGTAAAATCCAATGTTTTGCCACTGTACAGCATTGAAACCAAGCAAGATTGCTACACCCATTAGTGATACCAGCAGTAATGCTAAGGTATTATTAGCTTGTTGCTTTTCTTCTTCGGTGAGAACGTATTTGCCGAAGGGATGAAACCGTAGGAAGATATTCGAAACCGGTTCAATAATCCAGGAGGAGATAGCAAATACAAAATAGGCATAGACAAACAGAGTCGCTACCATCTCCCAGGAGCCTAGCGCAGATTTAGATGAACTAATAAACCTGAACAACAGATACGCCACGATAATTACGATCCAGCGGGAACGGGGGCTCAAACTTTGCATCCAGAACACATACTTCAGCCACCAGCGATAAAATATGCTATTAGCCTTCAATGTTTGTAGCATGCCGTAGCGGGCAAATTCATTGGTAGGTTCCAGCCTTAAGGCTTCCTTAAAATGCACCTGAGCTTCCTCAATTTTACCTAGTTCCAGTTGGGTGTAACCCATATTGGCGTGAGTGTGAGCATCTTCCGGATCATTCTTCAGCGCTTGCTGGGCAGTTTCTTCGTTTTCCTCAGTGCGTCCTAGTTTTAGAAGGGCTTTGGCTCTTTGGTTAAGACAAAGAGTGTTATCAGCCTGAATTGCCAGCCCTTCGTTGGCAGCAGTGAGCGCTTCCTCAAACTGAGCCAGTGCATAATGGGCAGCTGATTTTACCCCATAGGCTTCCACAAAGAGTGGGTTAAAGGTAATAGCACTGTCAATGTACTTAAGCGACTGTTTGTATTTTGCTAGTTTGTATTGAACGAAACCCATTAGGTAAAGACTGTAGTAGTTGGTAGGGTCTTGCTGGATAGCACTTTCTACTACTTCTTTGGCTTTCTCAATTTTCTCTAATCCCAGATAGCAACCAGCTAATATCTGTAAGGCCTCAGCATTGGTCGGGTCTGTTGAAAGTATTTGTTCTATCTCACTTTTTGCGTCGTTGAACCGTCGTTGTTCTAGTAGTATAGAAGCCCGCTGTAGATTATTGATATGATCCATAAGGAAAAAGTCTGGATTTGTTATTTCTTGATTTTCAAGTACTCAAGTATTTCATCGTATACGCCCGACTCGTTGGCGTACATAGCGTAGTTTTTAGCCGTTTGAAACCATTCTTTGGTAGAAGGTTTGATCTTTTTGGTGGCCGCCACTAAGTCTTGAGTAGTAAGTGGAGTGGGAGCACCCTTTTTCATCGCTATCCGTAGCTTATTTTCAATAGCTAAGTCTACCGAGGCTTTAATATCAGCGCCCGAAAAATCCTTAGCAATTTTAGCAAGCTTATCGTAGTCAATGTTTTCAATTGGTTTGTTGGTTAGCGATACTTCATAAATTGCTTTCCGGCTGATCAAATCCGGGGGCTGCACAAAGATGATTTTATCGAACCGACCAGGTCTTCGGAAGGCCGGGTCCAGATGCCAGGGTGCATTGGTAGCTCCAATAACTAACAGACCGTCATTCTGGCTTTCTATCCCGTCCAGCTCCGATAAAAACTGGTTGATCAGGTTTCTGCCGGCACTGGTTCGCATATCGGAACGATTAGCGCCCAGTGCATCAATTTCATCAAAAAATAGCACACAAGGAGATGAAGAGCGTGCCTGTTCGAAGAGTAGGTTTAGCTTCTTCTCACTTTCTCCAATATACATATCCAGAATATCATTGATACCCACCGAAATGAATGCTGAGTTGATTTCCCCGGCTGTAGCCCGGGCTAGATAGGTTTTTCCGCAACCCGGAGGGCCGTAAAATAGAATTCCACCGCCAATTTTCTTCCCATAGGCTTGGTATAGCTCGGGGTGGATGAGCGGAAGAAAAATCATAATCTCACTTACACCTTTATCCTTTTCCATTCCTCCTACCTGAGCGAAAGAAATACCCATCGGAGAGGGTGGTTGTACTTGTTGCTCCACTTGTGTCGAAAAATCAGACTCCTCACGATCATTTTCGTCAACCGATTTAAGCGTAAGTGCTTGCTCAATTTCTTCATCAACCCGGTGAGGGTTTACGGACTTTACTTTTTTATAAGTGTCAATTGCCTGCTGCCGATCCCCTTCTTTTAGGAATGCTTTGGTAAGTAGCAGAAGTGCGTCTAATTGCTCAGGGTTATTCTGCAAAACTTCTTCGAGTACCACAACAGTAGTGCTAAACTCCTCTTTGCCATAGTAGGCTTGAGCCAAATGCATTTTGGCAGATACATTTTCCGAGTCTCTTTTTAGGATTTCCAGACACTCATTCTGTGCGTCATCCCAAAGTTCCGAACGTAGGAGTGCCTGCACTAAAATTACTCGGAGGTAGGTATTATCAGGGGAGACAGCTAGCGCTTCTTTTAGCTGTTGTATTTCAGAATTATCCATAGTAATAGATTTGTTGGGTACAAATATAACTGGCTAAAAGATAATTTCTGAACTGATATTACCCCGATTCTTACTTTTTTACTCAGTGATAGGAATACTCATATCTCTATAACTCAAGACTTTAATGTACCGGAACTAATTAAATCAATGGTAGTACATTAAGAAACGTTGCCGAGTGTAGAAACGAACTTTGGAACAGGCAGAAATAATTGATGAGAAAGAAAGGATAAAGTGCACTCGGAAGGACTCGAACCCTCAACCCCCAGAGCCGAAATCTGGTATTCTATCCAATTGAACTACGAGTGCAGTGTACAATGGTAACTGTAAAGAATCGCAAATCTAAATGAAATTCGTCAATATTAAAACCAATTTAGGGCTTGCTGATAAAAAAAGCCACCTAGTTGAATAACCGAATGGCTAGTATGGATAAGAAAGCGGTCAGTTTAGCTAAATACTTTCTCTTGGGTATGATCTTGGACCATATCAGGATAGGCCCGCATCTTGTGCTCTCCAATATCCAGCCCTTCAATTTCTTCTTCAGCGGTCACGCGGATGCCTACCGTAGATTTCAGTACGTAGAAAATAAGCAGGGCGGAAACAAAACAGAAGATACCGATTACTCCCACGCCGATAAGTTGACTAATAAACTGAGGGAAACCAGCTAATGCTCCGAAGATACCTACTGCCAGCGTGCCCCAAATTCCGCAAACCAGGTGTACTGAGATAGCTCCTACCGGATCATCGAGTTTCATGCGGTCAAAGAAAACAACCGCCAGTACCACTAAAACTCCGGCGATAAGTCCGATAAAAATAGAATCCGTTACTCCCATCTGATCCGCTCCGGCGGTAATACCCACTAATCCACCTAAAATACCGTTGAGTACCATGGTTAAGTCATTAGAACGTATCACAATCAGTGAAGTGATTAATGCACCTATGGCTCCGGCCGCAGCGGCCAACGAGGTGGTGACAAATACTAGAGAAACTAAACCAGGATCAGCACTGAGTACTGAGCCTCCGTTAAAGCCGTACCAGCCAAACCACAGCAAAAACACCCCGATGGTGGCCAGTGGCATACTGTGACCGGGAATTGGGCGAATTTTTCCGTCAACATACTTACCTAGTCGGGCACCCAGTAACATCACACCAACTAGAGCGGCCCATCCGCCTACTGAGTGAACCAGCGTGGAACCAGCAAAGTCGTAGAAGGGAGTCTCCATGGTTTGTAAGAAACCGCCGCCCCACTTCCACATACCAACCATTGGATAAATGAAGCCTACGTACAGCACGGTAAAAATCAGGAAGCTATTGAGCTTAATCCGCTCGGCCACAGCCCCCGAAACAATAGTAGCCGCCGTAGCGGCAAACATGGCTTGAAAAATAAACTCGGTCCAGTAGGTATAGCCTTCGTTGTATCCACCGTCGTTTGCTCCCGCGGGCATGTCTAATCCAAAGCCAGCAAAACCGAAGAACTCGCCGGCAAAGTCGCTACCCGGATACATGATATTGAAGCCCCATAGGCAATACGTAAGCAGCCCAATCGGTAGAATCGTAGCGTTTTTGAATAAAATATTTACCGTGTTTTTTGATTGGGTTAGCCCCGATTCCAGTGAGGCAAATCCTAAGTGCATGATGAATACCAGTATGGTAGCCACCATTATCCATAAATTATTAGTTGTGAAGATTCCTTCCATAAGTTCGTTCAGAATTTTAGTAGGTAGAGGTAAAAACGATTAGCGTAGATTTGATAAATGTAAACTGTAGCTAGTTGATTGCATCGTGACCCTTCTCGCCAGTGCGGATACGGTATACTTCCTCCAAATTGGTAACGAAAATCTTCCCGTCGCCAACTTTGTCGGTTTTGGCATTTTCGAGGATGGTATCTATTGTTTTCTGCGCAAATTCTTCAGAAACGATAATCTCCAGTTTGGTGCGAGGAATATATCCTACATCGTAGGTAGTGCCCCGGTAGGTACGATATTCCTTTTCTAGGCCGTGCCCTTTCACATCGTAGAATGATAGAAAGGTAACCCCAACATCGGCCAAGGCTTCCACTACCTGCTCAAATTTAGAGGTTCGGATAATGGCTTCGACTTTTTTCATACATTTATACGGTATAGGTTATAAGAGATAGTAGATCGTAGGGAAGATAACTGGAGATGCATAAGTATCATCTATACTATTAGAATAATACGATATAAAATGCTAGTTATGAAATAATTGGCTCTAATACAAGTCAGGAGTAGCAGGAAAATTAGGGGAATTATGAAAATACAGTAATTATAAAAGTGGATTTTTTGTATACTAATACTTTTTAGTTAATAATGTTGAAATATCGATAATTTGAGAATATAAATTACCTGCCATGATTTTGATATTTCAATTATCTCAATTCAGAAAAAAAAGTGGTGGAAAACGAATATCACAATTGGTTCGTTGTTGTGAAGAGAATAAATATATTCTTAAAGGGAAAAAGTAATCAGTTGTTGACAGAAAGATAGCGTTGTTATGAAAAAGTTTCAGTTTTTTATCCTTCTAATTGGATGCCATGTACTGTCGCTAGGAGTAGTGGCACAGGGTATTAAGATTGCCAAACTTAAGTATGAGGGTGGGGGAGATTGGTACGCTAATAAAACGGCTCTACCTAATTTGATTGATTTTTGTAATACTAATCTTAATACTAATCTAGCGGTAGAAGAGGAGGTGGTTGATGTGGGCAGTCCTGAGTTGTTTTTGTACCCCTACGTATATATGACCGGCCACGGGAATGTGGTGCTTACTGACGATGAAGTTGATAACCTTCGGAAATATCTGGTATCTGGTGGGTTTCTGCACGTAGATGATAACTACGGCCTAGATGAATTTATTCGGTTAGAGATGAAAAAGGTGTTTCCCGGACTGGAATTTGTGGAACTACCTACCGATCATCCGATTTATCACCAAAAGTTTGACTTTCCGAAAGGGCTGCCTAAAATCCATGAGCACGATGGTAAACCCTCGCAGGGCTTTGGCTTGATTTACGAAGGACGTTTGGTCTGCTACTACTCCTACGAAAGTGATTTAGGTAATGGTTGGGAAGACCAGCGTATCCACAATGATCCGGAAGCTTTGCGGCAGGAGGCTCTGAAAATGGGAGCCAATATCATTACATTTGCCTTTACGCAGGCCGAATAAAATCAAATTCTCAAAACTTCTTAGTTAACCTTTTTGTTGAAGCACAGACTAAGCTACTCACACCTGTAAATTCTGCCTCATAAATGATGAGGATTTTACATATTTTGTATATTTACCCGAGTTTCAATTACCACTAAATCTTTCCATTTGTGATTATCATTGCGTTATTTATTGCCCACTGGTACTTCTCTCTGTTTTTCCAGACATTCTTTCTGCACCGTTACGCGGCTCACAAAATGTTTCTGATGAGCCCGGCCTGGGAGAAAGCCTTTTACGTACTCACCTGGCTAGCCCAGGGATCATCGTATCTTAGCCCTCGCGCGTATGCGGTATTACACCGTATGCACCACGCCTACAGCGACACGCCCGACGATCCGCACTCACCGCATCATACCGAAAATCTGTTCACCATGATGTGGGAGACCAAGAATATTTATAATGATATTTTAGACTATGACGTTGAGCCGGAAGCTCGTTTTACCAAGGATTTACCCGACTGGGCAGCATTTGACAAGTTTGCTGATCTGTGGTACGTGCGAGTAGGTTGGGGAGTGCTATACTCTCTCTTTTATATCTGGGCTATTTCTATTGCCGAGTTGCCGGGTACGCACTGGTGGATGTACGGATTACTGCCGTTGCACTACTTGATGGGACCGGTACACGGAGCCATCGTGAACTGGTGCGGTCATAAGTACGGCTATTCAAACTTCGACAATAACGATAAGTCAAAGAACACCTTAGTTTTTGATTTTCTTATGATGGGGGAGTTGTTTCAGAATAACCATCATAAATTACCTAAGCGTCAGGATTTTGCTACCCGCTGGTTTGAAATTGACCCTACGTATCCGGTGATGAAGCTACTAGAGTCACTGAAGATTATTCGAATAAATAAGCTGAAACGGGCGTAATTTCCAATAAATTGCCGAGAAGCCGATGCACAATCGGCTTTCTTTTTAGAAGTTATAACTAAAATATTAGTTAAAAAACTAAATAAATAGTTTGAAAACTAAATCATTCGTTATATATTGAACGAAGTAATTTAACCGAATAGTATTATGACTGGGAAGAAAACCAAACAAGCTGATCTCGAGCGCCGTCGCCTCTATCATTTCACCATCGGACTGGTGTTAGCAGTATCGGTAGTATTTGTCGCTTTTGAATGGAAATACAAAGAGAGTGTTTTAGTAGATTTAGGTGAAGTAAGAGATGATTTTGCTGATGTTCCGGAAATCAAGAGAACAGTTATTGAACCTCCTAAACCACCGGTAGTGCAACCGAAAATTATCCCAGTAGATAATGAAGAAGAAATAGAGGTAGATATTGATTTCGTGATTGATGTGGAGGTAGACAGCCCCGTACTTGAAATGGAAAATTTTGAGGAACCTGAACCGGAAGAAGAGAAAGACTTTTGGATACATGTTGAGGAGCAGCCATCATTTCCCGGTGGGGTAGAAGCCTTTTATCAGTTTGTTTCCAAAGAATTAAATTATCCAAGACAAGCCGTAAATAGGGGGGTAGACGGAAAAGTCTTTGTGCAGTTCGTAGTGAACAAGGATGGGTCGCTCACCGATGTTGAAGTGATCAAAGGAATTGGGGCTGGCTGCGACGAAGAAGCGGTACGTGTACTAAAAAATGCACCTCGCTGGAATCCGGGTAAGCAACGCGGAAAACCTGTGCGGGTTCGGATGGTCATCCCAATCATTTTTAGGCTACAGTAAACATAATGATAGATTGAAAGAGTGAGTGAATGATAGAATAGAATACATTCACTCATTCTATCATTCATCCATTCAAGCATTGAACCTATGAAAGAACTAACTAAAGCGGAAGAGCAGGTCATGCAGATTCTCTGGCAAATCAAACGAGGGTTTGTCAAGGATATTCTGGCCAAAATGGCGGAACCAAAGCCAGCCTATAACACCGTATCTACCATTGTTAGAATTTTAGAAAAGAAAGGTTTCGTGGGTTACAAAGCCTACGGTAAAACCCACGAGTACTATCCGCTCATCGATAAGAAAAGCTACAGCAGCTTCTTTTTAAAAAACTTTTTGGGAAGCTACTTCGGTGGCTCTTTTCCCAAGCTGGTTTCCTTCTTTGCCCAGGAAAACGATATGGACGTCCATGAATTTGAAGAACTAATGAAGTACGTGGAAGAGGATTTGAAGGAGGGCGAAGATGAATCATCGGAAAGCAAGGAATGACCAAACTAAGCTATGATTAAGACTACCCTTAAATTGGTCATCCGAACTTTGCTTAAGAATAAGCTGAATGCCTCGGTCATTATTTTGAGTTTAACCATTGGGCTGTCGTTTGCTACCATCCTCATTGCATTTATTTTGCGGGAAACTAATACTGATTCTTTCCATACCCAGCGTCAGCAAATTTATCGACTCATGAGCAATGACCCCTGGGAGAGCGGAGAGATTATGACGTTTATTATAAACGATGCTTCAGACTATCTCCAAGAATATTATTCCGATGTAGAGAAACTCTGCCGGGTGAATGAGCTTAATCGCAAAGGGGTTATTGTTAATAACGGTGGAGAAGAATTTTCCGAGACAATGGTCGTAGCGGTAGATACCAACTTCTTCTCCCTGTTTGATTTTGAGTTAACTCAAAGTGCTTCCGAAGAAGCATTACACTCAGAGGGAATAGTACTTACGCACGAATTAGCCGATAGAATTTTTGGGGAGAAGTCTCCGCTAGGCGAGGTAGTGTACATTCAACAGGATACTGTAGAGTTGGCATTGACCGTGCAAGGAGTACTGCGCGATTTCCCGGAAAACAGCCACTGGAATTTTGATGCATTAATTTCTCGAGAAACATCCGGCCAATCTTCCAACGGTGCGGTAGCCTATGTCTTGCTGAAACCTAATGCTGATGCTAATCTTCTGGCCGAAAAAGTAAGTCAGGATGCTAAGATGCCATTTTTGATCGGTGAGGGGGAAGGGACTTACTCGTTCCAAACGCTGTCGGACGTTTACCTCGATACCTCCAATCAGCGCAGTTTTACTATGGTTCGGGACGCTATGCTCATTCAGGTGAGTTGGCTCATTGTAGCGTTGATTCTATTTATAGCCAGCTTCAACTTCATCAACCTATTTGTAGTCTCGTTAACCGGAAGAAAGAAAGAGCTAGGGGTGAAGAAAGTCCTGGGAGCTTCGGGAAGCACGTTGCGCTGGTCGGTAGTAGTAGAAGTTTTGTTTTTGTTGGGCATTGCTTTGAGTTTATCTCTACTGATTACGTTGGTATTACTGCCCAAATTTGCCGACATTTTTAGAACAACCCTGAACCTCTCCTATCTCATCCATTACCAGGTCATCGGAGGGGTAATTGTCATGCTGGTTGCGCTCGGCGTTCTGATCTCAATTTTCTTGAATCGCTACGTCTCGCGGATACAACCGGTAAGTTTGCTGAAGCGGAACACGGCTACTACTTTTCGGTTTAATCGGCTGCTTTTCATTTCGCAGTTTGTGGTTTCTATTGGCATAATCATCTGCACAGCGGTCATTATTCGTCAGATGCAGTACATTAAACAGAAGCCGTTAGGGTTCAATCGGTTTGTAGTTGAGGTTGTGGCCCCTAAGCGAGATTTGGCCGATAAGATGCCGATAATCAAGCAAAAACTAGGGCAGAGTTCGCTAGTCAGTAAAGTAAGCTTGGCGTCCGGTAATCCTATCAACGGAAATGCCATTGTTCATCAGGCCCTGGGTGATGATCAGTTTTACGATCCCTTTCTACTGTCGGGTGATGAAGATTTTATTAGTACTTTAGGATTGAAATTACTAGAGGGAAAAAATATCTCGGCCAATCAACCAGAGGGTAAGCTAGTGAACGAAGCCCTGGTTCGTCAATTTCAGTTGGAAAATCCTATCGGGGCACCCCTTCCAGGTGGCCGGCACTCCGGAGAACCTGAGCAACGAATCGTGGGCGTGGTGCAGGATTTTAATAGCGTCTCATTAAAGAAGAACATTCCGCCGTATATTATAGGGTACAACGCAGCACCCA
Source organism: uncultured Flammeovirgaceae bacterium (assembly GCA_937884755.1). Lineage (GTDB taxonomy): Bacteria > Bacteroidota > Bacteroidia > Cytophagales > Cyclobacteriaceae > Tunicatimonas. The sequence continues at coordinate 13,780 of CAKZYJ010000040.1, forward strand.
ATAAAATACTGGTTGATTACCAAAACCAGTCGCTGGAAGAAGTGCTTGCAGTAGCTCGTGATGCTTGGTCAGGTGTTTTCCCCGACTACCCGTTCAAATATTCTTTATTAGAAGATGCTTGGTTAAGCCGACATCGGGATGATTTTCAGATGTACCGGATTGTGGTAGCGTTTGCGGTCGTAAGTATTTTCATTACCTGTTTCGGCTTATTTGCTTTGGCCTGGAAAATGGCCCAGAAAAGGACCAAAGAGATTGGTATCCGAAAAACGCTAGGGGCTTCGGTATTTCAGATTGGTCAGCTGTTGGTGTGGGATTTTTCTAAACTCATACTTTTTGCCATAGTCATTGCTTCGCCTATTGCCTATTGGATAGCGCAGTGGTGGCTGGAGGATTTTGTATTTCGGGTCGAAACAAGCTGGTGGCTGTTTGCATTAGCCGGTGGCTTTACGCTGCTTCTAGCCTGGTTCACAATGAGCGTGCAAACAATGCGAGCAGCCCGGGCGAATCCGGTAGATGCCTTACGAAACGAGTAGTTATGAAGATGCTAAAGGAAAATCCTATCGTGATCATTCCACTAGCTCTGCTGTTGGCTTTTCTGGTATTTCCGCTGTTGGAGAAAAAACCGGAGAAGGCTACCAAGCAGGCTGCGGTAGCTACCGAGCAATTTCCGCACACCGGTTTCCTGGATTATGACTTGTTGCCTACTGCACTTAAGCAGCGAATGGAAGAACTCAAACAGGAAGATACACTTCATCAATACTACTTCTACTACTTTTTCGAAGCCGATGATATTAACCGACACTTCTATCTGGATGATGATCCGATGAATACGATTTTTGAATCTCAAATGGTTACGAATCCAGAGGCATTAGAGTTGGTTGAAGAGCGGCTGCAAGAAGCGGGAGAAAGGGGGGTGACTCGAGCTGAACATCCTAACCTTTGGGAAAATATCCGAGATAGAGAAACGGCGAAACGACTTTACCATCAGCAAATAGTCCATTATGTGTTTCCCGAGTACGAAGCTGACTTTCGGCAACTTCGGGTGGGCATTCTAGGAGATACGATTGACTATATAAAGTTGCGGGAAGATGAGATTGTGGTCGATTCTAAAACCTATCACTTAGCTGAAGTAGATACGCAGCCCCAGCCGGTACGAGGAAAAGACTACTTCCATAATGCGTTGCGAAAATACCTGAAAGAACAATTGGTGTATTTCCAATTCTATGATATGGCCGGGGCAGTGCACGCTGAGTTTACAGTGGGTGGAAAAGCCAGTTCGCCCCAGATTATTGAAGGATTTAGCACGCGCGAGACCGACCGTGACGAAGCCTACAAGCTAGATGGCCTCATCATAAAAGCACTGAATAATCTGAAAGTCCGCTGGAATTCCGGCAGAAAAAATGGGCGAAATGTGAATACGCGGGTAGCCATGCAGTTCAACTTTTCCTTTGACGAAAGTGGAGGAGTAGAAGTAAACTGCTCCGAGTTGTATCCCGCTACTAAAGCTTTTTAATTATGACTCGCTTCAAAATTCTATTATTTAGTTTGTCCAGTTGTATTGGTAGCTTATTTGCCCAGCAAATGAAAGAACCTGCTGAGACAATAGAAACTAATAAAATACTGACCATACAATCAATTATACTGGATGAAGAAAGGCAGTTGTATGTGAGCCTACCGGCAGGGTACGATACAATAACTTCTGAACTTCCGGTTGTGTATGTACTGGATGCCGAATACAAATTTGACATTGCTCAGAGCATTCAATCTTATTTCTCTATTACTACAAAAATTCCACCTTATATTCTCATTGGAATCGCTAATCCATCTCAAGAAGCAAGGCAAAGAAACTACTTACCAAAAAGTTACGGAGGAGAAGCCCACAATTTTTTAAGGTTTTTAGAGGAAGAAGTGTTTTCGTTTGCAGAGCAGAGTTTCAAAGCTAACGAAGTAAGATACTTAGCTGGACATTCTCACGGTGGCGTTTTCGCAATCTACTCACTGCTTAACAACTCTGAACTTTTTGGTGGATACATAGCGATAGACCCTAGTCTTAAGCATATCTATAATGAGAGAGACACATTACTGAACCAAGACTTAAGTGAAAAGAAACTTTATTTAGCCTCTTCTGATGTAGCGTATGGCTACTTAGAAGATATAGCAGCCGATATGCAGGCTGATTTTGCTGTTTTTAAAAACCATCTTTATCAAACCAAAGAGAAAAATAACCTAACCTTTGAAATAGATCATATAAATGACGACCATGGCAACTCTTATATTCAGGGGTTTAGCCGAGGTTTGAGATATATTTTTAGCTGGAGGTTTAAATAAGCCGACTAAAAAAAGTTCTAACAAAGCCAATTCAATCAACATACATATGAATACCATTATTAATTATCTGCTAGAAGTCAGCGTTTGCTGGGGAGTTTTTTACCTGTTTTACGTAGCCGTGCTATACGATCAGCCATCGTATCAGTACAACCGCTTTTATCTGCTAGCCGCTTCGTTTCTGGGTGTAGTGCTACCACTACTGGAGGTACCACTATGGACGGTTCAATCAAGTTCTGCGGGTGCAGGCTACATTTTGCTAGATCCTTTCTTTACCATCGATAGTTTTAGCACCAAGCAGAACAGCTTTCAGTGGCGATGGGATTATTTTTTTTGGTTTATCTACGGTTTAGGAGCAGTAAGTGTAGCAGTATATTACTTCCGCCAGTTTCTAAGTGTAGTTCGAGTCATTCGTTGCGGGCAATCTCAGTCATCAGCTCAAAACCGCTACCAGTTGCTTCATACGCAAGGGAAGTTTCCTACTTCTTCCTTTTTTCAGTTTCTGTTGTGGGATAACACCCAGACCCTTTCCGTATTGGAAACCCAACAGATGATGGCTCACGAAGAAACCCACATTCGGCAGAAGCATAGCTATGACATTACTTATTTTACGCTACTAAAGATTGTATTCTGGTTCCATCCACTAGTCTACCTATTGGAGCGGGTGCTGGTGGAGAACCACGAATTTGCGGCGGATGCCGGGGCATTGCAGCACCCTACGGCCGATCGTCGAACGTACTCCCGTTTGCTCGCTAAGCAATCCATGGTCAGCTTGCAGTGGGCGGTGGTGAACCATTTTTATAAATCCAAAACCTTAAAACGCATTAAAATGATGGAAAAAAACAATAAAGCCTTATGGTACCGCTACGCACTCATCGTACCGATAGTCGCTTCCCTATTTTTAGTGTTTTCCTGCCAACCCGACACCGAAGAGCTGGGGCAAGAAGCTGTTGCTCAAACTTATAATGAGCTAAAAGCTCAAAGTCTAAAAGTGAATAAACAACAAGGAGAGCTGATTAAGAAATACTATGACAATCCGGAAATCTTTTGGGAAGAAGTAAGGAATGAGGCTGAGAAGTCAGCAGTTGCTAGCGCTCCACCTTCAGATCATGGCGATCTGAGATTAGAAATATTTAAACGAGTAGCATCAGAAAGTGACTTCAAAGTTTATCAGAGTTTGCTAAAGCGCCATAAGACTCTTCACGAAAAATTGATGAGTATGCCTGATGCTGATGGAGTTTTCACGGTTGTAGAAAATCAACCTTCCCCCGAAGGTGGGATGGGGCCATTTTATCAGCATATTATGCAAGAACTGAAATATCCAGCTCAAGCTCGCCGTATGGGTATTGAAGGCAAAGTGTTTGTGCAATTTGTCGTAAATGAGTACGGTGAGCTGACCGATTTTCAAACTTTGAAAGGAATTGGTGCTGGTTGTGATGCAGAAGCGATTCGTGTACTGGAAAGTGCTCCAGCTTGGAGTCCCGGTAGCACCGACGGTAAACCGGTGAAGGTACGCATGGTACTGCCTATTACTTTCAAGCTTGATAACGGTGAGGAGGATAAAGCAAGCGAGTCTTTGAGCTTTGTTGAAAAAGATAATTCTATCAAGAAGATGGATGAAATAGTATTAGTGGCTTATGTAAATTAGAAGTGAAACAGTGAGAAAAGGCGTGGCTAGTTGCTGCGCCCTTCTTTTCTAGTTAGAATACACAAACTACAATACAACATGATCTATCTATTAGAGAGTAGTCTCTGCTTAGGAGTATTTTACATCTTCTATCGCCTGGTGCTACAGTATCAGTCTTCTTATCAGTACAACCGCTGGTATCTGCTCCTTACTCCCTTATTGAGTTTTCTGTTTCCCTGGCTAGAGATTCCGGTTGGAGAAAACGCAACATTTGCTCCGTTACCACCTGATTATATCTTGTTAGCTCCGGCAGATACCGGTACAGTCCAGTCGGAAGAAATAGGTTTTTGGTCGTGGCAATTAGCACTAGTGCTTGTTTATGGGCTAGGAGTAGTAGTAACTCTTGTTTACTATTTACGTCATTATTTCACTATTCGTCGGGTCATACAGAATGGTAAAAAGAGCCAAAGTTCTAGTAGGGATTTTATTACGGTAAATACTAACGGTGCTTTTCCCACTTCTTCGTTTTTTAACTACTTACTGTGGGATAATACCCAAGACCTATCCCCAAACGAAGAACAACAAATTCTGGCACATGAAGAAAGCCACATTCGCCTGGGGCATAGTTTCGATGTGCTTTACCTCACTCTACTTAAGATAGTAGCTTGGTTTCAGCCATTAATTTATCTTTTTGATCAGGCTTTAGCTGAAAATCATGAGTTCGCTGCTGACGCTCAGGCTATGAAGAAACGTACGTTTGAACCTACTACCTACAACAGTCTGCTAGCTCGCCAAACACTACAAAATTTTGAACCCTTAGTTAATCATTTTTACAAATCAAAAACTCTAAAACGCATTAAGATGATGGAGACAAGAAGCAACGTTCGATGGTATCGTTATGGACTAGTTTTTCCCGTTGTGGCTATACTCTTTACGGCTTTTTCTTGTCAGCAAGATGCTACTGAACTGGAGAGGCAATCCATCCAGCAAAGCCATCTACAATCAGAACTGGAGTGGGAGGAAATACGAAAGCTGCAAAGTGATTTGGTAGCTAAATATTTTGATGAACATTTAAAGGAACCAGGAAATGATGACCTCTTTTATCAGGAAGCAAAAGCATTTCAGGAGGTCGCTACACCCGAAGAGTTATCTCGCTATAATGAGTTGAGAGAAATGGAAAAAGTAGCCTGGAAAAGAAAAGCTTCAGCGGATGCGGACAATATTTTTATTACGGTAGAGGACCAGCCTGAACCCGAAGGTGGAATGCGGCTATTCTACGACTATGTGCAATCAAACTTAACGTATCCGACCCAAGCTCGACGAATGGGTATTGAAGGGAAAGTGTTTGTACAGTTTGTGGTAGATACCGATGGCTCCCTGACTGACGTAAAAGCTATCAAAGGCATTGGTGCGGGTTGCGATGAGGAGGCGGTTCGCGTAATACAAGAAGCGTTACCTTGGAATCCGGGAACCCAACGCGGCAAACTGGTAAAAGTGCGAATGGTGTTACCAATTACTTTTCGGTTAGGAGAAGAACCTAATCCATCTGCTGCCCAATCAAGCGAATCATCTAATCAATTTCCGAATATGGTGCAGGTTGACCTGAAAAAAATGGTAGTAGAACCGGTAAGAGTGGAGGGAGGCCTACTAAAAGGAAAGGTAACCGACAGGGAGGGAAATCCATTGCCGGGGACCAATATCCTTATTCGGGGCACTACTACCGGAACAGTCACCAATATGGATGGTGAGTTTTCAATCTCTAGTACTCAGGCCAAAGACAAAGGGTTGGTGTTCGCTCATGTGGGCTATCAAACGGTATTTCTCGATGAGTAATAAAGGCCATTTGATATAAAGGGTTTTATGCCTCTTCAGAAGTTTGGTGCTTTTGAAGGCGTCCTTCGGATACTCCGAATAGCTTTTGCATTTTTTTTTTGGTATCGCCGTTACACATCAGAATCAGGTAGTCATCTTCAGCAATGTTGACTCCAGTTGGCGGGTTCTTTTTTAGCAGACGACTTCCATCAGATTGTTTTTTATTGATGCCTACTAGTACACATTCGTGGTCTTTTTTCAGGGATATAAATGCGTCTAGATAGTCCTGGTTGAGGTAAGGGTTCTGCTGGGTGACGCGGTATTCTAATAGGTCGTAGTCTTCACCTTCCAGAGCCGAAGTCATCAGCGATTCGGCCATCATAGCTACGTCTGGCTCGAAGGTATAGCTGGCTACCAAGCGGGAAGCAATTTCGGTTTTAGATACTACGTAGCGTACTCCTGTAGCGGCAAAAGTTTCCTTCAGACTAGGGTTGCTCAGTGAAACCACGTAGTTGAGATTGGGGTAAGCTTTCTTTAAGTTGAGTAAATAGATCAGTACTTCGGTATCGTCCTCAAAATTGATGAAAACAGTAGCTGCTTCCTGAATATTAGCTTTCTCTAGGGCTTCTATGTTGCTGTAGTCGGTGAAGAGTGCGAAGACATGCTTACCGTCAAATGCTTCGTGAATAAGGTCGATCCCAGTTTTGTCATTGCAAACAATGGCCACCCGGTTTCCGGAGTGCACCACTTCTTCAACTACTTCTTTGCCAAATTTGTCCCATCCAATGACGAGAATGTGGTTCGTAAATTTTGTTCCCAAAAGTCCTAAACGTTTTTTTTCTAAATATGCCGATACCTGAGTAGTAAGCTGACTAATAAAATAACCCAAAATACCAACGCTACCTAATATAAAGATTACTCCGATAATTCTACCCACTGTAGAAACCGGAGTGTAATCTCCATAACCAACAGTTGATAAAGTAACAATGGTGAACCAAAATGCATCTGCAGGGTGACTAAAGCCGGTACCTTCCTGATCGCGCTCAACCCAGTATAGTAGGTAGGTGATAGCAAAATAGGCTATTAAGACTAACCCTAGAATATACCAATTTTTTCGCTGTTGAGAAATCATAGGCTATTTACGAAACTTTCTTTCCTTCTGGATAAGTGAAAATATCAGCGTAAGCATCGCTTTCGTTTTGTCGCCGAGTACTCGTGGGAGCATCGTACACTACTAACAGCTCATCGTCTTCGGTCAGCGTAAGTCCTTCGGCTTTGTCTTTTCCATATTCAGTTTCGTGCCCCAGTGTGACATTAGCCAGCCGCTGAATTTCGTCGTTATAGAGAAGAGACTCTTTGGCGTTAGGTAAACCCTTCACAATGCGGTATAAAGCAATGGTACCGTCGCAATCCATGGTAGGTCCGGCCAGAATTAGCAGGTCGTCCTGGGCTACGGCTAACTCCCGAATACCCATACCATGCAGGTTGACGAAGTGCTTACGGTAACGTTGACCGTTTTTACCTATCTTCTTCAGCTTGAGTTTTTTCTTACCTTTCTGCTTTACCCGTACCTCCAAAATTATTGCCCAGCCCCGAAGTACCGGCCCGCGCAGGCCAAGATATATACGCTCTCCCATCACCGCAATCCCTTCAATATCCAGTCCGTTATCCTTTCCTGGAATATCTATAAACATACCGAAGTGCTTATCATTAGCCAATACTTTAGAGAGTTGGCTATAGTTTTCTCCACCCTTCAGCTTAGTGGCGGTCAACGTCTTTTTCGGATTATTCGGATCAGGGCAGGATTTATATAAATGATACTCGCCACTTTCTGGATCTTTCAATAAAGGAACCCGGGCCAAGGTGTACCGATTGGGGTGATGCTTGATTTTGCTTAAGCGCTCAATTCTTTTCTTAACCGGTTCTTCCCGATTATCGGGCTTATCACGTTTACAACTATGCGATCCGGCAATCCACATGAAGGTGCCGTCGTAGGCTAGTCCCTCAATATCCATCTCATTCTCACCGGCGGGTAAATCCAGGTATTTTGTAAGTGAAAAGGATTGGTGCTCTTCGTAAATATCTCCTACTCTTTTTAGTCGTTCCAGGCTATGTCCTTCGTCGAAAGCCAGCCATAAGTAGTCGCCGGTGCGGACCACGGAGGAAAGCTCGTCTCTTATTTTCTGGTTGGCATTGTGGAGTGAGTCATCAAGCTTAAGTAGACGTTCATGAGATTTCTTGCAGGACATAAGGTAAAAAATAGAATAAGCGTGAACCTTCAGGACTTAATCCGTTCAGGGTTATCGGCGACGAAGGCCTTCCAACTTTTTGTGTGGCGAACCGGAGATGATTTTTGGTAGTGATGGCAGAGTGCTACCGCCAGGGCATCCGTAGCATCGTTAAGCTGTTTTCCCTGAAGTAAAGAATTATTGGTTTGTAACAAGCTGCTCAACATCTTGCAAACCTGCTCCTTTGAGGCATTACCATTTCCGGTAACTGACTGTTTCACTTTTCGGGGAGCGTACTCGGTCACTGGAATCTGACGACTAAGGGCCGCCGCCATGGCTACCCCCTGAGCTCGTCCCAACTTTAGCATCGATTGCACGTTTTTGCTGTAAAACGGAGCCTCTAAAGCCATCTCGTCTGGTACATATTCGTCGATCAGACTGGTAATTCGGTCAAAAATTTTCTGAAGCTTGGTCTGATAGAGTGTGTATTTGCGGAGGTGAATTACCCCGTATTGCATCAGTTCCAGCCTACTAGGGCGTGGTGGAGTAGATTTTATACAGATTACTCCGTAGCCCATTTCGTTGGTTCCTGGGTCAATTCCAAGAATGATTTTTTCGCTTATAATTGGCTTGGTGTTGGTCATCTTGCGACTAAATATAGAGATTCTGCAAGCGTTTCAAAAGCAAAGGTAAATAGCCGAGCTATTTTACACCAACCTTGATTTAATTTTTCTATACCGATCATCGGCGAAAACATTGTAAAACCCGCATTCTGCTAGCTGATCATTCTTTAAACTTTTTACCTTTATCATTAGAAATTTTGGATTGCCGAGCGATGGAAATATTTTTTGCTGCTTGTATTCTAGGTTATTGTCTGTTGGTGGTTTGGTTTCACTACCACTGGCTACAAATCCCACTTTTCCACTATGACAAAGGTCAGTCTGATCTTCAGATCAATCTTAAAGTATCGGTGATAATTCCAGTACGTAATGAAGCAGTGCATATTGTCCCATTGTTACGAGATCTATCTCAGCAACGACTAAATGAGACTCTTTTATTTCCCACTCAAAAGTGGGAAGTAATTGTAGTTAATGACCATTCTGAAGATGAAACCCTAGTTCTGGTAGAGGAATTTCAAGCAAATACACTAATTAATTTACAGTACTTTTCAGCCCCCGCTCCTGGAAAGTCGCTCTCTCCAAAAAAAGCTGCGCTGTATCGGGGTATTCAAGCGGCAAAAGGCGAAGTGGTCGTTACGGTTGACGGTGATTGCCGGATAGGACCGTACTGGCTAACTACCTGGGTAGATTTTTTCCAAAAATATCAACCTGCGTTAGTAGCAGGAGGAGTTACTTTCTGTCAGGAGCGGTCGTGGTTTGAGCGATTGCAAACCCTTGAGTTTGCCAGCTTGATTGGGATGGGGGCGGCTAGCATTCAAAGCAAACAGCCTATTACTTGTAATGGGGCAAATTTGGCCTTTCGTCGGGAAGCTTTTTTTGAAGTAGGTGGTTACCAAGGCCATTGGCACATTCCTTCGGGTGACGATGAGTTTTTACTGCACGCAATGTTCCGGAAGTTCCCTACGGAAATATACTTCTTGAAAAGCCCAGAAGTGCTGGTGAAGACGTATGCCAAGAAAACAGTAAGCGAATTTATTCAGCAGCGAAAACGCTGGGCTGGAAAATGGCGGATGCATCGAGAAGGTCTGGTGACTATGCTAGCGGGATTGGTGTTTGGCTTTCACCTATTGTTTATTGCTACTTTAGCAGATTGGGTAATGAATGGAATAGAAAGCCGCTGGTTTGTTTGGCTGTTGTTACTCAAGATTGGAGTAGAGTACGTTTTTATAAAGTCAGTACTTGGTTTTCTGAAGAAAAAGCTAAATCCAGTAAACTTTCTTAGCTTGCAAGTACTTTACTCAGCGTACTTCGTATTGATCGGGCTTATTGCTAGTATTGGAGGATATACCTGGAAAAACCGCACCCATAACCACCGTGACTGATCAGGAATTCGATGCATTAGATGAATTGTACTTTGTGACTTCTTTTCAGCAGTTGCTCCAGGAATTAGATTGGCCGCCAGATAAACTTAAGTCAGTATTACAATCTCTACTAGAGAAAGAATGGATTCGTTGCTACCTTAACCATTCGGAAGAGCTGCTTCCGTCGGAAGTTGACTTCGAAAGTTGTCATCAAACCTATCATTACTTAGCGACCAAAGCCGGATTGTTGGCCCACAACGGAAGATGAAATTAACTTATGATTATTGACCGATCTATACCACCTCTCTCACAACCCATAAAAGAAGTGAAGCTAGCGCAAGCTCAAGCTCACTATCTTTCCAACGGAGTTCCGGTGTATTACATTAATGCTGGTAAAGAACCAGTAGTAGGTATTGAGCTTTTACTACCTAACGCAGGTACCAAGTACGAAGCTAAATCTGGTAATAGTATTTTTGCTATTAAGATGCTGGCTGAAGGAACTCAGCGTCGGACTGCTTTTTCCATTTCTAACTTTGTAGATTCATACGGAGCTTACCTCCAACTAAACCCTGGAATTGACTACGCATCTTTAGAGATATATACTTTAAAAAAGTATACTGATGCACTACTGTCACTGGTTGTAGAACTACTAACCGAAGCTACTTTCCCAGAAAGTGAACTCGAAAAGCTAAAAACTATCCAGGTTCAGAAGATTAGAGTGAACAATGAGAAAACAAGTATAGTAGCCTCAAAGAAAATGCGCTCAGTATTGTTCGAGGCTGATCAACCCTACGGAAGAACTCTTACCGAGGAAAAGGTAACTCGGGTAGAAAGAGAATCACTCTTGCCTTTTTATCAGAAAAATATTGCTAGTAACTGGGAAGTAATAGTATCTGGACAAGTAGATGATGAAGTGCTGTCGTTGTTAGAAAGACATATTGGTACATTGCCTTTCGAGAAGGCAGAGAAGAAATCACAAACTGATGTCTGGAGTGGCCTATCTGGCAAGAAGAAACACCTGGTTGAAAAGGAAAATAGTCTTCAGTCTTCGCTTCGAATTGGAATGCCTTTCATCCCCAAGAACAACCCTGATTTCATTCCACTGCGGATTCTGAATACAGTGTTAGGAGGCTACTTCGGTTCTCGCCTTATGAAAAACATTCGGGAAGAAAAAGGTTTGACTTACGGTATATACTCATCAATTGTGAGTTTGCAAGAGGCGAGCTATTTGGTAATTGGTACCGACGTAAAGAAAGAACTTACTCAGCAAGCTTTAACCGAAATCTACCGGGAGATTGGTATTCTACGGGATCAACCCATTGATGAGATAGAGCTAAATATTGTAAAAAACTACATGGCGGGAAGATTGCTCACTTCGATCAATACCCCCTTCGCATTGGCCGAAAAATTTAAAGGAGTACACTTATTCGGATTAGATTATAGCTATTACGAAGACTTTCTAAAAATTGTCAACACTATTGACGCGGCTGCATTGCAACAATTAGCTCAACAATATTTCGCGAAAGAAAATTGGTTTGAGGTTGTAGTTGGCAGTTATTCATGAGTTCAACCACTTAGAATTTGAACCTCATCACCTAATGATCTGGCTGCCTGATCACCTGCTTTAAAAAGTGAAGCTGGTATTTTTGGGTTGTTCCCTTACTTTGTAGTAAAACACTTTTTCCTGATAGCTCCGTACGCTTTTTCCTTTTCCCCCATTCGATTTATTACACCTTCTTCTTCACTGCTAAAGGTAGCTTATTCTGCTCGAAACGCTTTTTAATTTACTTTTGGGACAGTTATCACTGGGGTAGGCATGGTTTGATTTATAACAGTCAACTAAACAATGATCAAAAGCCAACAAGACATATTTAAAACCTTTCAGCCGAAAGCGGCTAAGAAAACCGTAGAAGTAGAAATCGCTGACTTGCGAAAAATCACTGAAGTAGTGAAAAACCGTTACGGGTACGACTTTTCGGATTATGCAATGTCTTCTTTTCGAAGGCGCATACAACGAATTATTGAGCTGTTTCAGTTCAACTCTGTCGGCGAAGTTGTAGTAAAGCTAGAAAACGACCCTTCATTTATTGAGACTTTTCTAGCTGAGGTGACGGTAAATGTCACTGAAATGTTCAGAGATCCTTCATTTTGGCGTGAAGTACGGGACCATATCATTCCTAACATTCTGCTTAACCATGATACTTTTAATATTTGGCATGCAGGTTGTTCTTCGGGCGAAGAAGTAATGAGCATGTGTATTTTGCTTAAAGAAATGGGTATTTTGCATAAGGCTAATATCATTGCTACTGATATTGATAAGCCAATTCTTGCCAAAGCCAAAAAAGGGCAAGTATCTGTAAAGAATATGGACCTCAACGAGAAAAACTATATTCGTTTTCAGGGACAACATTCTATTCAGCATTATTACGAAGAAAAAGATGGAATGGCGATTATTGATCCTACGTTGTTTGCGGGGGTTTCTTACCGGAATTTCGACCTAGTTAAAGGAGAGGTATTCAATAAGTTTGATCTCATCTTGTGTCGTAATGTAATGATATACTTTAACCAGAATCTACAAAACAAGGTGTTGAAGAAGCTTCACGATAGCTTATTCAAATATAGTTACTTAGCCGTTGGCTCTAAAGAGTCATTAATTTGGTGTGAGGTAGCTAACAAATTTATCATTGTTAACAACGAAGAGAAGATATACAAAAAAATCAAAGATTAGCCGTAGGGGTTGCCAGTGTAGCTATGAGTAAATTCCAGATTAGCAACATATATAAAGCTGTAGTCATCGGAGGGTCAGCAGGAAGTTTCCAGGGGGTTACTAAGATTTTATCCGCACTTCCCAAAGACTTCTCATTACCGATCATTCTGTGTTTACATCGTCTCAAGCACGTGCGTAATGGCTTTGAAGAAGCTCTTTCAATAAAAAGCTCAAAGCCCGTTACTGAACCTTGCGATAAAGAAAGTATCAAAAAAGGAGGAGTGTACCTGGCACCATCCAATTATCATTTAGCGGTCGAATTAGGAAATTCATTTTCATTATCAACCGAAGAAATGATTAATAACTCTCGCCCGGCCATTGACGTCACACTAGAAACAGCTTCTTACGTGTTTCGACATAAACTCATTGGAATTTTACTTTCTGGGGCGAACAAGGATGGAGCGTTGGGTATGAAAAAGATTAAGGATCGGGGTGGGGTAACCATTGTACAAGAGCCTAGCGAGTGTATGATAGAAACTATGCCGACTTCGGCTATGAGTGTTACCACAATTGATTACGTGTTAGGCGTAGATCTGATTATAGAATTTTTACTTGAACTAGACCAACAATACAAATAGTATGCTTATATCATCTACCACTATAAAATGGATCTCAGTTGCAGTATTCATTTTGGCTTCGCTAACGTCGGCTTTTGTTTTGTTTCAGTTACCGGAGTGGCTTTCGCAATATTCGGCAAAATTAGATTTAGCAACTATTAACGAAGTTAGCCCAATATTGCAAAGAGTATACCTTACGGTTGGATTCAATATTTTGTCCGGGTTAATTGTAGTTGCATTGTTTGTCAGCAATCGAAACCAATACGAGAAAGAAATTCGTGAATTTAAGGTTTCTGAGCAAGATACTATTACTACGGAAAAGGAAACTGGGAAGGAATATGGCGAAGAAATTTATCTGGGTGACCCCGAAGAGATCCTTTCTACCGAGGCTGAGACTAAGGAGGTATTTACCAAAGCATTATCCCAGGTTTGTAATGCGTTGGAGGCCAGCCAGGGAGCTGTTTTTCAGGTAGTAAATAATAAAGAATACAACTCCATTGATCTACTTTCATCCTACGCCTATCATATCCCCGAGGGGGACCAAATCTCGTTCCGATTTGGTGAAGGAATAGCTGGGCAAGTAGCGAAAGAGGGAAAAATAGCTAATATAGATGCAGTACCTGAGGGGTATATACAAATCTTCTCTGGATTAGGGCAGTCTACCCCCAAGCATTTACTAGTTCTTCCTATAAAAGAAGAAAAAGCTGTAGTGGGAGTGGTAGAAATTTCTTCTTTCAAACCATTCCAAGAAAATCAGGAGTTAGCATTGGAAAACTACTTCGGAAAATTGGCTCTAAAACTGTCAAATAATGACAATGTAAGAATAGAAGAAGCTAAACAGTAAAAAAAAGTATCTGTTGTTGCAATTTGCAGGCAGACAAATATAAACTTCTTTACGAAAAAGACCGCATAGTAAAAAATTCCTTAAAAGGGTATGTTTAAAAAAATTAACATAGGGAGTAAAATTACCGCACTAGTGCTAGTGCTGGCAGCACTAGCATTAGTAACCTTTAGTACAATTGCTTACCAATTAGCCGGAAAGCTGATTGAAGATCAGTATGCGGAGAAGCTTATATCGATTAATAATTATAAGAAGCAACGTACTGAAGCATACTTAGATCTATTAATTACCGAACTGAGCTTAGTAAGGCAGACCGTTGAAGGTGATTCACTTTTTGGAGCGTCACAAGAAATTCCGAGTGAATTTGACGCCGGTCAAGTTGATTTATTCTCAGATATAGACAATACGGAGGCTACTGGTAGTGTTTCGACAGATATTACCGATCAATTGCAGAGAGTGTTGCAACGTCATACTGATGTTGCAAATCTATATTTGGTCTCTAACAAAGGCGATATACTATACAATAGTGATGAATTTAGCTCGACGCAGCAGGCAGGAAAGGCATTTTATGATCCAGATGGTGAAACGATTTCTCGCGCTTCTGACGGCACTTACATTAGTAGAGTATTTGAGGAAGATAAAAATCTTTATACGCTAGTTGCTTTAGCTAGCTCTGAGAAGAAAACGATAGTTATAGCAAAAGTAAGTGTTGCAGGAACGTTCGTTATTCTTCAAGATTCTACTGGTCTTGGGGAAACTGGTGAGACTTTTTTAGTTAGAGCTGAAGGAGACAAAATAACCTACATTAACGAATCTCGGGTTACTGAAAGTGAGCCACTATCGTTAGTAGCCACAATCGGAAAATCCTCTCAGCAGGCAGTGCAACGAGCGATAACCAATACTGAAGGGTACATTACAGATGAAGATTATCGAGAAGAGCAAACGCTAGCTGCCTGGAATCATATACCGGCATTAGGTTTAGGTATTGTTACTAAAATTGACCAGTCCGAAGTACGAGCAAAAGTCAATGGATTACTTCCTAAATTTCTAATTGCAGCGGTTATCACATTGGTTATTGCGTTAGTAGTTTCCATACTGTTTTCAAACGTATTAATTGATGCTTTACTTTCTCTCAAAAGAACTTTGCAACTGCTTAGTGAAGGGATATTGCCTGAGCGAGTAGAAAAGAAAGGAAGTGATGAGGTTGGTCAAATGGCCGAAACTACCGCTAAATTAGTTGGTGCACTACAACGAACTGCCTCTTTTGCCCATCAGATCGGTGACGGTAAACTAGATGCTTCTTTTGAGCCTATCAGCGAGAAAGATACATTAGGAAATGCCCTCATCAATATGAGGGACAACATTCAGAAAGCTGAGAAGCGGGATGACGAACGGAACTGGATTGTAACGGGTGTAGCTGAAATTGGTGAAATTCTTCGCTCACATGATCAATTAGAGGCATTAGGGGATGCCGTAGTCGCCTACGTATGCCAGAAAATCGATGCAATTCAAGGAGCTTTCTATGTAGTAGATGGCGAAAATGAAGGCGATGCGGTGATTGAAATGAAAGCCAGCTATGCTTACAACAAGAAAAAATACCTGAACAATACTTTCAAATTTGCTGAAGGGCTGGTAGGGCAGGCAGCTGCAGAACACGATACACTTTTACGCACTGAGATTCCTTACGATTACGTAACAATCACTTCTGGTTTACTGGGAGATCAGCGCCCGGAATCGTTACTAATTGTTCCGCTCATTACCAATGAGGAAGTATACGGTGTATTAGAGTTTGCCGCTTTTGAAAAGTTCAGTAGCAGAGACGTAAAGTTTGTAGAGGAAATCAGTTTGATTACTGCCCGAACAGTATTCAATATTAAGGTTAACGAACGTACCCGTCGCCTGCTGGAGGAGTCTCAGCAGATGAGTATTGAATTACAGGAGCAACAGGAGATTCTACGTCAGAACGCTGAAGAGATGCAGGCTACTCAGGAGGAGCTACAGCGTGCAAATAAGCAGTTAGAAGAGCAGATTCAAGAGGTAGAACGAACTCAGAATCGTATGACTTCTCTACTGGAGAATGCATCAGAGGTAGTAACAATCTACGAAGAGAACCAACTCATCCGTTATATCAGCCCTTCTGTACAACGCATCTTTGGATACTCTCAAGAAGAGATGATCGGTCAAAGCGATCTCCAGTATATTCATGAAGAAGGGAAAGACGTTTTTACTGAAATGTTTAAGACACTGCTGAAAAATCCGAAAGAAGCAGTGACCGTTCAATACGTTTATCAGACAAAAGAACGTGGTGAAGTTTGGGTTGAAACTACTGGAAACAATTTATTGAAAGATCCGGCGGTTCAAGGCATTGTGCTTAACGCCCGGGATATTACTGAACGTAAGCGAGCTGAGCAGGAAGAGCGGATGAGAAGCAAAATGCAGGCTCTTTCTGAGAACTCCCCTGATCTGATTACGAGGGTAGATACAGAAGGGACATTCTTCTACATTAACCCCACCATTGAAACTTATACCCATCAGGCACCATCTGAGTTTCTGAACAAACGGGTGGGTGAATCTAGCTTTGCTCCATCGGTAGTTGACGAATGGTTGAAGATTTTGGGTGAAGTAAGCAGTTCAGAGCAAACGGTAGCTAGAGAAATTGACTTTCCATCTGAAATTGGCGATCGTGTGATGCACGTGAATGCCATTCCAGAGTTTGATGAAGAAGAGCATCTGGAATCAGTGTTGGTAGTATCGCATGATATTACCGACCGCAAGCAGATCGAGCTGGAAATTCAGAATAAGAATAAAAAGATTAACGATAGTATTAACTACGCTCGTCGTATTCAGGGGGCTATTTTACCTGATAATGCTATCATTAAGCAGGTATTCCCAGAGTCGTTCATCTTTTACAAAGCGCGTGATGTAGTTAGTGGAGATTTTCCTTGGTTCCTACAGAAAGGAGAAGATACCTTTATTGCCGCAGTAGATTGTACTGGACATGGTGTACCAGGAGCATTAATCTCGCTTATTGGTTACTTCCTGCTCAATGACATTGTTCGGAGCCGGGGGGTGACTGATCCAGGAGAAATTCTAGATCAATTAGATGAAGGTGTTACCCAGACATTACGCCAAGATTCTTCTGAATCTCAAAGTAAGGATGGTATGGATATTTCCTTATGTAGAATTCGAAAGAATGAGATTCAGTATGCAGGGGCTCACCGACCATTATACCACATGAATAAAGGTGAAATGTCTGAAATTAAAGGTAACAAATTCCCAATTGGAGGTGGAATTTACAAGAATCAGACAAACTTCACTACGTACACAATTAAAGCAGCGAAAGGCGATTCTATCTACTTCTGTTCAGACGGATTCCCGGACCAGTTTGGTGGCCCGAATAATCGGAAATACGGACCCAAGCGTTTGCGTGCTCTAATTCAGGAAAATCATAACAAACCAATGGATGAGATTCATCAGTCATTAGCTACATCGTGGGAAGAGTGGCGTGGAGAAGAAAAACAGACTGACGATGTATTAATGATTGGTATTAAGTTTTAATTTGTAATTGATCGACTAATAATCTAAACTCAGACAGATCATGAAGTATGTGTATGACTTACACAAATCAATGCGTAACGAAAATTTGATCCTTGTTTACGAAGGAGAATTTACGCAAGAAATCACCAAATCTGTGCTAGCTATGGCAGAGCGAAACATGGACTCAATGGGCGAAGAGTCCACTGTTAAGCGTAAAGTGTTTAACGTAATGGTTGAGTGTTTGCAAAATATTGTAAAGCACGGAGAAGGGTACAAAGTTGAGAATGAATACGACTACAATGCGGTATTCATGATTGGAAAGAAAGGTGATGAGTACATCATTGCTTCGGGTAACCCGCTTGAAAACAATGATATCGCCGGACTCAGAGAGCGACTGGATAAAGTGAATAGCCTTGATAAAGACGGGCTGAAGCAACTCTACAAAGAGATTATCAAGAATACCACTATTTCTGATAAAGGTGGAGCTGGGCTAGGTTTTGTTGATATGGCCCGAAAATCAGGTAGTAAGCTTGAGTACGATTTTGTTGAAATGGAAGGTGGTAAGTCTTTCTTTTCATTAAAGACGACAATCGGACGAAACTAAATCAAAAACAAAAAACTCTAAATACTTAAACGTAATGGAAATTATACACTTAGAAGGTACTGAAGATACTCCTAAGATCATCTTGGACAAAAGTAATGGCATATTTGAAATCTCTGGCCGTTCTCTACCTGAAGATTCTGCTGAATTTTATCAGCCGGTGCTAGATTGGTTAGAAGCGTATGCCAAAGATCCTAATACTACTAGTGAGTTTGTATTCAAGTTAGAGTACTTTAATACTGCTTCTTCTAAGCTAATTCTTGATGTCTTGTCAAAGATTGAAGAAGTTGACAATGCAAAAGTTCATTGGTACTTCCATGAGGATGATGAAGATATGGAAGAAGCTGGTGAAGAATTTTCTGAATTGGTAGAAGTATCATTCGAGTTTAGCACCTACTAGTTCCAGTCTCTTTATTTTAATAGCACCAATATAAAATACTTAGGTGCTATCATCACCGCTACGTTCTTAGGTAGCCTGGCCTCATATTGTCCAAAGAATCAGAAGTATAAACGTTGAATTTGCGCAACGGATCGTAGGATCATGAGTGAAGAAATTCTAAAAGCATTAACCCAATTATTTGCTATCATCAGTAAGCAAGATGGTATAGTTACTGAGCAAGAACGTGATTTTGCTATCAGCTTCTTTATGAAGGAGTTAGATCGTGATTCTGTTAGCGAATACATCGAGTTGTATGATGAGTATGCTGGGTGGGGAAAGCAGCAAGAAGAACTCACCGATGGGGGGGAAGTAAAGACTAAAAAGCGTAAATCAACTTCTGTCAGAGATTCGGTAAAAACTTTAGCTATCTGCCGAAAGATTAATAAAACTCTTACACAAAAGCAGAAGGTTGTAGTACTCGTAAAAATTCTTGAGCTAGATGCCTCCGATGGTAACTTTACCGATAAGCGGTCAAACGTTAACGATACCGATGCTGAAGTTTTTTAAAATTCCGCTGAAGAGAATAAACTCATTGAAAGCTATGTTTTGAGTAGCGAGGATGCGAAAACAGATTCGGAAAGTGATTTAACAGTAAGTAATAAACCTAGCGGGGTCGGAAAACAAAGACATTTGGAGGTAGACATTCAGGGAGAGGTTGTCTTTTTAAAGGTTAGTAGCGTCGATCTGTACTTTGTAAAATATTTGGGGAGTAGTGATGTAGTGCTGAATGGCTTTATTATGGAGCCTAATCACTCTTATCTATTTTCAAATGGAAGTACCATAAAAACTCCAGTAGGAGACGCGCTCTACTACAGTGATCTGATTCGTCACTTTTTGTCAGATGAAACTGTTCAAAAAATTTCTTTTAATGTAAATCAAGTCAGCTATCAATTTCCTAATGGCGGAATTGGGCTAAGAAATATCAATATTTCCGAGGGGCCGGGAAAACTAATTGGTATTATGGGAGCCAGTGGTGCTGGTAAAACTACTTTGCTGAATGTTCTTGCCGGAATAGAAGCTCCTTCGGAAGGTGAAGTACTCATCAATGGTTTCAATATTCATCTTCAGAAGGAACATATTCAAGGTGTTATCGGCTACGTAGCCCAGGATGATCTTCTTATCGAAGAGCTTACCGTTTATGAGAATCTATTTTATAATGCTAAGCTTTGCTTCGCTGATAAAAGCGATGAGGAGATAGACAAGCGAGTTATCGATACGCTGGAAAGCTTAGGACTTGAGCATAGAAAAGATTTAAAAGTCGGTAGTGTACTTGACAAAACGATTAGCGGTGGGCAACGAAAACGCCTGAATATCGCCTTAGAACTGATTCGTGAGCCAGCAGTGATGTTTGTAGACGAGCCTACTTCTGGGCTTTCTTCTCGAGATTCCGAAAATGTTATTGACTTATTAAAAGAACTTTCACTGAGAGGGAAGTTGATTTTTGTAGTTATCCATCAACCATCGTCAGATATTTATAAGATGTTTGATAAGATGTTTATCATGGATACCGGGGGGTACCCTATCTTTTACGGAAATCCGGTGGCTGCTGTCACTTATTTTAAGCAGGCTTCTAATCAGGTGGATGCTCAGCGAGGGCAATGCTCCGAGTGTGGTAACGTTAATCCGGAGCAAGTATTTAATATCATTGAAGCTAAAGTAGTAGATGAATACGGGCAGTTTACGAACAAGCGTAAGGTAAATCCTCAGCAGTGGAGTGAAATGTATCAGGAAAATTTTAACCTTACGCGTATTCCTGATGAACGAGAGACACCACCCAAGTCATTGTCCATTCCTACTAAACTTAAGCAAACAGTTATCTTCACAATCAGAGATACACTGTCTAAAATTAGTAACCGACAATATTTACTGATAAATTTCCTGGAAGC
This sequence comes from uncultured Flammeovirgaceae bacterium, assembly GCA_937884755.1. Lineage (GTDB taxonomy): Bacteria > Bacteroidota > Bacteroidia > Cytophagales > Cyclobacteriaceae > Tunicatimonas. The sequence goes on from CAKZYJ010000040.1 coordinate 34,381, forward strand.
CCCGGTATTAGCTTTGTTTTTATCATTTATCATCAGATATACCGAAGCTGGAAATTCGGAATATATTTTCAGGTTTAATGAAAATATACCTGCGTACCTGCTAATTAGCATCATTGTATCCCTGTTTATGGGGCTCACCGTCAGTGCCGAGGAAATTATCAGAGATAGGAAAATTCTGAAACGCGAGTCTTTTCTCAACCTAAGTTGGAGTAGCTACTTATCATCTAAGTTGACGATCCTCTTCGTGATGTCAGCTATTCAAACGTTGAGCTTTGTATTAATTGGGAATTTGATTCTCGAGATAAAAGAGATGACTTTGAGTTTCTGGCTGGTACTTTTTTCAGTATCTTGTTTTGCCAATGTACTGGGTTTAAATATCTCAGCGTCATTCAACTCTGCTGTAACAGTTTATATTATCATTCCACTGCTTTTGATCCCTCAAATGATTCTCAGTGGTCTATTGTTTAATTTTGACAAACTTAACAGCCTAATAAGCTCAAAGGGAGAAGTTCCAATAGTAGCCGACCTTATGACCTCTCGGTGGGCATACGAAGCATTAGCAGTTCAACAGTTTAAAAGTAATTCTTACCAACGCCCATTCTTTGAGTTAGAAAAGCAAGAACGGCAGGCTGATTTTAAAGCAGCCTATCTCATTCCGGAATTAGAATCTAAACTTCAGAGTGTATCTAATAGTATTCATGCGCCAAGTGATACTATTCTCCAAACATTAAATAAGGATCTGTCTATTCTCCGAAAAGAGCTAGCCAAAGAGTCCTTTCGGGAAGGAATAGAAAGTTTGAATCTGGATTCAGTACTTAGCCAAGAGAATGTAAGCCCTGAAGTTATTAAGCAACTACGTAGTTATCTAAAAAGTCTCAACAAGCATTACATGCAGATTTTCAATGATGCTGTGAGCAAAAGAGAAAAACTGGTTTATTATTTGGAAAATCAATCAGGCCTTAATTACACTCTAAACGAATATAAGAATAGGTATCACAACGAAAGCCTTTCTGACTTGGTGAGAAACGTTAATACCGCGGATCGTATTGCGGAATACCAAGGAAGGTTGCTGCAACAGGTTGATCCAATATTCAACGAACCGGCCTTAGAAGAAGCAAGATTATTCAACTATCGTACTCACTTCTTCGCTCCAAAAAAGCAATTTGGCGGAATTCTGATTGATACTTTCTACTTCAATATTGCCATCATTTGGTTAATGACATCACTGCTTTATGTAAGCCTATACTTTGAACTATTCAGAAAGCTATTATTCACAATCAGCCAGATCAAGATTCCACTGAATAGTAATTAGTCTATTTGTATCTCAAACAGTTCACACGTAAGATAATCACCCTATTTCAATTTCAACTAGGAATGGCGTATGATACCTTTGTTATATCAAATCAGGAACTTTTGCATGAAAAAACTATCATTATTAACCTGCATAGGGCTGATCACTTTATGGTCCTGTGATTCAGGATCACAAATAGACGAACAAGCGTTTTTGGACAGTCTGCAGACTGCCGAGAATAATGCGCCCGTTATTTCAGACGAAGTGTTGGAAAGTATTCTTCAGCAAATTCCCTCACCCTTGGAAATTGCTGTGCTACTTAAGGAGTCTGGAACTAATTATGATATTAGCCTCTTAAACGGTACTAGCCAAATTTCTAGCTACAACAGCAACTTTAAAAAAGCACTCAATCTGGGTGTTTACGGTACCGATCTAGGTTATACTAACATTTACGAACAGAATCAAGATGCTTTTGAATATCTCACTGCCATCCGTGATTTAGCAGAAGGTCTGAGCATTGGGCAGTTTTTTGATTTTGGCGTAATTCGGCGTCTTGCTACTAACAGCCGAAATCTCGATTCGCTTTTGCTTATCACAACTAAGAATTTTAATAATATTAACTCTTCTTTACAAGAACAGCAGAGAGCCAATCTTAGTGTGTTACTACTTACGGGCGGCTGGCTGGAAGCTTTGCATATTATTTGTCAGGTGACTGAGAAGAATATGGATAACGATGAACTGAAGGAGCGTATTGGTGAGCAAAAGATTATCCTGGAGAATATTATGCTTTTGCTATCATTCTACAGTGAAAGCAACCTTAACATTAAAGAATTAGCCGATCGGATGGCTGAATTACAAGCTCAGTTTGATAGTATTGATATTACTCAAACCTACGCTGAGTCTACTTTGGAGGAGGTTAATGGGATTGTAACTATTTCGAATAATAGCACCACCACTATCAACATTACCGACGACAATGTTCGTGAGATTTCGCGAATTACTTCTTCTATCCGAGATTATATAATTGACTAAAACATTACTAATGCATATGAAAGCGATTGTTGTAGTATTGAGCATAGCATTCAGTATTCTTCTTAGCGTAGAGGAAGTAAAAGCTCAGTGCGATCCTTCAGTATACACTGAAGCTTGTATTCCGCAATTAGCCGAGGGGTTCAATTTTGTAAAGAGTTACGAAATTAACGGTGAAGGTGGTGCTAAAGATAAAATTGAGTATTCATACGTATTCGCAAAGGGTACCCAATATTTTCTGAACATTTGTGCTGAAGGCGATCAGACTGATGGTATTGTAGTTAGCCTTTATGATTCAAATCGTAAAAAAGTTGGAACAAGCTATGCGAACGGAAATTTTAACCGAGGAATTATCTATCCCTGCAATGCAACGGGTATTTACTATATTACGTTTACATTTGAAGGTTCTCAAAGCCACTGTGGTGGTGCCGTATTAGGCTTTAAACGATAGTTATCTCCGACACTTATTTTGCAAAGGCCTCTTATTGAGGTCTTTTTTTGTTTATGCAGGAACATACTGTCCCTTTCGAGTTTACTGGTAGGTTTTATACCATTGGTGATCAGGCATCAGTTGATCATGAGCTTTGGATTGTACTTCATGGTTACGGCCAACTCAGTCAGTTTTTCTTACCTAAGTTTGAGCCTTTATCAACCAAGGCTTACGTAGCTGCTCCTGAGGGGCTATCGCTATTTTATTTACAGGGGGTAAACGGGAGGGTAGGTGCAACTTGGATGACTCGTGAATTTCGGGAGGAAGCTATTCAAAACTATATAAAGTACCTTAGCTCAGTTTACAATAAGGTGCTCCCTGAATCCGCTACTCCAAAACGAACTGTACTGTTTGCTTTCTCTCAAGGAGTTTCTACGCTGATACGATGGGTAGTGCAGGAGAAAATAGCGTTTGATGAAATGATTCTATGGGCAGGAGATTTTCCAGTGGATGTGGATCGAGAACGCTGTCGTCGCTTGTTTGCTGATAAGACTGTTTATTATGTATACGGAAATCAGGATCATTTTATCACTCCAAAACGGTTTACTGAGTTGGAAAGCAAGTATCTTGAATATGGAATCTCACCTAAAATCATTCGGTTTGCTGGTGATCATGAAATTCTACCTCAAATATTAGAGCAATTCTTTTAAAGAAAAAACCGCTCGACTGAGCGGTTTTCAATAGTTTTAGCTAAAAACGAGATTCTTATTTTTTGCCGTTGGAAGAAATATTAGCTTCTTCCACTAGAGCAGCGCTATCATCTTCAACCTCTTCCTCTACGCCATTTACTCTGTTCCTGATTTTTAGCTCAATCTCGTTCATAAGTTCAGGGTTATCGAGAAGAATACGTTTCACTGCATCTCTTCCCTGACCTAACTTCTCATTTTCGTAAGAGAACCAGGAACCTGACTTCTTCACAATTTCCATTTCTACGCCTAGATCCAGTATCTCGCCGACTTTGGAGATGCCCTCACCGTACATAATGTCGAACTCTACCACTTTGAAAGGAGGTGCAACTTTATTTTTGACCACTTTCACGCGGGTACGATTTCCAGTAACATTATCAGCTCCCTCCTTAATTTGGCCAATACGGCGAATATCCAACCGAACAGAAGCGTAAAACTTCAGGGCATTACCTCCAGTCGTGGTTTCGGGATTCCCGAACATAACCCCGATTTTCTCTCGCAGCTGATTTATAAATATACAGGTACATTTGGTCTTGTTGATGGCACCAGTAAGCTTTCGCAGTGCCTGAGACATTAGGCGAGCCTGTAACCCCATCTTACTGTCACCCATTTCACCCTCTAGCTCTCCGCGAGGAACCAAAGCAGCTACCGAATCAATAACGATGATGTCAATGGCGCCAGACCGGATAAGGTGCTCAGCGATTTCAAGTGCTTGCTCACCATTATCAGGCTGAGAGATTAAGAGGTTTTCAGTATCTATTCCCAATTTTTGAGCATAGCTACGGTCAAAGGCATGCTCAGCATCAACGATGGCAGCTATACCACCTGCTTTTTGAGCTTCGGCGATACAGTGCATAGCTAATGTAGTTTTTCCGGAAGATTCCGGTCCGTAAATTTCTACAACCCGGCCACGGGGTACTCCTCCAACTCCTAAAGCAATATCCAAACCTAATGAACCAGTAGGAATGGCGGGAATATCTTCTACCCGCTCATCGCTAAGTTTCATGACGGTACCTTTACCATAGGTCTTATCTAGTTTGTCAATTGTTAATTGAAGGGCTTTTAGTTTTTCCGTTTGATCGCTCATGAATGTTCGATTATAGTTGATAAGCAAATATACTTTTTATAAGTATTTATTACAAGAATATTACGTAAAATAAGAATGCTATAGAAAAGAACTTGGTACCTGGTTATTCGTAAATTTGCTGAGAACTTCTGAAAAGTCTTTGATACAGATTTTATTTGAAAAAATGTAAAAACCTTATTCAAAGATACGCTAAAAATTAAGGATAATAAACAGCAATGAGATGATAAAAAAGATAGGGGTTGCACTGGCGGCCATCTTAATAATAGTATTGATTGGGCAGCGTGAGCTAGTCAGTTACGGAATAATGCAGGCGAACGGTCAGATAAAGGTACTATGGAATGCCCGCCCTATTGAAGAGTTGCTGGCTGATCCAGAAGTGTCCGATTCACTGAAACAAAAAGTACGACTGGTACAAGAAGTAAAGCAGTTTGCTGTAGATAGTTTGGGAGTAGCTCCTTCCGGAAGTTACCGAAGTGTGTACGACCAACAGGGAAAACCAATACTATGGGTGATAACTGCTACCGAGCCCTTTTCATTAAAAGACCGCGAATGGAAATTTCCGCTATTGGGCACATTTTCGTACAAGGGTTTCTTTAATCATCAGAAAGCGCTTGAGGAAAAGCAGGAACTGACTAATAAGGGATTGGATACGGGAATAAGAACAGTAAGTGCCTGGAGTACGCTGGGTTTTTTTGATGACCCTATCTTATCGCAACTACTATTTAGGTCAGACGGGCAGGTGGCCAATACGATCATTCATGAGTTGACACACGGCACCATCTTCGTAAAAGATAGCCTGCGTTTGAACGAAAATATTGCAACCTTTATCGGAAACGAAGGAGCCGAAGCATTTCTAGCGCACAAGTATGGTGCAGACTCGGAAAAGGTAGTTGAATATAGGCAGTACCTACAAGACCGGAAGAAATACATAGATCATATGCTGCGGGGGACAAATCAACTAGACAGTTTATATCAGGAGTTAACAGAAGATATGGCTTATCAGACCAAAGCGAAAAAGAAAGAAAGGCTAATCAGGAATATAGTAAACGCCGCCGATACATTAACGTTGAAGACATCCCAATATCAGAAATTTGTAAAAAGATTACAGGAGCGCGATGAACTACCGAACAACACTTTTTTTAAGTCTTATGTGCGCTATCAAGGGCAAGCAAATGATATGGAAACAGAGTATACAGAACAGTTTGAAGGTGACATCAGGCGGTATTTAAGCTACTTAAAAGAAAGGTACGGATAGTTTGATGCAGTAAAAAAGAGTCGGACAACGGTGCCGACCCTTAGTGATATGCTCAAATCAAACTAAAACGTGCGAAAAAATATTTGGATTAATGTTTTTCGTACAACCTAAGTCAATAAATATGCCAGTGGATAGAACGCTAATAATTGAGGATATTTAGCCTCTATGTTGTGCACTATCGGGCACAGCGTGTACGTTTATGTACAGAAAGGAAAGGTCTGACGCTAACGGAATAGAGGATATTTACGTTAGAATAAATAAAAATAGAATTCAATATATCAGTTTTGCACGGTTTTTTCTCTTAAGAAGTAGTAAGAACGTGGGTAGCATGAAAAAGTATTTCTTAATCTTAATTGGGATTGCCCTATTCTGCGGAGCATTTCAGTACGCTGGTCCGGTGGCATATCGCCGTATAGACAACAATAGTTTCAGTACTGGGGAAGTGCTGAAATACCGAATACACTACGGGTTAATTAACGCTGCGGAGGCGATTATGCAAGTACACGATGAATACTACGATGTAAGTGGCCGCCCTTGCTATAAAATTGATGTTTACGGAAACACCGTTGGTTTGGCTGACATACTCTACAGTGTGCGAGATAATTTCGGAGCGTACGTAGATACTACTTCTATCCTTCCGATGAGATCGTATCGGTACATACAAGAAGGAAAATACCGTAAAAACGAAGTAGTGAATTTCGACCACGACAACGACGTGGCCACAGTTCTGAAGTTAGATAAGAAAACTCGAAAAGTTCAAAAGAAAGAGCGATTTACGGTGCCTGACAACGTAGTAGATATTGTGGGGGGCTATTATTTTTTGCGAACGTTGGATTACAGTAATTACGAAGTAGGCGATGTTATCCCCGTAGAAGGTTTCTTTGATGAAGAGGTATACAACATAGAAATCAAAATTATAGGAAAAGAACTTTTGCGTACTAAAGTCGGTGACATTAATTCCATAGTAGTAGCACCCTCTTTACCCGAAAACGATTTTTTTGAGAACGGCAAAGATCCGGTGTTAGTCTGGATATCTAACGATAGCAACAAAGTGCCGCTGAAAATTAAAGCTAAACTGGCTATTGGGGCTATTGAGATTGATATCAAAGAAATGCAGAACCTTCGCAATTAGTAGTCTAGTTAACCTGCATCTCTCGTCGGCGCATCGGCATTCGATCAATAATGCTGAATAACTTCTCGCTACTGAGAAATTTTCTTTCTTTCAATTTCACACCTCCGTCCTTTCCAATCAGTATAACCTCAAACTGCGCATTAGGCACATCATATCGCTGGCGTAAATCTTTGGCAGATTGAGGTGGTAATGTTTCACCTTCTGGATTTATTACTTTTTGAGGTAGAATAGTAAAGACAACCAAGTCTCTGTCATCAATACCAACTTGTTGTCCTTCAAATTCTTGAATTTGTTGTCTATAAGCTGATGATTCTTCATCATCGGCGTACACTAATAATAAACGGTTGGACCACTGATACTCATTAAGAAGATTTGAGTTTTGTGCGTAGCAAGTGCAGGGTAAGAGGAGAAAAAATGAGCAGAGTATCAGCAAAGTGTTCATTTTCAATAAGTTTATTACATCTAATTTTTAACCAATAAGACGGTGCCAAAGTTATTTTATGATTTTTTGCATATTTTTTTGACATATATCATAATAATAGTACCTTTGTAATAATTAATTATATTAATATAATATATATTCTTTACTTGATTAAAGTAATTATCCATTTGACATTATTTATTCGCTGCTATGGTCATGCTTAACACTTACGCAATTCCTCAGGCTGATACCAAACAACAACGGTACAATGTACTGCTACGACAGATCAGAGACATCATCTACAATGAAAATGATCTTATTGCTAATCTTGGGAATATAGCAGCAATCCTGCATCAGGGTATGAACTTTTCCTGGACCGGCTTTTACTTCGTAGAAGGCGAAGAGTTGATACTTGGTCCGTTCCAAGGACCAGCCGCCAGAACCCGCATTGGAAAAGAGGAGGGCGTATGCGGTACGGCATTTTCTAAAGAATGCACCGTGATGGTACAGGATGTAGAGGAGTATGTTGGGCATATATCACTTAACGATTACGATAAATCGGAGATAGCCATACCCGCTTACCGTAAGGGAGAGGTGTCTTTAGTGCTAAATATCAATAGCCATCAACTCCATAACTTCACCGATTTAGATAAGCGGAACTTGCAGCAAGTCATGCACCTCATTGAGGAAGTACTGTAAAAAAATCAATACAGCTTACTTACCAAACCAAGCTGAGTCCGCTGGTTTCAACCTTATGGTTGGGCCAGCGGTTTTTTGTTTTAGAGACCAGGCATTTCTCCTCCGAATATTTCACTAAGTTTGAAGGAAATTAATGATTAACCAACTTCCTTATGAAACTATTGAGCGGAAAAACTGCGCTTATCACCGGAGCGTCTCGCGGAATAGGCCGCGCAATTGCGCACAAATTTGCCGAACAAGGTGCGAATGTCGCTTTCACGTATCTATCTAGTGTTGAAAAGGGTAAGGCTCTGGAAGCCGAACTGACTCAGCATAATATCAAAGCCAAAGGGTACCGTTCCGATGCTTCTGAATTTACCGCTGCGGAAGAGTTAGTGAACAGTGTGGTGGCAGATTTTGGGACGTTAGATATATTAGTGAATAATGCCGGAATTACGCAGGATACGCTACTAATGCGTATGAATGAGGAGATGTGGGATAAGGTGATAAACATAAATCTAAAATCGGTATACAATACGGTAAAAGCTTCACTGAGAACATTTCTAAAGCAAAAGAGTGGATCTATCATCAACATAACTTCGGTGGTTGGCATTAAGGGAAATGCTGGTCAAGCTAATTATGCTGCCTCCAAGGCGGGTATTATTGGTTTTACTAAATCAGTAGCACTGGAACTAGGTTCGCGCAATATTCGTAGTAACGCGATCGCTCCTGGATTTATTGAAACCGAGATGACCGATCAACTGGACGAGAAAACCGTTCAGGGATGGCGAGACGCTATTCCCCTAAAGCGAGGTGGAAAACCCGAAGATGTAGCTGATTGTGCGGTCTTCCTAGCTTCCGATATGTCCTCCTATATCAGTGGGCAGGTATTGCAGGTAGATGGCGGTATGCTCACCTAAAGCTGCTAATTTTTTGAATAAAACAGAGGGAGCGAAACGGTTGACTGAAATTCAGGGTAGTTGGTAAAACGAATAGGCAAAGATTGCGTTACTGAATTAATAGTACTCGTCTTATGCAGAAAATTCAACTTCTTTTTGAGAATTCGCCTTGGTTAATCTTGCCTTGTATTATAGTCGGAGCACTTTATGCACTGCTTTTGTACTTGAGGGGAAGAAAGCTGGGTAATGTAAGCTGGGGAAAAACTACGAACTACGTACTTTCCGGATTGCGATTTCTTCTAGTGACGCTATTATGTCTACTGATTATTGGCCCCTTCATCAAACAGATACGCAATACCATTGAAGAACCTATTGTCGTGTTTGCTATAGATAATTCCACTTCAATAGCTTCAGCGGACAGTAGCCAACAGTGGATTTCTGAGGTAACCGTCTTGCAGGAAGAGATCCGTAACGAAGACTATCAGGTAGAAACTCGTAGTTTGGAAACTACTGAGGCGTTAGGAGAAATTACTTTTTCGCACCCCAGTAGCGATTTGGGAGGTTTACTTAACGCTATTGAGTCGGAATACGAAGGGCGAAATATTTCATCAGTGGTACTCATTTCGGATGGTATATACAATGAGGGAGTTTCGCCTACTTATGCGTCCTATCCATTCAAAATTCACACCGTTGGGGTAGGGGATACTGTCCCCAAGCAAGACTTAAGTATCAGTAATTTATTCTACAACAAGATTGCTTACCAAGGAAATAAGTTTCCGCTAGTAGCTGAAGTTAGTAATACCGGATTTCAGGGTGAAACGGTAACGGTTTCAGTAAATTTACGAGGCAGAACAATTGCTAACGAACAGCTTACTCTGAATCAAAATAGGGGAGTGGCTTCGGTAGAATTTCTGCTGGATGCTACGGATGAAGGAGTAAACCATTACGTAGTAGCGGTAGAACAACGTACCGAAGAGTACACGACAGAGAATAATGTTAGTCACGCGTACATAGAAATTGTCGAAGGAAAAGAATCGGTTTTGTTAGTTGCTCAGGCACCACATCCTGACATAAAGTCATTAAAGTTAGCCATCGAGCAGAATAAAAATTACGAACTGGAAACCGCTATTCTAAGCATGGAACCTTGGAATCCGACTATAATCGCGAATAAGAAGTTTGACTTGGTTATTCTGCATCAGCTACCTAGCCGAGGATTTAGTGGAAATCAGTTAAGCCAATTAGTACAAGATGCTAATGCCTTGTGGTACATCGTAGGACCACAGACCAACCTTCCGCTGTTTAATAACACAAATGACTTAGTTGAGATTATTAATCAGGGTAATGAAACCGATGAAGTACGAGCGGTCTTTAATCGCATATTTACCGGATTTCAGGTTGAAAACGATTATCAGTCTACTATTGAAGAATTTAATCCGTTGAGGGTTCCTTTCGGGAGAATCACTTTGAAGGGGAATGGACAACCATTGCTGTACCAGCGAGTGGGTAATGTAGAAACTGATAAGCCACTACTGGTGGTGGGTGAAGAAAATGATAAAAAGCAAGCCGTGATGTTAGCATCCGGTATTTGGGGCTGGAGGCTACAGGAATACGCAAGAACCGAGAAAACCGAGGCATTTGATGCCTTGTTTACCAAGCTTACCCAATATCTGTCGGCTAAAGAAGATAAGCGCCGTTTTAAGGTGTATCCTATAAAGAATGAATTCGAGGACTCGGAACCAGTAGTATTCCAAACCGAAATTTACAACGATATTTACGAAGAGGTTTACGGTCAACAGGTAACTCTAGTATTAACTAGTGAAGATGGCGAAAAACGAAACTACACCTACGCCACGAACGAGAATAACACTAAGTACCGAATCGGAAATTTACCAGAAGGCGTTTACAGTTTTCAGGCTAGTGTAAACTTGAACGACGAGCAGATGAACAGCAGTGGCGAGTTCACTGTGCATAGTCTGCAGATCGAGGCATTGAACCTCACCGCTAATCATGACTTACTTCGCCAGGTTGCCAGCGCAAGCGGAGGCAGCTTTTCAACGTTAGATAGCATTGAAGCCCTACAGGCTAGCTTTCAGAATCAAAAGGAACCTGGTAAAATCTATACTAGCGAAGCTTTTCTGCCTATCATTAACCTTAAGTGGCTATTATTCTTGTTGCTTTTATTAGTGGCTACTGAGTGGAGTATCCGCAAATACATGGGAAGCTATTAAAAAAAGGGGCAAAAGATGCAGTCATGGTCGGAAGATTTATTCTTCCGACTTTTT
>CAKZYJ010000041.1 GCA_937884755.1 uncultured Flammeovirgaceae bacterium
ACCACGTTTTCACGCCTAACTTGGAGTTGCGTTTCTAGCTGCTTGACCTCATTAGCTATCTCAGTTGTCTTACTAACATCCTTAAACCGAACATCAATTATACGGAAGCCGTCCCACACCCATATAAAGCAGTAATCAGAACCTAGCCTTGCAGCATCTACCGAAATACATTTATCTCCACTAGGCACATATTGATTATAAAACATTGCCTCTAATTGCGAGTGCTGATAAATACAAAGCCCATCCGTTTTTACATTCCAGTTCTTTTTAAATAGACGAAGTTTATCTTCTTCTGTTTGTGATAAAAGGTTTGCTAGGTAAGCAGGGTCTTTTTCGAGTAAAACTTTGTTTTCATAAATATCCCCCTCAATAAACGTAAACGACTTTATCAAATGGGATATATCACGATCTTTAAGAGCTTTATCATTGAAAATGTGAGGGCATTTATCTACTATTTCCTGCCTAGTATCACCCCAAACTATTGTTTCGCCATCTCTGGTAAAATATCGTATTTTACCGTCTCGCTCAGGTATAATAAAACCGTTTTTATCAATGTACCAGTCAATAAAAGAACGGATCCAGCTTTCAGCATCCGGGTTCATAGTTGCCCGGCAATATGGCCTAACACCGCAAGTAGAACGATTGCGAGATAGCAAATAAAAAAACTGCCCTTCAGTAAAGTGTGTTAATTCATCAAAGCCTAGATACGCTATTTCTGTACCCTGCCAATCTAGTTTGTTTTTTTCATGCTGAAGGTGTGAGAACTTAAACTTTGCCCCACTACCATTTTTCCAAAGCAACTCATTTTGGTTAGGGGTTGCACCAATATTGGGGTAAATTTCTTGACTAGCATCCCATAATCCACCAGGATTGGTTATCTGAGGGGAAGTTCTTCGGAAGGTGCTTGAGTTGAAACCAGGCGTTTGATAGTTTCGGATGTTTTCTGCTAAAAGAGCAAATGTCTTTCCTGCACCTGCAGCTCCGCCACCAAAAGCAACATCAACAGGTGTTGACAAAAACTTTTGCTGAAAGCCAGGTTGAGGGCTAATCTTTTTCGCCATCGGAATTGACAGCAGAACGACCGTTATCAGGTAAAATATATAGTACATCTGGTGTTTTCTGCTGGTTATCTTTTTCATAACCACCGTGATACTTGAGAAGCTTTTCCATTGCATCCAGCTTACTGTATCCTTTCACTTTCTTGGAACAGCCTTCAATATTGCCATAGCGATCTTTTATCTCTTCAGACTCTAGTTGCTGAATAGCAAAACGGTGATCGTTAGGTATTTTATGAATAGAAAGTAGTTTTCCATTTTCGTCGTAGATCTCTTTCTTATCAAATCGGACAATCTTGGTTAAACCTTCTAGTACTTCGGTGATGTCGGCAATTTTCTTACTATTTATCTCTTCTTTCAGTCTGGCTATCTCGTCTTGGATGTAAACTTTTGACAACAATTTAGTAGCTATCTGACGAGCGGTTTTTTTGCTGTATCCAGCCCGAGCAGCAGCCTGAGTGCCATTATTGTCTACAATAAATTCAATACAAAACTGATTTTCTTTCGCCGTCATAACCTCAAAAAAAACAAAGGGGTATCTCACCACCCCTCTGTCAACTATTTCTACAAAAACAACCTAAATTATATTTTCTATGCTGCCTCATATGCCTCGACGGGCTGAATAATCTCACCCTTTCGGGTTAACAGTTCAGCATGGATATACTTCATGCTTTTGCCAGAGCTAATAAACAAGTCGCCACTATCTTCTAAATCAAGCTCTTTCGCTTCCAACACTGCTACACTGGCATTATCGGCAGCGGCTTGCGCTGAGTCAATCAGCTTCTTATCCATGAATAGTAACAAGTCTGACGGCTGAAACCCATCCATCATTGCTTTGACGGCTGCTACGCCTAGCATAATAACAGAATCTTTGATTTCAATTAATTCTTTGGTTCCGTGTTCTCCGGCCATAATATCTCAAGTTTAGTGTTTACGATTGAGTGAAATCCAACCTCAAGAGCCTATCTTCTCGGCTGGGCTTCGGTTATTCAGTGGCTGGCATAACGCTAGGTAGGCAAAGTTCCTGTTGCTATACACTAGTCTTGACTCTACGTGAAGACCGCCGAGCATTCATGCAATTTCATATGCACGCGAAAATCAAGTTAAATTTGCGTGGTGCAGATGGGATTTGAACCGTGCGACGGTCGCCCACGACCTCCGAGTGTTCCATCTCGTGGTATCCCGGCCACCGTGGCTCGGTGCTCTACCAAGCCGAGCTAATACACCTTGTTTGACAATAAATATCCTTTGATACTCGAATGTAGAAGAAAAAAGAATGAAATGCAAATCAAGCGTTGTTTTACTCTTTCTTCTTCACCATCCTAACCAGGTCACGCATATTGATTTCAATAGCTCCTAGTTCTACCGCTTTCTTTCGCTTACTCATGCAAATATCAAAATGTTCTGAAGAAGTCCCATAATCTTGAATCCACTTGCGTTGCACTCCAATCTTATCAGCCATTTCAAGTAATTCTGGTTGACTGTCTGCAATCATGTGGCACATAATCATTCCTCGGTATTTTGCCTTCAAGTTGTCTACGTATACTGCCATAATATATAATGAAATGCAAATCAAACCCCACCACCGAATAGTGAATTACTCCACACCGGATGATTGGTTACCACAATTTCGGTAGATCTATTTTTCAAGCTTTGACGCTCTCCTATCGTAATTATATCTAAACTTCTTTCTTTTGCCTGCTCTACAATAAATGGATGATTAAACTCAGAATAATAAAATGGATAATCATACTGCTGAAGCAAATCAAATAAGTCAATCACATCTTGCTTACAAAATCCTGCTTGATAGTTGTTATCAGTGTCTAAGTATGGAGGGTCGCAGTAAATGACGATCTTTTGGTGCTCAGGAAAATTGATTTTCCTGAACATATCTCGAAAACAACCTTTTGTGAAAACCACACCCTCTAACATTGAAGAAGTTTTCTCTATTGCATCTAGCATTATTTGATGAGAGTGAGTTGGCCCAATTTTTAATGTGTCCATTTTTCCCATAAAACTGTAGTTAGATAAATAGAGAAACCGCATAGCCCGCAGCACTGGAGTAGTTTCTTTATTTTTTTTCCAATGGGTAAATAGCGATTCATGCTGAACAGCTTGTTTTGCTATTTCAAGCAACTCACTATGATTTCTTTGCAATACCCAAAACAGGTTATGGACCTCCTCGTCGTTGTCGTTAAGTATGTTGTGCTTAGCTCTGGGTTTGTTAAAAAACATGCCTCCCGCCCCAAAGAAAGGTTCAATGTAAACGCTATGCGCTGGGAATAAGCTGTAAATTTTATGAGCAATCTTTTTCTTATTGCCTAACCTTCTCAATACCATATTCATTAACATTTTACTACTTGCATTGCTTTGTAGCAGATTACCCCACCCCATACTTTAACCGCAGCATATCCATCTCAATCTTGTGGATTAGCTCATCAATCTTATCGCGATGTTCTCTAATCTTCCAATGCATATTATCCTCTACGTCCTGGGCTTTCCTAAGCTCGGCTACTGCTTCTTTGAGAGGTCTGCTAACGCTTGGTGGTATTTCACCTTTCTTGCGGCAGTATTCCAGATTACTGGTATGCATATCCGCTAGTTCAGCAATCTGGTTGTAGGTATAGCCTAACTCTTCGCGGAGGGCTTCAAATTCTTGGGTGGTCATACAAAGCAGTTTTTTACTACATGTCTTAGCATTGACGAGGGTAGTTGCATGAAATAAGCTGGGTTACCGCGAACAGTCATGAACGTTAAATTCCAGTGCGGGCAATGCGTGCCATCTGGGCAATAACAACTATAGCGATCTCTATCATTTTCGATTTCAACGTAGAGCGTTCCTTTAGGAATGGTTCTGCCAAACCAATTGAATGGGTGCAGCAATACATAGACTTCAGGAGTGAAACTTTCTGTTTCTTGGCTGATTTTCTTTTTCATAAAGCATCAATTTTATCATAAACTTCATCACCATACTTATCCACATGCTCTAATACTGCGCTGAGTTCTTTCCGTATCCCAGCCACGAGATTTACATGCTCATCTCGATATGTTTTAGCAACCCTGAGTGCAAAACCCATTCTTCCGGGGGATAACTTATCTGGTAGAGTAGATCGTAGCGTAGCGGGGCTTATTTTGACTTGCCTGTACTGCTGTTCTAAGTCTATCAGAATAGGCACTAGTGCTTCAATGTATTTAGCCGCCTGAATCGTTATGCGTTCATCGGTTTGATCCGCTAACTGATCGTTGGCGAATTGCATTGCTGCTTGTTGGAGTTGGTCGTTAGTCATGATTGATTTGATTTTTTAAAACGCTCATACCCGTAAATTGCATATGCTGTTGCAAACCAAGAAGCTGCCTCCTGCATCATTGTAAGCTCATTTGTATGTAGCATAATGACTAAAATAAAATAGATTGCAAACAGTAAGTGTTTCATCGCTTCAGTTCTTTGATGAGTTTCTCTATTTCTTCATTCAATGTTTCATCAAAATCCTTATCAGGCCATTGCTGTTGCGCTTCATTCTGTATCGCCTGAAGCTTATTAATAAGAAATTCACTGATTTTATCAGCAGCATCATCGCAATACGACTGATACTCTTTGCTACTTACCCCAATTTGCTTCATGTTGAATAGGGTATTACTTATAATTCGGGCAATGCGTTTTTTCATGTTCATGACTTGAAAAGTTTATTGTACTCTTTTACAGTAATTTCTTCACAGTCGTCAGGAATAATAATATCCCAATCTTCTTGACCAGTAAATCCAATGTAATTTAGGTGACTAAAATTAACTCCAATATGCCGAAAGCGATGACCATTAAAACTAATGCAGTCATTTAGGTCTTGATAAGAAATTAGTGGCAAAGCTTTTAATTCAGCGTAAATTTGCTTTCCTACTTTCGTTTTTCGGTTGGGATAGTATCCGCTACCATTTTTATTCAACCGCCATAGTTTTTTATCTGGAATGCTATCAAAAAACACTTCTTCTAATCCACCAAAAACAGCAAAGCGGTCTGGCCTCCATTTTTTTACACCTAACACTTTAGCTAACTTTTTAGCTTCTAATAAACACTGTTCTGCGTTAACCTCTACTTCACAAAATTTCTTTCCAGTCTCTGAGGTTCGTTTCGTTTTAAATTTCATAATCCCAAATTTTTTTGCTGTCCTTCAAAATGAGTAATCGCTTCGTCTACTTGCTTTTCTAATTGCTTAGACTCAGAGAGTAGACGTTGCTTGTCTGAACTGTGGCGGATGCTTCCTGGGTGCTTGTAAAACGCGCGTTGCTTGTTTCGCATTTGTTTGACCAGGGAAAGGAATTCAGTGGGTGTCATAACTAATCGATCTATTTTTGAGTGTTACCTGGCATTGCTCAACTGTTTTGCGCTGGTAGGCCATGCCAATCACCCACCGAGCAAACACATACTTTCGCAGATAGCCTTGCATTGTATACTGTGATATTGTTGGATTGTAGCCTCGGAGTTTCCGGTACATCCTCCATTTTTTTCTCGTAGTCGTATACGTTCGGAACTGAGCGTCGTAGTAAAAAAAGATGCATAGCTCTGGGAAAGAAACTGCAAAATCAACCGGATGAACAATACGTCTATTCGCACGTGTCGCCTCCTCAACTTGCCTATAAGCATCAGCAAACCAATCTAAGTTTTGAATAATTCTCTTAGGTTCTTCACGTAGCGGAGCCTCAAATCTCATTTGCTCTTTCATCGCTTTCTTACGCTTTTGCTCATAGTGCTGAATCCACTTGTTCACGGTTGAGGCATTGTAGCCGAACACCTCGACCTCTGAGTAGAAACCCTGCTGACCTTGCTGAATGATGTGCTTCGCCTCCTCAAAACGGAGCCACTTGTGGGCACATAGCACATCCACAATCCCCATTTTGATTTCTAGGGTTGTGGTCTTATCTAGATTTTCGTACTTGGTGTAGCCCATGTGGGTGACTGCCTTTCGGATGCTAGACTCAGCCAACGCGGCGACCATCGCCAATCCTTTTTCGGTTTTCACTAAATCCATGATGCGAGGGCTTTCGTAGACCATTCGCACAATTTGCTTCTGGTCTGCTTGCAGCATCGGAGAGATTGGGTAGCTATCAGGCTGACGAATCGCTAAAGGATTTTTGGGAATGACTGCAGGGGCTTTGACCTCCCCTTGATCGGATCGCCGAGCGACAATCATTTTTTTTCTCGAGGGCGCTGGTAAGGATATTTCTTGAATGGATTTCATAGCTCTCCTCGTTTTTGTTTTTCCTGCATAAGCAAAACCATCTCGTCAACATTGTCTTTCATTTGCTGGTGACGCTCTTCAAAAGTTGGTGTTGGGACTGTAGTGTATCGCTGATTAGTTGTCGCTGTAGGCTCTGGATTGGTTAACGAGGAAACATCATCCTCCCAGTGCTTTCCATTCAACCAAGTGAGCGGATGCTTTCGGTAAGTGGTGTTTGGGGTAGATGCAAGATAGTAGGGTAGCTGCTGCATGATTTTTTTACGATTCTTCTCAGAAATCTTAGCGTATTTTTTTTTGCATTTCTCTTTGCCAATTTTTTTTCCGTAATCATCCCAAAACTCGTCAAATGAATATACTGAATCAGACCCTCCCCCTTGGGGGACTATAGGGGGTATATTATATTCTTCATTGTTATTCTTCTTAATGTTCTTCTTAGGTATCCATTTTGGATACACCTCTTTTTCCATTTTGGATACACCCTGTATCTGTTCTGGATACACCCCCGTATCCATTTCGGATACAGGTGTATCTATTTTGGATACACATTCATTTTTAGAATCAGTTGTACTTTCTGACTTTTTGTCAACTTGTATAGTGTGGTTAATTTTATATCTATTAGAGCTGATACTGTCGCCAGTAATCTTAATGATTACGCCATATTGAATAAGCTCTTCCAAGTAGCGTTGCACCGTTCCGAGACCAGCTCCTAAGTCATCAGCGAGCGTTCTAACTGAAGGGTAAGCGTATCCTTTATTACCCGCGTAACAGCACAGCAAAGAATACAATGCTTTAGCTCCCTGATGAATGTTTGGGTTTCGTAAAACAGCTTTGGATACTGTCCCGTAACCACCCTCTCTATCTGTTGTATTACTGCTTTCCATACGTCTCTGAATCATCAGTCGATAGTTTAAATCTTATACAGTTGTCTCATTACTTCTTGGCAAATGGGTAGCCCACAAAAGAAGTCTGCATAGTAGCCTAAATCCCGGTACTGGATAATGCGCTCATATTCCTTTTGTAGCTGCTTGTCCTTGCGAACACTACCATCTTTCTTGTAGATATAGGCATCATGTACCTTAAGCTCTAAAGCAATGCCTGGAAAGGCACCATTGGGCGTAGGTTGCAAGATCAGCACATCTACGTTACTATTCCACCCGCGAAGCTTGGCTTCGTCTATGGTCTTTGCTTTGAGCCTTGGAGGCATCTTCTGAATGTCAGCCAGTGCATCTACAATCATAATCGCCCCTGGATACTTAGGAAAGAAGTATTGCTTTAACCAAACAACAAAAGGGATTTGTACTTCGGTTACCTCCCGATCTCGTTTCGGCTTCTCTGACTTTTTCCACTTTCTACTGGCCTCTGCTTCCGCGTTTCGCTGGGCTACTAATTCACGATATTCTGTAATAGTGAGTTTATCGAAGGTTTTCATCAGGAACAGGTTTTAAGTGAAAGTAACCACCATACATGGTGTTGTCATGCGCTCCAGTATCTTCAAAAAACAAGTGGTTTGCTTTACGTCTAGCCTCATCATGACCCCGAGCTTTTATTTCATGGCGACGGAGCAAATGGCGTATCAAACATCCATTACCGTCTTCAATGGCTGACTTAATGTGAATAATGTAGATCATAGCTTAATGATTAGCCGTCCGGGTCGCCGGGCGATCGTACTTCTCTATCTTGTAGACCATCTCATCAACAATACCCTTCAGCACGTCTTTACTGGCTGAGAGGTATTCATTGCCAATGGTTTCTTTTTCCTGCGCATCAAATACCTCGTGAGTTAGGTTGTCCCGGATGAACTTCCGCAGCTCAATGACTTCATTGTAGCGTTTTATGCACTCACTTGCCCGCTTGATATTTACATTCGAGAAATCCGCTTGCTGCAATGGGTCGTGCTTCATTAAATCCTGCAT
>CAKZYJ010000042.1 GCA_937884755.1 uncultured Flammeovirgaceae bacterium
GTTATTCTTCTTAGTAAACCCTAATTGCTCGTACAGATGAATTGCTGCTTGCTTTTCATCTTCGGTATACAAAAGTAGCTTTTGTAGCTGTAGCAATTTTGCTTTTTCCAGAATAGCTTGCGTTAGCTGCTTTCCAATTCCTTTTCCTCGCTGAGCTGTATCTACTACTACATCCTCAATCCAGCCCTTGTAGCCGGAAATAACCCGGTAGCAGGTGAGGGTGGCCATTCCTACAATTTGCTGCTGCTCGCGGTACACAAATACGTAGGTAGTATCGCTGTTCAGAACTTCAGTTATGGCCAATGGGGTGCGGTTGGGATTTAGTTGATGATCTAGTTTCGCCACGACTTGGGGATCTTCAGGCTGAAGGTTTTGCTGAGTAAGAATGGTTACCATAGCCACAAAAAAAGCCTTCCTTACGAATAAGGAAAGCTTTTTAGCAAATAAGTTTATGAATTGCTAGCCTTTGGCTGCCGCGTAGCGCTTGCCTACTTCGTCCCAGTTCACTACATCCCAAAAAGCACTGATGTAATCGGGGCGCTTGTTCTGATACTTCAGGTAGTAAGCATGTTCCCAAACATCCAGCCCTAAAATAGGAGTACCTTGTACTTCGGCTACATCCATCACTGGATTATCCTGGTTAGGAGTAGACGTTACCTTTAGCGAGCCGCTGTCGTCTACAATCAGCCAGGCCCAGCCGGAACCGCAGCGGGTAGCCGCCGCCTGGGCAAAATCTTCTTTGAAAGAATCGAGCGAGCCAAAAGCCGAATCAATAGCCGAGGCTAAATCGCCACTGGGTGAACCACCCCCATCAGGAGAAAGTACTGACCAGAACAGTGAGTGATTGTAGTGTCCGCCACCGTTGTTACGAACGGCGGTAGAGTAACTACCTACGCTTTTCATTAAGTCTTCTAAAGACATATCCGCCTGCGGCGTGCCGTCAATGGCGTTATTAAGTTTGGTTACGTACCCACCGTGGTGTTTGTCGTGGTGAATTTGCATGGTCTGAGCGTCAATGCTAGGTTCCAAAGCGTCAAATCCGTACGGTAGATCAGGAAGAGTAAAAGCCATGTCTATGGTTGGTTTAAAGTTTAAAAATTAAATTAATAGTCAGTTATAGTTAACGGGCAATTCCGGCTCTTGTTTGTGAAATTAGCCTATTGTTCGTTAGTTTCTGACCTCCAACCAGATATACGGTAGATATCATAGAATAACTGGGGTAGGTTGCCCACTTTTCTTCGGCTTTCGGGCCGCTAACTTCAGCCCGGCTTTGATGTTCAATCCGATGAGCACTAAG
The DNA here is from genome assembly GCA_937884755.1 of uncultured Flammeovirgaceae bacterium. Lineage (GTDB taxonomy): Bacteria > Bacteroidota > Bacteroidia > Cytophagales > Cyclobacteriaceae > Tunicatimonas. The sequence goes on from CAKZYJ010000042.1 coordinate 1,298, forward strand.
TTGGTGAATCCCAATGCTAGCTCAACTAGTTGAGCTCCCAGAAAGACAGTGTTGATTGTTTGATAGGTAGCCTGGTAGTAGAGAAATACGGCTAAAGTAACCAGCATCATTCCGTTAGCAGTGATAAACTTCATGCGGTGTTGCTTGCGGAGAACTTCTGGGTGCCGGGAGTTACCCGCCAGTTTGTTTCCGGTCACGGCCAGAGTGATCATAGCTACTGCCAGGAGGGGTAGTGCGTACAGGATTCCGATTTTTACCGTTCGGATGATAGGTTCCTGACCGAGGATTTCGGCAATAAGTGAGGAGGTGAAAAAGGTGCTGATAGTCAGTACGGCGATAGCAGTAGCTATCAGGTGAGCTTTTACTAATCGTGGGCGCTTCATCGTGTAAATTTTTTAGTGGGTGATGAAGCAAATCTCGCGATAGGGGACGAGCTAAAATTGTAAAAAGCGGAAACTGGGCAGTTCTTCCCGAAGCTTCTTAGGCGATTTTCCGGTGATGCGTTTTACGCTGTTAACAAAGTGAGCCTGATCAAAGTAGTTACTATCGTAGGTAATATCGGTCAGGGAATGGTCGGAGAACCGCATGTCATACACTGATTTTCTCAGCTTCACCAACTGGAGATATTCTTTGGGAGTACAGCCTACGTTGGCGCTAAACTGATTTCTTAGCGTCCGTTCCGAAACGTTTAGTTGCTGCGCCACTTCGGTCAGCTTTATGTTTCCGGAGTGCTGTTCAATGAGATCGACCGCTCGGGTAATCGTACTCAAATCCCGGGTAAGCAGGGTATCCAGAAAGACTTTTTCTACCGCCTCAAACATTTGCTCAGGGTTGGCACACTGATCTATTTTTTGTTTGAATTTCTTAGCAGTATCTCCGAATAGCGCCGCAGTATCAATTAGCCAGGGAAGGCGGAAAATTGATATGGGCGTCAGGTACGCCAGCGTGTAGGGCCGCACATGGGCTCCAATAATCTTAACCCGCTCGCTCCGGGGTTGCACCGTAATTTTATGGGTTGCTATGCGCGAGATGGCCATACTGGTCGTCCGCGACTGCTTCAGATCGTGGTTAGTTACTAAAAATGGATGGTCAAAGAAGTAGCCGAACGTGATGCGGGGAAACGGAATGATGTACTCCTGCTCAAAGTCGAGTGCATCTACCGAAACATCAATGTAAAAGTAGTAGTCTACCAGTGTAGCCAAAAATTGGTCACGGGGCGCTCGGGTAACAAAATGGCTCATCTGAATACTACAGATCGTCGAGCGGCGGAACGGTGAGCTTCTCCACATTCCAACCCGCCAGTTTAGCTCCCGCCTGATAGGCACTTTCCATAAAATCTAGCAGTGCCTGCCGGGGGTTGGCTTCCTTACGTAAGTTGTCATAGGTAAGAAACGCTTGCGGTCCGTTGCTGTCTACCCACTGGGCACTAGCGGGCTGCAGAGGCTGTTGATCAATTCCCTCGGGTGAGGGGTAGGTGTATGAATAGAAAGCCGGCTCCCTTACCATATCATCACCCGCCCAAAAGCCAAAGCTGATTACCTCGTGGGAATAAGCATCTTTATCTGACAAACGCATGTTTGGGTCTAAATCCGGTCCTTCTTCCCCGGAGAAGCGAGTCACGGCTAAATCCATATGGTGCCAGTACAAATGTACCGGACAGGTTTTGCCGTAAAACCTTCCGCTGAACTCCTTAAAAACATCATCTACCCAAATCAGTAGCCGCCAGAACCGCTCAATATACTCCGCGTTGTACGCTTTCTGTTCCGTAAGCTGACCAAAGGGCTCTTTCACCGGCATATCGAAGGGGCGATCAACGATAGAAATCTGAATGCCTAATTGCTCAAGTCCATCCTGAACCTGCCGGTAAAATTCAGCCACGCTTAAACCATCATGTAACGGAATAGTGACTTCTTTCCCCTCACTGCTGGCCATTTCTAACTGATGCTTCAGAAAGTTGAAAGTAACCTCAAAAACCCCACGCTCATAAGGAATGCTTTGGGTGGTCAATCCCTTTGAACTCACGTACAGTGTAATGTACCACCAGTGGTTTTTCCGGGGAGTGAGCTTCAGCCGAATCTTCCCGACAATCTGTAAGTACAAATGCAGCGTCATTTTGCTCTCCTCCCAGGCTTCCAGGGGTAGGTCAGGCAGGTTCTGGTGGTTGATAGTCATGGTAAAGCTTGTTTGTTGTATATTATGCTAGCTCTTCTGATATAATTTCAACTTTTTTTCCTCCACTATCTACTCCCCAAACTTGGAGGAAATCACAACCATTTCTTTTGAGTTCTTCAAAGTCAATTTTTTCACCATTTAGTAGCTCTATCTTTCCATCGTCATCGACTTCTTTTCGAAATTCACCCTCGTAATCTATTTGATAATATGCAGAAATTATGATTTCGAACTCCTCATTTCCATCTTTATCACGATAAATTTTATCCGCTTGTCGCGATTCTATTTGTTCGTTCGTGTATTCATCACAAAGCATTGCGTTATAGCCGTGTTTACATCCATCAAAAATCAAAATCCTTTCACCGGATTGGGTGTCAATAGCAATTACCTTCTGAGGTGCATATTCCGTGGCAGTGATCAATGTCTTATAATAATCGTGTAAGTCTCCGTAATACCTGATCTTGAACTTAGTATTGCCTACTTTTGATATTAACCTTCTCCTCCATTCAAAACTTTTTAGCCCTTTGGGATTTAAAATCGGTTCAGTAAAGTCCTCCAGATATTTCAACCCTAAGATTCCATTGTCTGAGTCTTCGTTTGCGTCTTTTTTCTTTCTAAAACTGAATAGCTTCATTTGTTCTTCTTGAGAAAGGTTAGATTTATATGAATGCATCAGGAAATAGCCTTTTTTCTTATTTTCTCATTACTGAACCAGCACAGATATCTCCTTCCTCAGAACCTTCAATCCAGGTCCTTAACCTATCAATTCTTTCCTTGGTGAGTTCTGTGACATAAAGTGTTTTACAAGTTGGGTGAATACTACCATGAACTCCAGTTTCTCTATCGGGAAACTTTACTTTTAATTCCGCACCTCTAAACTGAATCCAAATTCTTTGCGAAGATTTTAAATTTTGTATGAACGCAGTATCTGATTTGTATTGATATAGAATTTGTCGGTAGACATCATTTAGCTTCTGATCAACTTCCCGAAAATCCTTATCTGCTTGCTTACTAATCTCAGATTGGGTTTGTGCATAGCTCAATATGCTTAAAACTAAAAAAGCCAGAATTAAACTTACTCTCATAACACCAGTGTTCGTTAATATTCAATTATCACTTCACAACAATCGATCATCCCAAAAATAATCTTCAGTTCTCACGAGTCGAGCGTTAGCGTTGAAGTCTTTGTGCTCAGTGTTGATTATATAGTTGTGTTCGTAGGGAATAACGGCGGAAGGCACTCGGAGAATCAGTGTTTCTCGAGAACCATACCACGCGCTTCCAATATTCTGTAATGCCGGATAGGCCTCAAACTTTCGCCAGTTATTAGGCAGATCTTTGGTCGTTATGTTTTTAACCAACGTATCAGAATCCGCAACAGAAATAATCATTACTCGATAATCTATCTCTGGTTTCACATTGTTCCGGTGCACTACTAATTCTAATGTCGCTAGTGATCTTGACGAGCCAGTGTAGATAACAAACTCTCCTCGCTTGTTCCAACGGTTAGCCGACCCGGAAGCAGATAATTTCTGTGAATATTTTTTGGACGAAATTCGGTATACTTCCATCGGTTATACGTTGTCACCGTATTCCATCGCGGTCAGTCTATCGTCTACAAAGCGTATACCGGTAATCGTTTTTAAATACTCCTTAGGTGGTTGGTTATTGAAGAAAAAGTTTTCCTTCTCCAGCCACTCCTGAAACCTGGCAATTGTTCCGAAAACCAGTTTGCCGTGCTGCATTAGAGACAATAGCAAAAGCACATGCTCCTTTATACTGGCGTTGATCTCTTGGTCGTGCTTCTTGTAAGAGCGAAAAGTTTTGACGTTTACGTTTAGCCAGTACGAAAGAATTTCATCTTTAATCTGAGTGCTCTCTTTCAGGGTTTGAACGTATTCCCAGTTTACCTCTCGCTTCTGCAAATACAGCAGAATATCAATGTCATTAATCCGCAGGGGAATATCCTTGAGTATTTTTTTGTGTCTTGCTTCTAATTGCAACATGAGATAAAAGGTAATATCACTTTTAGCAACGGGAAATATTACCTTCTGGTTTTCACATCGATAGTCCAAAAGAAACTAGAATCCTAGCGCGCGTTTGAAACGTATGCTAGAATTCTAGAATTTTGCACAAGTTAGTTAACCGACATCGGAATATCCATTAGCAACACTTCGGATTCGCTGTTGGCTTGTACAGTGATTTTATCAGTGCTCCAAATACCTAGCCCATCGCGCTGGTGCAGATTTTGGTCGCCTACGGTAACATCACCCTTCAGTACAAACACGTACACTCCGTTTCCGGGCTGGGCCAATTCGTAATCCAGCGTGGTGCCTTCGGTGAGGCGACCTAGCGAGAAGTAAGCATCCTGGTTGATCCAGACTGCCCCCTCTTCATTGGGCGAAACTACCCGTTGCCAGCGGTCTACGCGCTCTTCCGGATCAAAAGTAATCTGGTCGTAGCGAGGTTTAATATTCTTCTCTTTCGGAAACACCCAAATCTGCAAAAAATTCACGGGCTGTTCAGCATTGTGGTTGTACTCGGAGTGAAATACCCCGGTACCGGCACTCATAATCTGCACGTCGTTCTGGTGGATTACCGTTTTACTACCCATGCTGTCTTTGTGCTCCAAGGCTCCTTCTAGCGGAATGGATATAATCTCCATGTTATCGTGGGGATGGGTGCCGAAGCCCATACCGCCCTGCACCACGTCATCGTTCAGTACTCGAAGCACTCCAAAGTGTACGCGCTCAGGATTATGGTAATTGGCAAAACTAAAAGTATGTCGGCTATGTAACCAGCCATGGTTGGCGTTTCCGCGAGTATCTGCTTTATGTAATATGGTTTTCATCGTCTTATCAGATTTATGGTTATTAACTACTACTACTAACGCAACTGGTTGTAACCTGATCGCGACAAAATCGGGGAAAAGATGGTCAAAATTACGGAATACATACGGGGTGGAAGATAGAGGGTCAAGGGCTCGGCCCTTGACTTTGCCGAACGGGACGGAAATACCTTAGTAGTAGTTACCGCTGATCACGAAACCGGTGGCTTCGCTCTTACCTCAGGAGAAACCTATAACGATTTGGGTGAAACTTTTTCTACCGCAGGGCATACTCCCGATCTGACTCCGGTGTCTGCCTACAGTCCTGGAGCGGAAGCCTTCGCTGGTATTTATGAAAATACGGGTATTTATGACAAAATGCTAGAAGCAACTCACTGGTTACCAAGTTCTTCAAACGTAGCAGCAGTCAAGTACGTCTAAGTCAAAACTTACAGTTTCAAATTAATACCTACATTGATGGTACGCTGCCGTAGTGGAACATATAAGCCATCTCTGCTTAATGGAATAAAATACGTCTCATCTAGTAAGTTCTGTACCTGGAGATAAGCCGATAAGTTTGGTAGAAGTTTGTATGTCATAGCGGTATTTACCAAAAACTGAGCTTGGGTAGCTTCCGCCTGATTGATTACCAAATTATCGGGTAAGCTTCTTTCTCCCCGGTAGTTTCCAGTGAAATTCAGGTTAAGCTTTTCCCAATTTAGATTGACACCACCATTGATATATGTTGATGGTATATAGTAGGTTTGTTCTCCTGACAACCCGTCTTGGCTATTCTGTTCAGAGGCATTCAAGAAAACGTAATTATTCCTTTTCCACTCATACTTTGCGTTCACTTCTACTCCGATTACTTCTACCGAACCACTGTTGGAGGCTACGCTACTAGTGGTATCAATAGATGAGGGTATATACGCTATGCGATTATCAAATTGGGCAAAATAGGGATTAACCGTTAGTTCAAATCTATCGGTTCGATATTTAGCACTGGCCTCGAGGGTGTTAAGTGACTCGAAACCTAGCGTTTGGTTTCCGTATAGTTGAGGCAAAAAGTTATTTCCGTTTATTTCGTATAGTGAAGGAGGTCTTACTGCCGAAGAATACTGGGCTTTCAGAATAATTTTTTTGCTAGGTAGATACGCTACTGCCACTCTTGGGTTGAGAGCAGATATCTCAGTGTCTCCAAAGTTGTTGTAGTAGTCATACCGAAACCCAAAGAGCAGCGACAGATTATCAGCAATGTTCCAGTTGTTCTCGGCGTACAAAGCTGCAATTGTTCGGTCATCGTTCGGCAATTCTCGCGCGTAATCCTCCCGTTGCTGCTGAGTTACGTCAACAAAGTTATTTTCATCATTTAATTGACTAATGGAGTGACCGGATTGTCCCTCTCGCTCAACTTTTACCCCAGTATTAAGAGTATGACTACCCAAAAAGTTGTAATCCTTCAGGTAGTCTACTTTCAGATAAGTATTATAGTTGGATAGCTCCGTCCGGGAAGGAACATTGATTCGCTGATTCACTCCTACCGGGATGGGCTGATCTAGATTGATGGTATTTGATAAGTCAAAAAGGGAGACTCCGGCAGATACCTCTACATTTTTAATCGCCTTCACATTGACGTAATTATGCAGGGTAGAAGACTGGAAGTTGTACAACTCTGAACTAGCCGATACGTTCAAATTAGAAAAAAGCGCATCTCGGTTTACATTCTTGTACCAAGACCCAAATTCGACTACATCGTTCGGTGATTTTACGTTTACCGAAAAGTTTAACGACCCTTTTACTCCGTCTCGCAGGGCACTTTCATTGTTAGTATAGCCCAGTGTTGCTTGATCAGGATGTATCTGCCCCAAATCATCGAAGTATTGTAGACTGGTACCCAGGTGCCACTCTTTTAGTTTAACCCCGTGGTTCACCGTAAATCTCTTCGATTGGAAACCATCGTCGGCAATAAACCCAGCGTTGGCAAAAACTTCGGTACCGTTGAGATTACCTTCACGGGTGATAATATTGATGGTGGTTAAGGCACTTCCGCCCAGTAAGGGCGCCGGGCTCGTACTGATTTCAATACGCTCTACATTCTCTAGGGTAAAAAACATACCAGGATAAGGAGAGCCAAACGTAGATTCGTTGAACTTATTCTGCCCATTGTACAGCACCAGAATTTGCTGGTTAAAATCGGAGAGAATACCCCGTGAATAGATGCCGGAATTTACCATGTTTCCATAACCAAAATACGTAGGAACTACATCCATACCCGGTACCCAGGTGTTCAGAACATCACGCAGCGAGCGAGCCTGCATCTGCTCTAGCTGCTCCCGGTCGATAATGGTAATCGCCCCCGGAATCTGATCCGGGTTTTTTACGGTTTTCGAGCCTACCGAAATATCCAATTGCATAAGCTCTTCCAGGCTCAGTTCAAAAAGATCGACCTCCTGGGCATGTACATAGCTAGCGATACACAGCATAACTAAGATGCTGCTAAGTACCTTGTTCATATTTATTGGGGTTAGTTTATCGTAAAATCTTAATCCAACCGGATGTCCAATCGGCATCAGGATCAACTGCTCCTATATAGGTGACGGGTGAAAACCAGCTATTAATGGTAACTGGATTGATACCTTCACCTTCTACGATGCCTACGAAGCCATCTAGCAGGGGACGCTCAGTGTATTGATTAGAAGCGTTTTGTTCAAAGGCTGAAGCGTTGCGATAGTCTACGCCTTCGTTGCCGGAAGTATTATTACTAAATACCCGAGAATAGCTTAATCTCAATTCATCTGAGGTAATGTACGCTTCAGAACTTTCGCCTACATCTACACCATCCTTCGGAAAGTTGCTTACAATGGCATTGTAGATAAATCCTTGGGTGCCGTTTCTTAGTTTTATGCCGGTATTTTTGCCATCACCATCATCAGCTCCCAGTAAGGTGAGGTTGGAGACCACAGGTTGCGAGAACGGACGAGCGAGAAAGTCATCCTCATTGTTATCTGCTTCTATGGCTCGGTCGCCACCGAAGGGATCTTGCTGTACTACCCAGAATTGCCCTAATCCCGACCAACCGTAGGTCCAATCGAATGAATCATCAGCGTTGCCTAAGGAAAGAGCGTATTTAACGTTTACAGTACCTCCGAATAATTCTATGCCATCGTCTTTTCCGTAGATCGCCTCCACGTATTCAACGGTAGTGCCTCGTCCTACTCCATTTAGCGAGATGCCATTAAGTTCGTTATCCAGGCCGAGTTGCTTACCAGCGTAAGATACCACCACGTACCTTAGTATACCCGAATTATCATCCGGCTCAGTTCCACCGTAAGTACCGGTTCCCCCTTCGCCTTCTCCCTCATTATTAGGTAAATTCACCGGGGCTTTTCCGTTAATAATGATACCACCCCAATCGCCCGGTTGGGGAATGCTAGTGAGTTCACGGATGGTGGTAAAGTTAATGGGCGCATCGGCCTGGCCATCAGCAATGAGCGTTCCACCTCTCTGAACTGTAAGGTAGCTCGTTACATCATTGTATGCAGCGTAAATGGTCGTGCCTGACTCAATAGTTAATGTAGCTCCATCCTCAACTGAGAGTCCACCATTTAGTATCCACAGCTCATCGTTAGTGAGTGTGAAATCATCGGTGACTTTACCATCGAGTTGGCTAAACGCTAACTTCCCGAGTTGAACCTGCGTGATGGTCAAACTTCCTACTTGCTGCTGAGCCGGAGGGTCTTCAGTATCTTCACAACTAAGTAGAATAACCAGTAAAAGGAATGAAGATATTACACGGTTGATGGGTTGAGCAAACATACTTCTTAGCTTTTTGGTCTTGAGTAGATCGCATAGTTAGAAATATCCCTGGTTTTGAAGAATTGATTTTTGTTACCTTTCTTACGTAAGTTGGTTTTAGATCAAAATCGAGGAACATTATATTATCTTTGTGAGGTGCCTTTCTCTACCCTCGATATTGATATTCCCTATCTCACTACTGCGCAAATGGTAGAGGTAGATCGCCTCATGATTGAGCAGTATCAGATTGAACTAATTCAGATGATGGAAAATGCCGGGCGGGGACTGGCGTTAGTAGCCAAAGAGCGTTTTCTGAATAATAATCTGAACGGAAAGCGAATAGTTGTATTAGCTGGCACTGGGGGCAATGGTGGAGGGGCAATGGTCGCTGCCCGTCGTTTAGCTTCTTGGGGAGCAGCGGTGGATATATTCGTTACTAATACCGAAAATCTGACTAAAGTGCCCCGGCATCAGTACGATATTTTACAGAACATGGGATTGTCCGTGCAAGAGTGGCGAGACAATAATATTCCGTTCACTGAATCGGTAGATTTAATTCTGGATGGTATCATTGGCTACAGCCTTTCCGGTAACCCCCGAGGAAAGGCCAAAGCTATGATTGAATGGGCTAATCGGATTGAAGTACCAGTGCTTTCGCTGGATACCCCCTCTGGCATTGATTTAACCGAAGGAAAGAGCTATGATCCTACGGTGAAGGCCAGTGCCACACTCACCCTCGCTCTTCCCAAGCGAGGGCTTCGGGAGTCCCACCTTCGCCCCCACATCGGCGAACTGTATCTAGCTGATATTAGTGTACCTGCTTCTTTATATGCTGAACCAAGCCTTAATCTGAAAGTGCCTAGCCAGCTTTTTGCCTTCAGCGATATTGTAAGAATCTATTAATCTGTATCAGCAGCACTAACATATAATCTCAGGTAGAACCATTCGCCTTTTTGATGTGACCGGCCGAAATACTTCGAATTGATTAACTTCGGGCAGTTGCGAGTGCTGTCTGATGAAGCTTAGTCACCAGCTTTTTACTGTAATTCACCATCTTTAAAATTTCGCGAGGACTGGTCAGACGCAAATGACGGAAGATCAGGATCTCCTTGCCATTGCTTTCCAGATGATAGATCTCTCCTCGTTCCAAAAACTGAATCAGATCGCCGTTAAATAGCTGGCGGATACCGGCCTCATCAGGGCTTTGGAGTAAAAACTTCCGTGAGAAATTACGGTACTCCACAAAATCGATATCTTGCTGAGCCGCGATAATCGAGATACGATCAAGGAATGATTCTTCTTCCAGTGAAAAAACCGGAAGCTCGAACGGTAATGATAGAACCTCTACCGTCAGCCGGTAGGTGTCAAAGGAGACAAAGGCGTCTTTCAGGGCAATATCACTAATTTTCCAGCTTACCCCCAATTCTTTATACTGGCCATTTATCTGATTTTTCAAATACTCTACCGGTCGGGTTTTAAAGAACATAAACCGGCCTAGGTCGTCTACCTCCCACTCAATTTCCGGGTTATAAGCCCAACCATGGGAGCCAGCCATCTGTTTAAGTTCATTTTGCCGCTGGGTGAGGCGGATCAGCTTAGGTTTTGGTTTTTTCAGTACGTGTAAAGCAAAAGGGTGATGCGATGAGGTCTTATGTACATCCAGCCCCGTTAAGTGAAACTCGCCACCGTTGCGATTATACTTCTCAGCGTATTCGTGCAAATACTCCAATACAGTATAGTCTACCAGACGAGCGTGGGAGAAATCCATTACAATATTGTCGTCCGGTGTCATTTTCTTGACCTTGTTCTGTAGTTGGAGGATATTGGTGAAGTTGATAACCCCCTTTACTTTTACTAGGTACGACTGCTCTTTTTCCTGAACAATTTTCATGTAGGGACGCCGCATATAGCGAAGAAATAGCGGAAGTGGCATACCGCTTCGTAGGAAGTGTAGTAGAATAGTGAACGCAATCCCGGTGAGTAAGCCCGACATTAGTCCCACCGTCAGAATAGCTATCATTGTGACGAGCAGAATGGTAATTTGCTCCCAACCCTGATGATATGCCAACTGGTAAACCCGGGGCGATGTCAGCTTGTATCCGGTGAACAGTAGGATGGCCGCCAATGCTGCCAGCGGCACCTTTTGAATAAATCCGGAGAAGGCCACTACGAACAGTAATACAATTAGCCCGTGCATAAAATTAGACCACTTGGTAACTGCCCCATTAGTAATATTTACCGAGCTACGGGCAATAACTGCTGTTACCGGAAGCCCACCCAAAAAGCCGGATATTACGGTAGCTACTCCAATACCTAGTAAGTCTTTATTGAGGTTAGTCTTGCGCTTGTAGGGGTCAAGTTTATCTATTGCTTTAGATATTACTAACGATTCTAGCGAGAGCACCACCGTAACCACGAAAACAGTTAACCAGAAAACTGGCTCATCCATTCGGGAGAAGTTTGGGAAGATTAGGCTTTCGGTAATATCCGAAGGTATCTGTACCAAAAACTGATCAGTCAGTTGCCAGCGGTCGGTTGTGGTACTATTTAATAGGGTCCTGAAACCGAAGAAGAGCGGTACGGCCACCACCAACACCCACATAGGAGCCGACACCAGTTTCACCAAACGATTATCAATGTTACGGTAGAAGATAAGGATCAACAGGCAAACTAGCGTGATAAACAGAATGAAAGGATTAGCTTGCAATAGCAGCTCCGGATGAGTAATTAGTTCGGGAAGCGAGGCTCTGGTGATACCCAGGGCGTGATGAATTTGGGTGCCTATGATGATAAAACCAATTGCCGCTAACATACCGTGAATGGTAGAAGTAGGTACCAGATTGCCCAGTTTACCCATGCGAAACAATCCTAATACTATCTGTACGGCACCAGCCACCACAAAGGCAGCCATTGCGTAAGGAAACCCCGATTCACCCGGCAGACTCATATTTTGCGAAGCAGCCATGGCCACTACTATCAGTGCATTAGCGGGTCCATTGATGGCTACGTGGCTTCCTCGGATAAAAGTAGTGACCAGCCCACCAACAATCACCGATACCAGTCCCGACATGGGTGGTGCCCCGGCAGCCACGGCAATGCCTAACCCCAGCGGCAATGCTACCAACGCAACACTCAGAGCCGCTACCAGATCGCTCCGCCAGTAGCGCTTGAGTCCCAGCCATCCGGAGGGCGGTATTTGGTCTAGTTCATGGGGGAGCATAGGGGTTGCTAGTTAATGTTGACCTAATAAGATACTTAAAAAATATTAACATGTAGAAGATAGTACTCTAGGGAATATTCACTGACTGGATTTTATCAAAAAAGTCCGAAAAAATTGATGATTTATACCATCAATCGAGAGAGAAAAGTTTCTTTCTCCCCGAAAATAATTCTGTTCGGATACGTACATCATTGCCCGATGGCGGACAACCCCGCGTTACCAACATCTGTCAAATGACGACCTGAAGGCGATACTAGAGTTGGCACAACGATTGACATTACTACCGAATAGAGTCCCAAACCAAGCAGTATGGTTAAAAATTACCTTACCGCCGCCATTCGATTTATCCACCGCAACCGAACTACTTCATTCATCAGTATTGTGGGGTTGGGGGTGGGTATTGCTGCTTGCTTCTGGATTATCCAGTATATTCGTTACGAGTACAGCTACGATGCTCACCATCAGCAAACCGACCGCATTTACCGTCTTTCAACCCGGCTGCAAACCGCTAACTCCGACGAGAAGATAGCAACTACTATCATAGGTACTGCGAGCCTACTAAATAGCGCGACTAAGGAGGTGAAAGAAATAGTTCGCTTCAATCCAGTTTCTGCTACCGTTCAACCTAATTTATCCGAAGCCTTTCAGGAAACCCGCTTTTATCAAGCAGATGCCTCGGCCTTTGACATATTTACCTACCCGCTGCGTTACGGTAAAGCTACAGAAGCTCTGACACAACCTTACTCAGTGGTACTGACTGAGTCCACCGCCATCCGCTACTTTGGAAAAGATAATTTGGAAGCTGCTCTGGGAGAGTCACTGATGATTAATCAGGAGTATTATCAGATAACTGGCATTCTGGAAGACTTACCCGCCAACAGTAATCTGCTATTTGACGGCCTACTCTCGTGGGACCTGACTACTAGTCGGGAAGACGTGTTCTTTGATATGAGCGCCTTTACTTACGTTCTTCTGCGCAAGGAAGCTTCGCTGGCATCATTTAAAGAACGATTAGCTGAAATAGACCAGTATCAGTTCTCTCCGGCCATTCGGCGACACTGGGATACCGAAGAGACGTACGCCAGCCATTTGATCATCCCCCTT
>CAKZYJ010000043.1 GCA_937884755.1 uncultured Flammeovirgaceae bacterium
GAGGCGGGTAGAAATGGAAACTTTACCAACGCTATTGTCATTGGCGCTAATGTAGCTGCCCGGGGCGATAACACCGTCACCATTGGTAATAGTGGCATGACCTCCATTGGGGGCTACGCACCCTGGTCGAACCTCTCGGATGGGCGCTTTAAGCGGGAAGTAGCCGAAGATGTGCCCGGCCTAGACTTTGTGACCCGCTTACGCCCGGTGAGCTACCAAGTAGACCGCCGAGCATTGCACACCTTTCTGCACGGAGAAGCGGCAGACAATGAGAACATTGCTGAAGAACAGCCTCGCGAAACGGGCTTTATTGCCCAGGAAGTAGAGGAAGTCGCTCAGGCACTGGGTTACGCCTTCAACGGCATCATCCAGCCTCAGAGCGAAAAAGACCACTACCAACTCAGCTATGCCACCTTTGTGGTACCGCTGGTGCAGGCCGTGCAGGAACAGCAAGAACTGATTGAAGCCCTGCAAGCCGAGAACACTCGCTTGAGCCAGCAAAATGCTACTCAGCAAACCCAATTAGACCAACTTGGCGCGCTGCAACAGCGTCTGCAAGCCCTGGAAAACCTACTGAATCAGCCAACCGAAGCTACGGCTTCTAACTAATAAACCTATGAAACGTCTTTTTCTTCTATTCATACTCAGCAGCCTGGTGGTCTTGCCCGCCCTGGCGCAGAACCCCGCCCTCTACCAGGGTGCCAACCTCACCTTCACCGGAAATGGTACCCTTACCGTGCAGGGCGACCTACAAAATGCCTCGGGCAGCACTTTTGATAACCAAGGCAAGGTAGTGATCACTGGCAACCTATTGCAAGAAAGCGATGCTACGCTATTTACTAATCCGGGCACCGTAGCGTTGGCTGGTACTGCCGGACAAACCATTGGCGGAACTGGCACTGGCCCTATCAACCTGGATAGCCTGATCATTAATAATCCGGATACGGTCACCCTAGCTCGCGATGGGGTGAGCGTGACCGCTGGGCTGCGCTTCGTGCAGGGGATCTTTTTCCTGAACGCTAACCGCAATCTGGCTTTGGGCAGCACAGGACAACTGGTGAATGAGCAGGAAAGCAGCCGGGCTGCCGGGCCGGGCAGCCTGACCGCCTCCGCTGATCTGAACGCTCCTGCTGCTTCCGATCCGGGTAACTTAGGCTTGTTGATTAGCAGTGGGGCCAATCTGGGTAGCACCACCGTTACCCGTACCCATACTCCCACCGGGCCGCAGGATAACGGTATCTTCCGCTCGTTTGCAGTGAGTCCAACCAACAACCAAAACCTGAATGCCAATTTGCGCTTGAACTACTTTGATGCCGAGCTCAACGGTCTCACCGAAAGCAGCCTGGCGCCCTTTACTTCCGACGATGGCAATAGCTGGCAACAGCAGTCCGCTACCAACCAGTCATCGGCGGATAACTTTGTAGCGTACGGCGGGCTGGCGTCCCTGAACTTCACCACCCTCTCCGAAGGACAAGCCCTGCCCGTAGCCGATGCGGGCAGCGATGCTACCGTGTGTGCGGGGGAATCGGTACAACTGGGGGGCAATCCTGCCGCTACGGATGGTACTCAGCCCTACACCTACGCCTGGTCGCCTACCGAAGGACTAGACGATGCCAGCCTGGCCAATCCCACCGCTACACCTACGGCTACCACTACCTACACCCTAGTGGTCACCGATGCCAACGGCAACACCGATGAAAGCCAGGTCACCATTACAGTGAATGCGCTGCCTACCGTTACCTTCGCTGCCGTTGATCCTCAGTGTATTAACAATGCGGTGGTAGACCTAAGTGGTTTGGTCTCTCCGGCCGGAGGTAGTTTTTCGGGTACCGGAATCACTGACAGCAGCTTTGACCCCGCTACCGCTGGGGTAGGTACGCATACGATTACGTATAGTTACACCGATGGCAATAGCTGTGAAAATACGGCTACGGTAGACATTGTAGTGAACGATTTACCGGAAGTTACTTTCACTGCTGTTGCCCCCGTCTGTGCGGGTACTGATGCGCTTGATTTGTCCGGTTTGGTTTCTCCCGCAGGAGGGAGCTTCTCCGGCTCAGGCATCAGTGGCAGTAACTTTGATCCAACCCTTGCTGGAGTAGGTACCCATACCATTATTTACACTTACACGGATGCTAATAGCTGTGAAAACAGTGCTTCCGTAGATATTACAGTTAATGATCTACCTGAAGTGACCTTTACGTCGGTTAACCCCGTCTGCATAGACGCTGAAGCGGTAGACTTATCTGGGCTAGTTTCCCCATCCGGCGGTAGCTTCTCAGGTTCAGGTGTGGATGGTGACTTATTTGATCCCACCACGGCAGGGGTAGGCACGCATACCATAACTTACAGCTATACCGATGGTAACAGTTGCGAAAATACGGCCACGGTAGATATTGTGGTCAATGCCCTGCCCGTTGTTACCTTCAACCCGGCAGGCCCCTTTTGCCCCAATGATGCAGCCGTAGACCTATCGTCTTTCGTGTCCCCCGCAGGGGGTAGCTTCTTTGGTGCTGGCATCAGTGGTAGCAGCTTTGATCCGGCTTCCGTAGGCATCGGGGAGTATGACATCCTCTATACCTTTACCGATGGCAACGGCTGTAGCAATGGCGATACGGTCACCATTGTGGTAGGCGATGACCAAGCCCCCGTAGCCGATACAGACCCACTGCCTGAACTCACCTTGGCGATAGACGAGGAAATTACCACCTTCCCAACCGCTACCGACAACTGCTCAGGACCGATTACGGCCACCACCACCGATCCCCTCAGCTACGATCAGCCTGGTTCCTACACCATCACCTGGACCTACACCGATGCGGCAAACAATCAGGCTACCCAAACCCAAACAGTAATCGTGGAGGGTACTGGCGAAGAAGTAGAACCGCTCAATCTCACCTCCGATTGCTCGGAGAACCCTAAAGTGGAGAGAGAATGGCGCGTCACCAACCCCAATGATTTTGATGTACCCTATACCTATGTGGTGGTGGGCACCAATCAGACCGAAGACCTGATCGCCACCCCAGGGTTGAGCTACTTTACGACCGATGCGGTGAAAGGACCCAACACTACCAAGATCCTTTGGCTGGATGAAAACGGGGTAGAACAACAGCGAGTAAAAGCCTCGGGTGGGGCCACTTGCCCTCCTGACGAAGTAGAACCGCTCAAGCTCACTGCTGATTGCTCGGGTAATCCCCAAGTGGAAAGGGAATGGGAGGTATACAACCCCAATGATTTTGATGTGCCCTATACTTACGTAGTGGTAGGCACTAACCAGACTGAGGATTTAATTGCTACCCCTGGGTTAAGCTACTTCACCACTGATGCGGTAAAAGGGGCTAACACCACTAAAATTACCTGGCTAGACGAAGACGGGGAAGAGCAAAAGAAGGTGAAAGCTTCCAGCGAAGAGGCCTGTGACCCTACTCTTACTTTTAAGACCTCTGAGGGTAGCTGTGAGTTTGCCCTTGATGAACTTCCGCATGATCTGGATGAGGTAGTAGCCTCCGCTCCGGCTACCTACGCCAATTTCAACCGTAAACGAGGCACTTACGTGGTCGGGGTCATCGCGGGTATGCGAACCGATGGTAGAGCTGGGGCCTGGGAGATCCATAACGACTGCACCATTAAGCCACTACGGCAGGGTGCCCGTAAGAACAATAGTGAGTTGCCCAACCGTTCCCATTCTGGTTTGAAGTATAAGCATAACTGGCGTTTTGAAGTCACCGGGATTTCTTCGGATGGAGGCACTATCTTCGCCGATGCCATTAACGACGAAGGCTACCAGATCAAGAGGGGACAATGCAAAGCCGCCGGTGCCCCTGATGTACAGCCCGGCACCATTGTACCCATTTCCTGGGCACTCTCGGATCGTCCGTTCTACGGTCGCATCAAAGGAGCACGGCTCGGCTACGAGTGTGAAGTAGAGCGGTTCAACTGTAGTAATGGCTATATCGTCGGCTGTGCCTCATCAGTCGCCCGCACCGAAAATACTTCCGCCAATGAAGATACCCCGATAATGGGAGCAGAAGCAGGACTACAAGAAGAAACCGCTTGGCAACTACAAGTGTATCCGAACCCCGTGCAAGACTGGGTGAACCTGGAGTTTAGCGGTGCATCTCAGACCGAGCAAACCCACGTACTGATCTACAATCTGTCGGGTAAACTGATGCAGCAGCAGATGTTGAACAGCCAGGAGCGTTCGCACCAGCTAGATGTACGGGAGTTACCTCAGGGGGCGTATTTGATGCAGGTGCAGGACGGTGATCGGCGTAAGACCCTGCGCATCCTGAAAGAATAGTGTTGAGGAGCAGTAGACAGGAGGCAGGGGCAAGGAGCAGGAGGCAATAAGCATATGGTAGAAGGTGAGCAAAGGGGTATTGTTATGGTACGAGGATACACTACTCTACCTTCCAAACTTACTGTCTACCGCCTGCTTACTGCTCCTTGCCCTCTGGTACCTGCTCCTGTTTCCTGACTTAGTGTTCGCTTGAGGTTGCATAACCGATGAGACAATGGCCTGCTACCGGTGGGTCATTGTTTTTTCTTCTCACTACTATTCCTCCCTTTCTCAATTCCTACATATAGGGTCTACACCGATAGAACTTATCCGAGTGCTTCAGTAGGGATCGAAAGTAGTCAGTACCCCGAACCCCACTGCGATCGGAACCACACCCTACCAACGCCTGTAGTCCTAATCATCCCGCACGAGTTTACAACGATACAAGGAATAGACTAAAAAGCTTAGCCTAAGAACTAGTTGTTGCTACGAGATAGCTCAGACGGAGCAATAAATCAGGGTAGAAATCTCAGTTCTTACAATAGGCTATTCAGAGAAAAACGTGGCCTTATGCTTTTCGGCGTACTCAATCATTTGTTGGGCTACCTCGGGATAGATCTCTAGCGCGTTGCTTTTTTCGTAGGGATCATGCACCATATCAAACAAAGCCGTATCAATCTTTGCCTGCACGTATTTTCCGGGCATACCTCCTTTCCCACCTTTGGCTACGGTACGGTAGGAGTGAGGTAGGTGAAGTTTCCACTTGCCGTCGCCGGAAATAACTCCCTGAAACTCCTTACCGTTGGTGAAGGGGTAGTAGTCATGGGGGTTCTCTGCTTCATCTTCGTGAGTGATCAGGCCCCACACATTCTTGCCGTCAACTTCATTTTCCGGTAACTCAGTTCCGGTTAGGTGGCAAACGGTAGGTAGTATGTCAATAGAGCTAAAAGTGTGATGGGAGATCGTATTAGCGTCAATGCTAGCAGGGTACTTGATAATGCAGGGGTTGCGCAGCCCACCGTCAAAAGTAGTACCCTTTCCTTCCCGGAAACGGGTGATGCCGGCGTGATCCCCGTAGCTCAGCCAGGGACCGTTATCAGAAGCAATGAAGATAAACAGCGTATTATCTTCCAGTTCCTGATCTTTAATCGCCTGGTGAATCTGACCCACCGACCAGTCTATCTCCATCATTACATCGCCGTAGAGCCCGGTACCAGATTTTCCTGCAAACTTGTCGCTGCAAAAAATGGGGGCGTGGGGCATAGAATGGGGCACGTACACAAAGAAGGGTTCATCCTTGCTTCGCTTGATAAAATCAACCGCCTGCTCGGTATACCAGGTGGTTAGCATCTTCTGGTCTTCAATCTGTACGGTGTCAATAGTAACTTTTCCGTTCTCCCAGTACTGTAACGGCCACTGTCCCCAGTATTCGGGGTTTTCGGGGTGGTGTAGCCACATATCGTTAGAGTACATCAATCCGCAGGATTCATCAAAGCCCCGGTTGTAAGGCCGAGTATCTTCCTGATCGCCAATATGCCATTTGCCGAAAACGGCGGTTTTGTAGCCATTCTGCTGTAGTACCTCGCCCATGGTAGAAAACTCTGGTTCCAGTCCTCGGGCCTTGGGGCCGTGGGCCCCAAATACCTTAGTCCGGCCCGGATAACAGCCCGTGAGCAAGGCCGCTCGGGAAGCTGAGCATACCGCTTGGGGTACGTAAAAGCTGTAAAAGCTCCGTCCTTCCTGCGCCAGTGTTTCTACGTGGGGAGTAGGGTAGCGGGGCGTACCGAAGGGAGCAAAATCATCAAAGGCCCCATCATCCAGAAAAATCAAAACCACATTAGGCTTCTGGTCTTCAGGACTATTTTTTTCGGATACGTTCAGAGAGGTTAAGAACAAAAATAACAAAACGCCTAGAAGGCTAAGTATTGACCGGTTTTTGCGGGAAATAGGCATTAGGCTGTTAATTAACTAGGTAACGTGACTATGGATTAAATTTTACCGATGGTGATTTATAAGTAGCTAATTTTCAATATCTCACCCTCAAGCCGGGTGGCTCATACTTTTTCCATTGATGAAAAAGTATGCAAAAAATCTAGGAAGCTTTGAAACTCGCTTCGCTCAGACAGCAAATCTTCCCTTGGGACAACGGAAAAGCAATTGCTAATCCATAGTTTATGTTAGGTAGAAATGAACCATCTAAACTGCCAAAATAGGTATTTGGTAGCTTGAAAAAAAGTCAGTTCAGTGATTCTACTTCACCCACTGCCTGCCGAGTGCATTGCATAATGATGTCCTGCATATCGGCTCCCTTTGACCGTAGTGGGTCAATCTCGGTGGCTAGTTGGGAGCGTAGTTCGTAGAGTCGTCGCTTACTGCTGCTTTCGGCTTCAGCTACCATCTTGATTTTCAGTAGTTCTTCCCGCTGGGTTTGCTTGGGATTATAGATACCCGCCAGTTCGGTACACTGGTGGCATACTCCGTTTTTGCTGATTAACGCGCAACGCTGATCAAAAATATCCATCATCAGTTGACGAGCATCAAATAACAGATGTTTTACGACTCCCTCGGTCTTGTCCATAATCTCACTAATCTCCTTACGCGAGAAGTGATAGACGTCTTTCAGAATTAAAGCCACTTGCTGCTCAATAGTGAGGGTTTTGGCCAGGCAAGTGAAGCAGAAGTCAATGTGCTCCCGCACATCGTACGCCCCGTAGGACGAGTGTCGGTGTACGTAGGCAAAAGCTTCCCCGATTTCGGGCGTAGACATCGCCAGTGAACGGGCTTTATCCTGCGCGTCCGGAGCCCAACGCTTGCGGGTACGGAGGAAATCGTAGGCCAGGTTGGTCGCAATCCGAAATACCCAGGTTTTGAGCGAGGATGCCCCGCTAAAAGTATCAATTTTATCAAAGGCTTTCACGAAGGTATCCTGGGATAGATCGTCTACATCATTGCGGTCGGTCAGCAGCCGGTAGAGGTATGATTTCAGTGGGGCCTGAAATTCCAGAAACAACTGCTGAAAAGCGTTGATATCGCCGTTAATGGCTTTCTTGAGCGTATCTTCTTTCATTGGTTCTTGTTGATTTAAAGAAAAAATCCCCCTTAATCCTCTTCGTAAAGGGGCGGGACTAAGGGGAATCTCACAATAATGCATTAAGCGGTAACGTATGTATTATCCCGAGCAAACTTATCCGCATACATTAAAGCGGCTCCCATCATAGCAGTATCCCTAAAGATACCAATCGTTTGTACAAAATCCCCGGCTATTGCTCCCGGAATATGGATCAAGACTACAAACAAAAACATCATCAGTGCGAGCAGCAGGGCCGCTAGTTTATCCAACTTCCCCACCCAGGCACTCACCGAAAAAGCGATGAGCGCTGCCCCTGAGAAGTATACCCAAAATGCCGGAAACGGCAGGTAGCTAGGTATGTAGGGTAAGCTGAATTCCAGCGGTCCAAAGTGCAGTAAGCCGAAGACCGCAAATATGGAGGCGAAAATCCACTTACCTATTTTTGTAATTCCTTTCATCACCATCCAATTTCAAATCACACTCTGAACTCCGAAGTCAGCATCCACCACGTGGCTATTCAGCAAGGCTCCGGTGTCGGTGGCCAGGAACACTACCATTTTGCCAATATCCTGGGTAGAAGGACTTTTTCCCAGTAAATAACCCTGCTGTAGTTGCTCAGCCAATACTTGTTCGGGTATACCAATAGCTTGGGCATTTAGCTGTTGAGTTTCCTGAATAGTTCGGGTTTCAACCAAAGCCGTAGAGTTTAGGCAAACGACTTTTATGCCGGCTCGGCCAAATTCTGCCGCCAGCACCCGAGTTAATCCTTCTATACCAGCACAAGCGGCGGTGATGCCGACCATGAACGGCATCTTAATGCGGGAAAGACTAGCCGATAAGGTAATAATGGTTCCGGCCGACCGAGCAGCCATCATATGCTTGGCTGCCGCTCGGGCGGTTAAAAACTGGGAGCCTAAATGTACCCGTTGGGCTTCCATAAATTTCTCAAACGGTAGTTCCGTACTGGGAGTACCAAACTGTAATTCCTGCGCCCGCAGCCCGATACCGTTAAAGGCAATATCCAACCGTCCGGCTTCCTCCACCACTTTCATCAGAAATGCGTCAATTTCTTCTTCATTAGTCGCATCAGCCTGGTAGGCCTTAGCGGTTCCTCCAGAGCGATTAATCTCATTAGCCAATTGTTCAACCGCTTCTCGGTTTCTTCCCGAAAGGAACACGGTGGCTCCGTTCTGGGCGAGGGCGATTGATACTTCTCGAGCGATAGCTCCGTTAGCGGCAAAGACCGTAGCTACTTTGTTTTCTAATAGTTCCATGTTCGTAATTGTTTATGTTCGGTCTTTGGACGCAGCAGCCCAGCGAAACGGTCGGAAAAAAAGAAATTATTTTTTGAGAGCCAGAAATTAGACTAACGAGAAAGGTATCCGCACTCACCAACTTGTAGTGAGAGTACAAACAAAAAGCTACGAACCTTTACGGCCCGTAGCTTGGTAGTGAAAGTGAATTAGTACTTCTTATTGGCGAGCGGATGATGGTTGAAGGTAATCTACTACCGCACTCATGGCCGCTTCTACCGCTTCTGGCTCAAAGTAAAGTTGCTGCTGGTTGTAGTCATTCAACCAAACAATGTCTTTGGAGTTTTTCAATTGATCGTAGAAGGCTTGGGCACCCTGGGGTACCGCTCCGCTTTCGCTATGCACGATAAATACCGGTTGATCAATCTCTTCGGCAGCACTGATGCCATCAAAGGTTAACCAGGGCTCCCAACTACTCACGGCAAAACGATTGTCGTACTGAGCACCGGCGGCTTTGGCCGGATTCAGATAGTAGTCAAAGGCATTCTCGGGAACGTACATGGCACTGAGCGGATCTAGTTCACTAGCGGCTAGCACGTACTCCATTTCACCAGTTTCGGCGTATTGCTGTTTAGCTTCCTGGGCAGCTACCAACAGTCCATCAGTTCCACCGGGGCGCATATCGTAGATCATGCGAGCAATTTCAGCATTATGTAGCCAGGGCGCTACCAGTACCAGTTGCTTGATGCGAGCGTCCTGCGCGGTAGCGTGAGCCATGTAACCGGAACTAGCACATACGCCTAGTCCTGATAGTTGTTCGGTATCTACGTTCTGGTGACTGCTCAAATAATCTACTGCTGCTTTAATGTCCGTAATCTTTAGTTGGTAATCTTCTACCTGCCGAGGTTGTCCTTCACTTTCTCCGAAACCGGTAAAATCAAAAGTGAGAGTAATAAAGCCCTCTTTGGCTAACAGGCTGGCGTACTCATCGGGCATTTGCTCCTTCACGCTGGTCCAACTTCCAGTCACGATAGCTGTCGGATACTTCTGATTACTTTTGAAGTTCGGTGGTAAGAATAAGTGTCCTTTCAGATTTACACCATTGCTGGCAAAGGTTACGTCTTGCATTTCCACCCCTGAACCTCGCTCCGCTCCTGCTTGGTGCACTGAGTAGGTTTCAGGCTGTAATCCTGGCCAGCCACTTAGTAGGATATTAGGATTAAACTGTTCCACAAATCGCTCAATTTTCCCGCCTTCCGAAATAGTATAAATGCCGACGTAGGAGTTGTTATAGGGCTTTCCCTCGCTGGTGGTAATGGTTCCACTGAACTTAGCAATGACGACGTTCGGATCAGCCGTTCCAAAATATTCTCGCTCGTACTGCTGGGTGTAATCCATCACTCCGCTATACTGCTGACGCATAGCTTCAATTCCATTCAATGACTTAGGAAAATCTTTGGGAGCAAAGGACATTTCCTGCACGACATCATCGGTCAAACTGGCTAATACTTCTTCTAGATTTTGGTTTTCCAAGCTGGTAAAGAATTTTTCTAGTGGATCTGTATTCTTGGCTTCTACCAACTCCAGGATATTTCCATTCCCTACATTTTCCATCGCTTGTTGCGGAAGTGCTTGGTTCCCCGTCTGGTCGTACAGACTCAGATCAATTCGGGCTAGTTTCCAGTCGCCGTTTTCCTGAATGTATTCAGTATCGTAGCCGACAAATACTGTCCAGTAGTCACCGTTTAGATAATGCGTAGCGATGGCGTCCAGCGTGGCCGTAGCCCGATTGCCAGCAACCCAAATGGCGAAATTATGGGGCTGATGCACAGTTCTCTCAAAGCCGGGTAACATAGCTTGCCATCCGCTAACAATCTCTTCAGGAGTGGCAAATCCCGCCTCAGCACCTAGTGCCGAATAATCGGTGTATACCGAGTCAGCCATCGTGTTTTTGACGGCATTCCAATCGCGATTATCGGTAGCCGCAAATAGCGTAAGCATCAGGCTTTGGATAGCTTCTTGGTCTTTGGTTTCGGGAGATGTTATTGCAGTGTTATTCATGGTTTTATGGTTTTTAGTAAGGTGAAAAATTGAACTAGTGAAGATGACTGTAAGGCCGATAAGTATGATTATAGTTGCTTGCTTATTCATGGTTCCTAGGGTTTAGTTGAAGATAAACGCTTGATTATCAAGTACACTATAAAGATACGGCCTTACCTATCCGCAAGAACTACACATTTCAAAGCAAGACCTACGCAATTGAAAGATGAGCCGAAATTCTACTGCTTGCGGAAAGCTGCCGGGGTCATTCCGGTCTGTTTTTTAAAGAAAGTAGAGAAGTGATTGGGGTAGCTAAAGTACAGTTCGTAGGCAACCTCTTTCACCGAAGCATCAGTTGATTGCAGTTTGGATTTAGCTAGCGAGAGTACGTGCTGCTGAATAAGCTTGGAAGCTGGACTATCGGTAATCCGTTTTACTACCGCGTTCAGGTGGTTAGGGTGAAGGTTCATTTTCTCGGCGTAGAACTGCACCTGATGGGGGGTAAGCTGTTGGTAAACCTGGTGAGGGTAAAAGGAGGTTTCAACCAGCGTTTTGAACTGCGAGACGGTACTCAGATCCGAGTCCCGTTGCTGGGTAGTGTAGCTTTCTGATTTGGGATGTTGATAGTACAGACGGGCCGTTTTGAGCAGCAAAATATTGACGTAGTGAAAAATAATGTCTTCCTGATGGGGCAGTCGACTTTGATGCTCAAAATATATATCGGTAAATGTTTTATAAAACAATTCAGCTTGGTCGGGTGCTACCGAGAGAGGAAAGGTGTTATCGCTCAGCAAAAACGGATACTGTTCAGTGATGCGCTTGCTTTGTCCCGCCCTACGATAGAAATCTTCAGTGAACATAATGTAGTAGCCCTTCCAGTTGGGAGCAATGTCCCAGTGAATGATCTGGTAGGGTGAGTTAAAAAAGATAGTGGCCTTGGTGTCTTTCGTATCATAGCTTCCGGTAGCGGCAAATCCTCCTCCTTCCAGCTTAAGCGCGATGGCGTAGAACTCGTGCTTGAAAGGTGGCATTTTGGGCCGAACGGTCTTCATATTCTCCTCAAAGCTACGGATATCAAAGTGCGTGTTTCGGGGTGATGAAATGCCGATACCCCGGCAATATTCCTGAAGTGTAGAGAAGTGTTTTACTTTAGCCACTGGTTAGCTCGCTTTATGCCAAAACAACTTAGCCAGCCCAAGCGGTTTATCAAACTGCTTCTGATTTTTATTCGCCAGCATACTGTTCTTGATCGGTGAGGGGACTAAATATTTTGTATATGTAAATAGCTAAAAAAATCATACTTTTGCACAAGTACTTATGCATTTTTGTCAATAATAAACAATGGAAGAATTGCTAGAGGTATCGGAAAGATTAATTAGTCAGACAGCAAGATCGTTTAAACGCAGTCTCTACGATACTATTCTCTGGGACGAGCGACTTATCGGTATTAAAGGTGCTCGCGGTGTAGGTAAAACCACATTATTGCTACAGTGGCTTCGTGAGCGAGGGTTACCTACCCGAGAGGCAGCCTATTTTTCGCTTGATGAACTGTATTTCACTACCCATCGGCTAGTAGATACAGCCCGAGCTTTCTCTCAACAAGGTGGTAAAGTGTTGGTACTAGACGAAGTGCATAAGTATCCTGGATGGGCGCGGGAAATCAAAAATATATACGACCGCTACGCTGATCTGCAAATTGTCTTTACTGGCTCTTCTATTATTGACATATCTCGGCAAGAAGCTGACCTAAGCCGAAGAGTAAGGATGTATGAACTTCCGGGCCTATCGTACCGAGAGTATCTGGCACTGTACCATCAGCAGCAGTGGCCAATACTTTCCTTGTCGGAGTTATTGACGACCGACAACTTAAGGGATCGGTTTCCCGAGGACTTCAAGCCATTAGCCCATTGGAAAGACTATTTAGTTCAAGGCTATTATCCCTTTTATCGGGAATATCCTCATAGTTATCAGGAGCGGCTCCGGCAACTGGTGCGAACCATAGTGGAGTACGATATGGCCGAGCTAAAAGGCTTTGATATTCGCCATGCCAAAAAGATGCTCCAACTTTTGTATGTGATAGCTCAGTTAGTACCGTTCAAACCGAACATTAACAGCCTGTCTGATAAGACCAAGTTGCATCGTACCACTATCAGTAATTATTTGCACTTTCTGCACGATGCACGGCTCACTCACCTACTTTTTGCGACAGGCTCTGGGGTGGCTACACTACAAAAACCAGAGAAGGTTTACCTCAATAATACTAACCTGTTGTACGCATTATCCGAGGCGCCACCGGAGATCTTCACTGTGCGAGAAGTATTTTTTAATAATCAATTAAGTGCTATGCATCTAGTGGAACACTCGGTTCAAACTGACTTTGTGGTTGACCAAAAATACCACTTTGAGATAGGTGGTCGGAAAAAAGGCCAAAAGCAAATAAAAGGTTTGGCTGAGGCATGGGTAGTGAAGGATGATCTGGAATATCCGGTCGGCCGATCTCTACCTCTTTGGCTCTTTGGATTCCTGTATTAATTACAAGATTGATAACAGCACGAAGAGCTATTGTGCCAATGCAGGTTTGGGTGAGATGCATTTGCTAAGCATTATTCTTATCAGAAGACGAATCACTGAAATCTGATCATTCTTAACATAGACTTTGTCCGCCTGCGTACAACTTTGTCCGGTCATGAACATTTCATTTTTATCAAAATAGCCCTTAAATACTATTCTGAGCGTTGGTAAAAGATTTGTTCTACACAATTTGAAATAATAAAGGGCGAGGGACTGGGAGCTGGACGCAGGGAGTTTAAAATATTTACCCCATGCGCCCTGCTTCAATCACCTAGCCAAAATTAAGCTATGAGAAAAACCTATATTGGTGAACTGGAAGAAGTAGTATTACTTACAGTAGCCCTACTCTACGACCAAGCCTACGGAGTAGCCATTACTCACGAGATTAAAGCCCAAACTGGGCGCAGTATCAGCATTAGTGCGGTACACGCTACCCTACACCGGCTCTCAGAAAAGGGCTACGTCAATTCTCGGATGGGGGGAGCTACTGCCGAACGAGGCGGACGCCGCAAACGCTTCTTCACGGTAACTCCCGCTGGTAGCCGTATTCTCCACGATATTCAGCAGACCCGCGAGCAGTTATGGCAGCAGATACCGGCGCAGGCTCTCCAGTGGAAGACGATATGAAGCGGCAATCTTCTCCAAATCCACCTCGCTGGATTGATCGCTTGTTGGAAAGTTTCTGTGCGCCGCACTTACTAGAAGAAGTACAGGGCGATCTACAAGAGCTATATGGCGAATGGATAAAGAAATACGGAGGGCAAAAGGCCAATCGCCTTTACTTTTTTCATACTCTTAAATTTTTCCGCCCCTTTGCTTTAAGGCGAAATACTACTGTACAACCACTAAATCATGTGGCTATGATTAAAAATTACTTCAAAGTAGGTGTTCGGAACATCCTCAAGTACAAAGTCTTTTCCTTTATCAATGTGTTTGGACTCGCTGTCTCTATGTCGGTATGCATGCTAATTATCCTTATGCTGGCCGACCAGCGAAGCTACGATCAGTTTCATACGAAAAGAGACCGAATATACCGAGTACTGTCGCACCTCAAGGGTTCGGCAGTCCCGAATGCAACTAGTCCGTTTCCGTTGGCTGCTATCTTGCCAGAATATGCGACAGTGGAAGAAGCGACCCATTTGGTTCCTGGGGCAGGCGGCGATGCTACCTACGGTGAGAGGTCGGTGGAGGTGCGCGGTTTTTTTGCTGATT
>CAKZYJ010000044.1 GCA_937884755.1 uncultured Flammeovirgaceae bacterium
CCGGGAATCCTTACTGAATATCGGTAAATTCCTCCTAAGCACAGCTGGCCAGAGAAACTGACTTGTAAGCATTATTTCGTTGGTTCTAATCCGACAGGGGGCTCTCGAAAATCTAGCACTTATGAGATTTACTCTTATAAGTGCTTTTTTTTATACTCAGGAAGACTAATGTACGAATCCAGAAACTGAGCAAATTCTTCATAACTGGTTTATCTACTTAAAATTAATTCTTCACCTACCTCGCAGTCGTACTCCAGGACTGGGCCACTTTGTGCCACTCCGTTTACTTGCCATTGCTCGCCTAAGTTAGGATGTATCTTTAGCTTACCATCCGCCAAACTCTTAACCCTGACTTGCTGTACCTGATTATCTTCTACCTCGGCACTGATTAGAAAAGCCCCTTCGGCCCGAACATTGTCGAAGGATGCTGTGCGCCAGTCGCGGTGTAAGGAAGGAAAGACATGGATGCCGTCAGTACGGTTCTGAACCAGAAGCTCCAGTACGGCCGTGAGTGCCCCAAACCCAGCGTCAAGCTGCATAATTTCTTGGTTGGGTCGGTCGGTTTTGCTCCAAACCGGATGATAGATCAGACTAGCACCGGGAAAAGCCGCGTTATGTAGTGTTCCTCGGCCTTCATTCACAAAAGTATTTCGCCAAAAATGAAGCCAGTTGACTGCGGCTTCGGTCTGATCAACTCGGACGTTTAGGGAGGCTGCCCAGGGGACGCACCAACCACTCCACAATCCCGGTCCTTGCATGGTCCACTGTCGTAGACTATTGTTTACGATTTCTCGATGTTCCTCCGCGAAGGGGTCAATACTTACGAATGGATAAATAGCCGCCAGATGACTGTGGTGGCGGTGGCTCTGAATCAAATCCATCCCGTCCCACAACCCAATTCGTTGCACTTTATTTCCTTCGTACTCTAAGGTTGTGTAGCCTTCTACCAGGGCATAGGGAGGGAGCTTCTCGCTTACCTGCTGCCATCGTTCGTCTATTGGTTGATCTAGCACCTGGGCTGCTTGGGGAAGAATCTGCGCTAGCATATGCAACGCAGCCAGTTGAAAAGAAGCATTTTCGCCCCAGGCATTCATTTGGGAACCTCTAAACTCGGGACTTACCGATACGGGTAGACTGAAACTTCCGTCGGGTTTTTCTTCTATCATGCCCCAGTAGCCATTAAACGCTCCGGTCAGTAGCGGCCAGGCGGTATTCCGTAGAATGCTAGCATCCATCGTATAGCGATACTGTAGCCAGGCTAACTGAGCCATCCAGGCAGCGCAGGCTTGATCAATAGTGCCAGTCCAGAAAGTACCTACCACTTTACCCTGATCGTCTACGGCGTGAGGTAGCATCACGGCCCCTTCGGTCTCGAAAAAGTTTTCACCGTTTTCCTGCAGTTGGGGCATCCAGGAAAACAATAGATCCCACATGGGTTGCAGATGTTCGGCTCGGCTGGTAGCTAAGGCCGGCCAGTAAATCATCTCAATATTAATGTTAAAGTGATAATCGTTGCTCCAGGGTGGTAGCCGGTACTCCTCGTTAAAGGGGCCTTGCAGGGATGCGGCTACTCCGTGGGGGGGAGTGACACAAGCCTGTTTGTAGATTCCGTCGTAAATTTCTTGGAGTACAGGGTCGGGCAACGTCACTTTAGGCACATCTGCCCAGTAGCTAGCCCACCAGTCTTGAATTTGCTGACTAAGCTCGGAGTAGTTTTCTTGATTTAGCTTTTGAATTACTTGAGATTTGGCATCCGTGCCCAAATCACTGGCGATACTAATTCGGTGATCGGAAATAGTGTAGCCTAATGCCAGTGGGGCATCATCCGGTAGGGTTTGTACAAACCCCTGGCGGGTAGGCTTATCATTATTATTCCAGGTCTCAGGAGGTGCTACTCCCAAGTGGCTCAACTCTTCGCCTACGTGTTCCCAACTAGGTACAAGTGTAGTAGTAGCTTTTTCTGCCAGGGTAGGCGGTAGCTCAATCCAGGCGAATTCGTCTTTCACTGCCTGTCGTATCTGTAGACTCTGGGTCTGCCCACTGGTATTTTGTAGTGTGATTGTCACTAAACCTTCAGTAAGGTTGATGGTGCCCCTTGAGAGCGTCCATTCAGCAGGAAAGCTAATTTCTAGTCTGCCACCACCAATCTGGTAGGGGCGTTCCGGACTGCCTTCTGGCTTATCGGGCCCGGCAAATCGTTCCCGCAGGCCCGCCTCATCTTTGGCTTCCAGCAGGCGGCGAACTTCCTGGTACGTTGTACTAGCTGAAAATGAATTGCCCCCGCGATGATCCCAGAAACCAGCTCTACCAATGGTAATATTTAACTGAGAGTCTTCCCCCCAAATCATTAAACCCTGAACGCCATTCCCCAGTAGCATTCCTGTATGGGTGCGAGGTAACGGAAATTGCCAGTGTAGCTCTTTTGATGTGGGCGATGCAGATTGGGCAGAAACGCGAGGGGAGATTACTACGGTTAGAAAGAAAAACAGAGCAGTAAAACGCAAATATTGAAGCATACTGATTTATAGAAAGTGGTGGAAAATTGAGCGAATCCTAAAATAGAAAAAAAATTTTACAGCTAAATCTATAATTGTAATATCCTGATTATGAGATGTATATACTTTTTAGAATTGGTTTTCTGAGATAATTTTTCTGGACTGATGTAACTTTCTTACCAGATACCTTGTATAACAAAGTACTATACGATACCTTTACAATAGATAACAACATTAACCCAACCCTTACCTACTGCTATGTTACAACTGCTATCTCAATCAAAACTCATTATTCAATTAGTGCTGATTATTATCGCGATACTCGTAGGATTTCTGACTTCTGCCCAAGCGCAGATCGGAGAAACATCTGAACTATTTACCACGCTTGAAGCTAAGGATAGCCTGTTATTCGAGGTGGGTTTTAATCAGTGCGATATAAGTCAATTTGAGCAGTTAGTGGCGGAAGACTTTGAGTTCTACCACGATAAAGCAGGAATTGATCATTCAAAAGCCGACTTTGTGGCTAGCATGCGGGACGGATTATGCCAGAACGGTGAAAATTCAACCCGACGTGAACTGGTGAAGGGTAGCCTGGAAGTGTTTCCGCTGTACAATAACGGTACTCTCTACGGAGCCATTCAGCGAGGGAGGCACCAATTCTACGAAACCACCGCTCGCTTCACGCACCTCTGGCTGCTGGAAAGCGACGAGTGGAAAATAGCCCGAGTACTTAGTTTTGATCATATAACACCCGAACCCAACAATGAATAATTTTACCGTAGCCCACGCTACCTTAACCGAACATTAACCAATGGATTCATGAAAATTGAAAATACGCAGGTGCAGATGCGAAAAGGTATTCTGGAATACTGCATACTGCACATTATCTCCCGAGGCGAAGTGTACGCCTCCGATATGCTGGAAGAACTGACTTCCGCTAAGATTATGGTAGTGGAGGGTACGCTGTATCCACTTCTTACTCGCCTCCGCAAAGCCGGATTGGTTGACTACCAATGGGTTGAGTCTACATCAGGGCCGCCCCGCAAGTACTACAAGCTGACTGAGGCTGGTCAGGAGTTTCTTGCCCAGTTAAAAACCACCTGGGAAGAACTGGTCGCGTCAACGAATCATATTACAACCAACCATAACGGAACTGTTCAACCGGTTGCCGAGTCCCAAAAATCAAAAGAATCATGAAACGAAATATAAGTATCAATATCAGCGGTATAATCTTCCATGTGGAAGAGGATGGCTACGAATTGCTGCGCAGCTATCTCGATTCAATCACCCGTTACTTTTCCAACTACGAAGACAGCAAAGAGATTACGGATGATATCGAAAGCCGTATTGCCGAGATTTTCCTGAAGAAGCTTAGCACTTCTAAGCAAGTAATCACGCAGGATGATGTAGAAGCCGTGGTAGCCACGATGGGCAGTGTAGAAGACTTTGCTGCTCAAGACTATGGCGACGAAGAAGACTACATTGGGGGGAAACCTCAGCCCGGTAGCGCTATTTTTGGTGAAGAGCCAGAAGAGCAGCGACGGCTCTACCGCGATATTCAGCGTAAGATTTTGGGCGGGGTAGCGGCTGGAGTAGCCCACTATTTCCGTACTGATCCACTTTGGGTTCGCTTATTACTGATTTTGTTCTTATTCGCTGATGCGTTCACTACACTGGGAGTGCTTAGCACCATCACTCTTATCACCTACATCGTATTCTGGATTGTAGTACCAGGTCGGCCTGACCTGGAGCAGAATGAGAAGATTAAGAAGCTATTTCGTAATCCAGATGACAAAGTACTAGGGGGAGTAGCGAGCGGTCTGTCGGCTTACTTCGGTATTGACCCTACCGTAATTCGCTTGCTGTTCGTGCTGACTATCTTCTTCGGTGGTGCCGGGCTAATCATCTACATTGTACTGTGGCTGATCACCCCTCAAGCTAAGACCCTGACCGATAAAATGCAGATGAAGGGGGAGCCGGTGACACTCACCAACATTGAGTCCAGTATAAAAAAAAACTTTAGTGTAAGCCCGACTGGGGAGGAGAGTACCCTGCTTAAAGCGGTGCGCTTTCCCTTCCGGCTGGGCGCGGTCATTTTTACAAATCTTGGTCGAGCGTTAGGGCCCTTCCTGATGTTTCTGGGCGATGCAGCTCGGGTATTATTCGGATTAATTCTGGTGTTGATCGGTGGTGCGGTGTTAATCTCCTTATTGTTCACTGGAGGAGTTACCTTAGGAATAGCCACCTTTCAATCTTATGTGGTTGGGTTAAATATTCCGATGGATGTACTGAGAAACAGTATTTCGGGAGCCGGACTAATATTTGCCTGGATCGCATTACTGATACCAGCTCTCGGAATAGTTATCAGTGGTATCTCCGTCATTGCCCGTCGCCGTATGTTAAGTACTGCCGTGGTCTGGACCGCCGTCGGTATCTGGTTCGTCAGTTTGATTGGTTTAGCCGCTACGGTTCCACCCGTCATTATGGATTTCAGGGAAGAAGCTCGCTTTACCGATACCGAAACCTTGCCGATTGGTGAACAAACCGCCATATTGACCTTGAGCAGCTATGCCGATTACGATGAACCAGATTTAGTGGATCTGCGGCTGGTAGGGTTTGCCGGTGATACCTACGAATTGCAGAAGACATTTGAGGCCAGAGGCAGCAGTCGTAACCGGGCGATTGAAAATGCGCGGATGGTTAGCTACGTAGTGGCGGTAGAGGACTCGGTAGTTTCATTCCCTCCGGTGGTTACCTTTGAGGAAGGCGCAAAATTTAGGGGACAGGAATTGGATATGACCTTAAATATCCCCTACAATCGACCGTTCCAAATAGATCGTGATCTTACGGATATTCTGACCAATACGCTTTATCGCTACGGATTCCGATCCTCTGACCTTCCCGGTAATACCTTTATGTTTACGGCGAACGGACTGGAATGTATAAGTTGCCCTAAGCGAGAAAATAATAACTTATCGGAGAGTTCCTCGGAAAACTCTTCGAGGAACTCTTCGGAAAGTTCCGCAAATAGCTTTTACGAAGGTTCGGAAGAAGATAATATTGCCATAGATTCGGTAGACAGTTATGAGACTGAAAGTGGAGAAGCTGCTTATCTGTTAGATTTTGAGGAATTTGAGGAAATAGAAGTAAGAGGTCCGTTCCGAGTGAGTATTAGCCAGCAGAACAACCATCGGGTAGAGGTTCAGCCCGGTGAACTTCCGATGGATCGGATGAAAGCCAATGTGACCAACCAGCGATTGGTGCTTTACTATAACGGAAGTTACGGCAGAAGTGGTGAAGCTTATAATGTTGCTATTGAAATGCCCCGATTGAACCGAGCTACGTTGAAAGGACCGGTGAAAGCTAGAATTAGTTCATTTCCTCAGCAGAGTATGGCCCTTGACTTATCAGGGTCGTCTACAGTAGAGGCAGAATTGGGGGGAGACTCAGTAACCGTTAATCTGACCGGCGATTCCAGGGCTGAGCTAAATGGAAATAGCCAGTATCTGAAAGCCGATTTAGGAGGGGCGGCGCTGCTGGATGCACGCTCGCTACAGGTAGATCGAGCTAAAGTGGACATCCGGGCCGCTTCTGAAGCCCGCGTGGCGGTAGATAGTCAGCTAAAAGCACAGATCAGCGGAGCAGGCCGGGTAGAGTACCAGGGTGATGCTGAAGTAGAAGTAAATGACAGTGGCCGATCCAAGCTAAAAAAAGTCAGCGATGATAGTGAATAATTATTTCTCATTGCAACTAATTAGTCATGTTCTGAGTCTTAGTAGTAAATTCAACATCCATGAAGAAGCTAGTGTTCATGCTTGTAATAGTTATCATCGGTTGCTCTGATGATGATTCGGGTAACGAGATACCTTTGACCGGAAAATGGGTGGAGGTTTCTACCTTGAGTGATACGCTGACTTTTTTGGATGAAGAATTTATGTTGTTAGACCGGGGCCGGGAAATCAGAAGTGGTAACTTATTGCCCAAAGCGGGTACTGGTTCATATGACTACCGCTTACATTCCGAAAAAATAGCACTGCGCTGGCATTTATCCAGCAATAGTGCTTATACCGAATATCAGTTCAATAAGGTAGACGATATTATTACGATTGAGAATTTCTACGACCCTAATGCAGTAAGGTCAATTCAGACATTTAGGAAAATAAAGTAGCTAGCTATTCTTTACGAATATATACGTAGCAGTGCCGTGAACTAATCGCCAGTTCTGCCACATGATGGTTCCGTCGTACTTCTTTTCGTAGCACTGCACCACCTCAATACGGTTCACTAGTTCATCGATAGATGCTTCGACCTGAATCAGTCCAGATACGTCTAGAACGTCGAGCGAAATATTCTCGTCCAGGCAAGGTTGCACCAAATTAGTAGTCTAAGAAAGGGGGCTTGCACCTGCAACAGGGCATCCGGATCGCGATGTGATCCGGAAGTGCCATACCAGGACTACCGCAGAAAAATCCACCATCATCAAGCTAAGAAAATTTACGTTAGGGTTATCGACCAAGCTTTTAGAAATATCCACAAATTGCTAGATTCGTCTATATTATAGTTTAAACTAAATGGTGAGTTTGTCTGGTTGTTGGCAGTAATTAAACGATGGAGATTCTAAAGAACGCAATATCTCAAATGATTACACTCTCGGAGAGGGAGGCAATTAATTTTATGTCAATGTGTTATCGTAGGAAGTTCAAGAAGAAAGAAATTTTGAGCCAGGATGAAAAGATTATTGACGAGGTTTATTTCATAGAACGGGGCATAATCAGAGTGAAAATTATTGATCTTGCTGGTACAGAACATACCGTTCATTTTGCCATAGAAAACCAATTCATTGCTGATTACCGAGCTTTTCTGACAAGAGAAAAATCTAGCTACCTGTTGGAATCTATGGAGGATACTGAGGTAATCGTACTGCCTAAAGAAGGCATTGATTGGGGTTATAAACACTTGCAGGAAGGAGAAAAACTGGGTAGGTTGATCGCTGAATATTATTTCACGTATCTGGATAAACGCATTGAACACCTGTATACACTTTCGCCATTGCAGAGATATAACCTGATGAACCAAATTTTTCCGAATATTCACAATCGGGTACCACAGCACATGATTGCTTCCTATCTGGGTATTACCCCCATTCACCTTAGCAGGATAAAAAAAAGTAGACTATCCTGAATACCTAAACATTTGTTATCGATTTTAGTGGCCATCAGTCCGCACATTTGCCATGTAATCAAATTTAATAAACATGGTAAAATCAATCGTATCAATTGTAGCTCTACTGCTACTCAGCTTTTCACTCCCAGCTCAGACAGGAAACGTGCTCTTCAAAGTCAGCGGAATACAAACTGAGCTTGGAGGCTTCATTTCCGCGGGAATTTTTACAAAGAACAACTTCCCAAAAGTCGGTAAACAGTTTAAGGGCAAAGACATTGTTGTCACCAAAAGTGAGATGGAAGTATTATTAGAAGAGGTTCCCAGTGGCACTTATGGGGCAGTAGTTTTTCAGGATGAAAATGATAACAAAAAACTGGAGACAAATTTCGTTGGCTTTCCCAAAGAACCTATTGGTTTTGCCAATGATGCCAGAATCAAATTAGGCCCTCCAGATTTTGAAGATGCTGCTATCACTGTTACCGAGGGAGCCACAGTAATTGTCAACATTCAACTCAGGTAAGATGGACTTCATTAGCTCTTTAAAGTCCAAAAATGAATTGCTGTTCATTTTTGGACTGATCAACTTCATATTGGCCGGTCTGTTCATCATACTCAGCCAAGTAACTTCCATCGAGGTGTCGGGAACCAATGCGTGGTTTAAGCCCATAAAGTTTGCGCTCTCCATCGGCGCGTACAGCTGGACCATTGCCTGGTTCATGAGCTACCTGCAACAAGATAAGGGCATACAAATCATGAGTTGGATAATCACATTCATGCTGGGGTTTGAAATT
This sequence comes from uncultured Flammeovirgaceae bacterium, assembly GCA_937884755.1. GTDB lineage: Bacteria > Bacteroidota > Bacteroidia > Cytophagales > Cyclobacteriaceae > Tunicatimonas. The sequence continues at coordinate 8,450 of CAKZYJ010000044.1, forward strand.
CTGTATATAGGCCTTCAAGCCGGGAGAGGACAATTATCGCATTACAACGTATCTACTCCCTTCTATGCCGGTCTATATATGTCAATGGCTTTTGCCGCAACGGTGGTTTCGTTCATCACACTCATTTTGGCAATTCGTTTTTTTCAGGCTCCCTTGCCCGAACTACCGAATTACTATGTTTGGTCAATAAGAATTGGGTTACTACTCTTCTTTGTATTCTCGCTGGAGGGCTTTGTCATGGGGGCAAATCTCTCGCATACCATAGGAGCTACTTCTGGGGGCACAGTCATTCCTTTTTTAAACTGGAGTCGTGAATACGGAGATCCTCGGGTAGCCCATTTCGTTGGAATGCACGCTCTTCAGGTGTTGCCCATTGTTGCCTTCTATGTCTTGAAAGATACTCGACTAACCGTGGGGCTAGCATTCCTGTATACCCTCCTGGCTGTATATGTTTTGATTCAAGCTCTTTATGGTCAACCATTATTAAAATCTTAATAATTATGAAAAACAGAAATAAAATAAATATAACCGTATTAGGTAAGATATTCTTACTGTCAATTAGTGCTTTATCGGCAACCGGCTGTTACTCGGTTAAAAAATCTGTTGAACGGAGCTACCCAAACTCCCAGGAAATTTTCTGGCCTGATGATTACCAGCCGGAAGAATCAAAGTTTTTTGTTCACAATGAAATTGATATAGCTGCCTCCGCTGAAACGGTTTGGACGGTACTCATACAGGCCGATGAATGGGAGAATTACTATGAAGGAGCGAGCAATCTGAATCTCATAGACAATGCTGAAGGGCGGCTTTCCGAAAATTCGGTCTTTACCTGGAAAACGATGGGGCTGGGCTTTACTTCCACCATTCAGGAGTTTGATGCTCCTTGCCGACTGAGTTGGGAATCTAATAGGAAAAACATTCGGGGATACCACGCTTGGCTTATTATCCCTACCGAAAACGGTTGCAAACTGATTACGAGTGAGTCTCAACATGGCTTTATGACTTTACTTCAAAAAGCTTTTGTGCCCAAGAAACTGGAACGCCTTCACGATGAATGGTTGGCGCAAATAAAACTAAAATCTGAAAACGTAGACCAATGAAAATATCACAAAAAACAATAAAAAGACTCAGAAAGAACTACGGCGAATGGGTTCTTATCACGGGAGCAACATCCGGCATCGGAAGGGAACTTGCTATCAAATTTGGCGAAGCCGGGTTCAAGCTAGTTATAACTGGGAGAAGAGAAAAGCAACTCAAAAAGCTGAGTACCCAGCTTTTTGATGACTACGGAACGGAAAGCATTCCAATTCAAGGAGACCTTTCTAACCGGAAAGATATTGATACTCTTTTGAGAGAAATCGATCATCTGAAAATCGGGATTGCCATACTAAATGCTGGTTTTGGCACATCGGGCAAGTTCATAAACTCCGATATCGAACAAGAGATGAATATGCTGGAATTGAACTGCAAAACCGTCTTAATTATGGCTCATTACTTTGCCAATAAGATGAAGAAACAATCAAAAAAAGGGGCCATTGTTTTTTTGAGTTCTATGGTTGCTTTTCAGGGAGTGCCAAATGCTGCAAACTACGCTGCAACGAAGGCTTATGTGCAATCTTTGAGTGAGGCATTGGCTCTTGAGTTGAAGAATGAAGGAATTGACGTCTTAGCAGCAGCCCCAGGACCGGTAGCAAGCGGCTTTGCTGACAGAGCGAATATGAAGATGGATATGAGTTTGAGATCCGAGGATATTGGGGTTCCTATAATTCAAGCAATAGGACGTAAATCAACTATTTTACCCGGGATTCTAACGAAAGTGTTGGTCTATAACCTTAGAATGACACCAAGATGGGGTAAAATAAGAATTATGGGTAAAGTGATGGGAGGATTCACAAAACATCAGATAAATTAACTACTGCCAACAAGAGTGTACAAGCAATAGCGGTTTGGGTGGCACCTCGAACCGCTTTTTGTGTTTATTTGGATATAATGTAATCTGATAATAGTGAATGAAAATTCGCTTTGTACACAGACCATTAGCGGCAATGACGAAAAGAAGAAGAATCTACTATTAGTGTGAGAGTTGTTCAATTCACATTGAAAGATGTTCAGTTCACTTTATTTCATCTACTAAGAGACTCAAAATGATTATTCATTTGCATTGGATTTCGTAACAAAATTTCAAACCAGTAAAAAATGAATAAAATGAATTTTCGATTTGCATTAGCACTATTGATTAGTATTGGTATTCTACTAACCTCTTGCGATGAAGATGATTCGCTAACAGTAGAAATTATAAACTATCAAAGTACCTTAGCACAACTTGACCCTTTAGACAAAGGGGGGCGTTGGTTAGCCAATGGTATTAAAGAAACCAATGAACTAAGTAGCTTAGAAGAAACCCAAGAAGCGAACATTACCAATTTTCTAAATGACTTAGCCATCAATACCGAAACAAGGTGTAATGAAAGTGCTAACAATGCTTTTATTAGTAATTTAATTGCAGAAGGCTATCCACAAGAAGCCATTACCATCGTTGAAAATGCCATCATAAGAGTCTGTTCTGACCTCAATGACCATGAAGGATATTGGGTTGGAGTTAATAATAATCCAAGTATTCCTGTGCCAATTACAACTATCAATGACACGCACATTGATGCCGCCACAAAAAGGGTTACGGTATATGCGCAAATGCAAGTGAATGGACAAGTTATCAGTCCTCCACAAGTTGAGCCTGGCGAATGCACAACATTGGCGAATGGAGAGACTGTATGTTTTCATCCCAATGCAGTTTATCTCAATGGAAGTGGTGAAGAACTGATGCAAGGAGATGGTACTGGCGAATGGTGGGTAAAGCATGCTTGGGTATTAGATGGAAAAGGCTATCAAAATTGGGAATTGGATCCCAAGGAGGATTATGGAGAAGGTCTTTGGGTAGAAGGTATTCTATTAGAGGACGGCGTTACGATGAAAGTTGGAGACCTTGACAATTCTGACACTGGGGAGTATAACCTAAGAGAACTGCAACTAAATAATACTCCTGCAACATACATGGTCACACGATACGATGCCAACAATCAGCCTTATTTTAATGTAACATTGGAATGTACAAGCGAGATAAGTGCTTTTGACGATCTGGCACGTAATTGTCTAAATTAAAAAAATCAACCAGTAGGCTGATAATACGGCCTGCTGGTTTTCAAATAAAAACAAAACTGAAATGAAAAATAAACTAACAATACTTTGGGTTTGTATTGGTGCACTGTATTTCTCATTTCTGATATGGAATGGTTTATTTACCAGTCGATTATCAGCGCAAGAAATAGAAAAGTACACTAAAATCTTACAGCAAGATTATTCTGATAGTGAGTTCCAGCAAATGCGTTCGTTTATGGAAGAAGATGATGGCAAACCTGTCATCATGGTCAATGTCATAAAAACAAATGATATTCCAAAAACTGTGAATGGAAAAACGTTTAGTTCCTCTGAAGAGGCTCTTGCCGATTATACAAGTTTTGTAGGGCCATTTTTAATCAAGAGAGGTAGTTATCCCATATTTAATGGAACATCACTAATGGATGCTCCTGAGGTGTGGGGAATTGAAAACGCAAGAGAATGGACTACAGGCTCTCTCGTAAGATACAAAAGCCGTAGGGTAATGTTGGAATTGTCTACTAATCCCGAATTTAAAAAATTTCATGATGGTAAAGTAGCGGGCATTGAAAAGACATTCGCTTTCCCGGTAAGTGCCGATATTCATCTTGTCAATTTAAGCCTGTTTATCGCTATGTTTTTAATAGTTGTTGGATTAACTGTTTCGTTATTTATTGTCAAAAAAGGGAACATAAAAATACGTTGAAAAAACGGAGCAAATAACCTGAAAAGATATTTATGTATTTGAAGTTATACATGCACTACAAAAATGCGGATGGGAACTATATATAAATGAATTAAAATAACTGTTGCTAACAATGGCTGTGACGATAATGCTCCATATCGATCGCACTACGCATAGCCTAACCGTTAGAATGCATTAAAAAATAAAAAAAGGTAGCCAGTTGCGGACTACCTTTCCATTTAAAGCTTATGTTGAAACTGGCTGGATTAATTCGCAGTCAAATCAAAGCGATCCAGGTTCATTACCTTGATCCAGGCGGCTACAAAGTCCTGTACGAACTTCTCATGAGCATCGCTGCTGCCGTAAACTTCCGACAATGCACGCAGCTCGGAGTTGGAACCGAAGATTAGGTCGGCACGGGTGCCAGTCCACGTCACTTCACCGGTTTTTCGGTCGCGGCCTTCAAACTCGTTTTGTTCGTCCGAGGTAGCTGACCATTTGGTGCTTAAGTCCAACACATTCACGAAGAAGTCATTAGTCAAGGCTCCCGGCCGATCAGTGAATACGCCGTGCTGAGAACCATCGTAGTTAGTGTTTAGTACGCGCAGACCACCTACCAAAGCCGTCATCTCCGGGGCGGTCAGCGACAGTAACTGAGCGCGGTCTACCAACATCTCTTCCGCTGAAGCTGAGAAATTATCGCGGTTACGGTGATAGTTGCGGAAACCATCAGCATTAGGTTCTAGCGGAGCAAAAGCTTCCGCATCAGTTTGATCTTGGGAAGCATCAGTGCGTCCGGCGGTAAATGGAACACTAATGTCAACACCAGCATCTTTGGCTGCTTTTTCTACTCCGGTGCATCCGGCTAGTACAATCAAATCGGCCAAAGAAATCTTCTTACCTCCCGTCTGAGAGTTGTTAAAGCTCAGCTGAATCCCTTCTAGAGTATCTAACACCTTAGTCAGTTCAGTAGGATTATTCACTTCCCAATCTTTTTGGGGGGCCAGACGAATACGAGCACCATTGGCACCACCTCGTTTATCCGAATTGCGGAAAGTAGAAGCCGAAGCCCAGGCAGTTGATACCAACTGGGAAACAGAAAGTCCGGAATCCAGTACTTTGCTTTTCAGTTCAGCCACATCCTGATCGTTCACTAGCTCGTGATCAACCGCCGGAACCGGATCTTGCCAGATCAAATCTTCTTCCGGTACTTCGGGGCCGAGATAGCGAGACTTAGGTCCCATATCGCGGTGGGTCAGCTTAAACCAGGCTCGGGCGAAGGCATCGGCCAGTTGATCGGGGTTTTCGTAGAAGCGTCGAGAGATTTTCTCGTAGGCTGGATCTACCTTCAGCGCAATGTCGGTAGTCAGCATAAAAGGAGCGTGCTTCAAGGCTGGATCATGAGCATCAGGAATTAGACCTTCACCAGCACCACCTTTCGGACGCCACTGGTGGGCTCCGGCTGGGCTTGTGGTAAGTTCCCAATCGTACTTAAATAGATTCTCAAAGTAAAGGTTACTCCACTTAGTAGGAGTCTGCGTCCAGGCTCCTTCCAAACCACTGGTAATAGTGTCAGCCGCCATACCGCTGCCGTAGGAGTTATGCCAACCCATTCCCATTTCTTCAATACCAGCTCCTTCGGGCTCAGCACCGACGTACTTATCCGGGTCGGCAGCTCCGTGGGTTTTTCCGAAGGTATGACCACCGGCAATCAGGGCTACGGTCTCTTCGTCATTCATCGCCATACGGCCAAAAGTTTCACGAATGTCACGAGCAGCACCAACCGGGTCAGGATTACCGTTAGGTCCTTCGGGGTTTACATAGATAAGCCCCATGTGGGAGGCACCCAGCGGGTTTTCTAGTTCCTGATCGGCGGCAGTAGCGCCATTGTAGCGTTGCTTGTTACCTAGCCATTCGCCTTCCGAACCCCAGTAGATGTCTTCTTCGGGCTCCCATACATCCTCACGGCCTCCGCCAAATCCGAACGTCTCAAAATCCATGGATTCTAGCGCGCAGTTACCTGCCAACATCAACAAGTCGGCCCAGGATAATTGTTTGCCGTACTTCTGCTTGATGGGCCAAAGTAATAAGCGAGCTTTG